>JAILZS010000052.1 GCA_023512375.1 Bacillota bacterium | reverse complement strand
GGGCGGGACGGCGGCGGCGCCCGTCGCCCCGGCGCGGGGCGACGGGGAGGCGCCGCCCGCGCGCTGACCGCCGGGCGCGTCGCGTTCACCGGCCCAGGAGCAGGAGCCCGGCGGCGGTGAGGAGGACGCCGCCCACCTGGGGGAGCGTGGGCCGTTCGCCCAAGAAGACGGCGGCCAACAGGAGCGTGCCGGCGGGATACCCGGCCGTGAGGGCGGTGACGAGGCCGGCCGAACCGCGCGCCAGGGCGAGGGGGTAGGTCCACACCGCCACGCCGGATACCGCCACCCCCAGCGCCGCCCAAAGGAGGAGGCCGGGCTCGGCCCGAGGCGTGACCCGAAGGTGACGCAGCACGAGCCAGTTGGCGGGCAACATGAAGAGGGAGAAGAAGCTCGACCACAGGATGAGGGCGTAGGCGTCGCCGTGGCGTAGGGCGAGCTTGAGGATGACCCCCCATACCGCCCACGCGGCGAGCGTGACGGCCACGAGGACGGCCATGTCCTTCCCCGTCCCATCCACCCCCGTGCATCGGTACGCACCCCGTCCCCGGCGCATGCGGCCGTTCTCGCCCCCCGCCGGGCGGCATAGGCTTGGCCGAGAACGGGTCCGGGGGGAGGACGCCGTGGCGGGCCGATGGGGCGAACGGGGGCGCGGGGGCGGCGGCTGGGCGTGGGGCGTCGCCGTTCTCGCCGCCGTGGCCCTCATGGCGGCGCGGGCGGCGCCGGGTCCGGTGCCGGCGCGCGTGCGGGCGGTGGTGGCGCAGGCGGCGGGAGAGCCGGTGGGCGACCCTCCCCGCGTGCTCGCATGGTTGCGCGCCCTGGAGGCCTTCGCCCGCGCGGGGCTGGACGGACGCGGTTGGCGATGGCCGCCCGTGAGCGGCGGAAGCATGGTGCGCACGCCGCCCGTTCCCTCGCCGCCCATGCGCTACCCGGTGTCGGGGGCCATCCTCCAGCCGTTCGGCACCGGCGTGGACCCCCTGACGGGCCGGCAGACTCGCATGGACGGCCTGCTCCTGGGGGCGGTGGCGGGGGCGCCGGTGGTCGCCCCCGCCGCTGGACGCGTCGTGGCCGTCCGGGACGGTCCGGCGGTGGGGGCGGAGGTGGAGATCGCCGTGGCCGGTCGGCAGGGGGTGACCGTCTCCCTGCTGGGTGTGGGGGATGTGGCGGTGCGGCCGGGTGAGACCATCCGACGCGGCCAGACGCTCGGCCGGGTGCCGGCCGCAGGTCCCGGGGGCGTGGCCCATCTCGTCATGGAGGTACGCGTGGGGGGCGTGCCGGTCGATCCCCTCAGCCCCCTCTTCCTCGGTCCCCCCGCGTGACGCTGGGGCGTCTGTTGGGGGCGGAGATCCGCCTCGACCCATGGCTGGTGGCGGGCGGCGCCTTGGCGATCGCCCTGGGGTGGGGGCCGGAGACGGTGATCTTCGCCGCCGCCTTGCTCTTGCACGAGCTCGGCCATCTGGCTGCGGCCGCCGCCGAGGAGGTGGCGGTGGTGCGCGTCGTCCTCCACCCGTTCGGCGGTGTGGCCCAGGTCGAAGGCCTGGAGGTCGTGGAACGCGGGCGCCTCATGCCGGTGGCTCTGGCCGGCCCTGCCGCCAGCCTTGCCCTCGCGGCCGTGGCGGCGTACGCCCTCCGGCACGGCCCCCCGGCCTGGGGCGCGGGTGGGCGCCTGGGGCTGTGGCTCGACGCCAACCTTGCCCTGGGCCTCGTCAACCTGGTCCCCGTCCTTCCCCTGGACGGAGGCCAGGCGGTGCGCGCCCACCTGGCCGAGCGCTTCGGCATGGCGGTCGCCTCGCACGCCTTGGCGCGGGCGGGCCAGGGGTTGGGAGTCGCACTGGCGGCCGGGGCGGCGTTGGGCCTGGCATTGGGTCTGCGCGTGGCGGACGTGGGCGTGTTCGGCGCCTTTCTCGCCCTGGCCGCCGGCCGGGAGGTGGGAAGCGGCGCCTATGCTCGCACGGTGGCGGCGGCGCGGCGGCGGGCGGCGCTGGCGCGCGGCGCCGTCCTCGCCGGTCGCGTCCTGGTGGCAGGACCGGACGTGCCCCTCCTCACCGTGTGGCGGGCCATGGCGCCCCGCGCCTACCACGAAGTGCGGGTGGTGGACGGGGAGGGCAGGCGCCTGGGCTGCCTCGACGAGGTCGCCCTGGCGGAGGCGATGGAGCGGCTGGGGCCGCGGGCCACCTTGGCGGACGCCCTGGCCCGCCCGCCGCCGAGGCGGGTTGTTGCCGCGCGCTGGAGAGGGATATCATGGGGCCACCGCTGTTGACCGGCATCGTCGGACCCCGGTGCGGGCGTGACCGAGGAGGCCGAGCGTTTTGGATCGCCAGATCTTGGTCAATGTCGAGCCGATGGAGGTGCGCGTCGCCGTCCTGGAGGACGGGCAGTTGGCGGAGCTCCTCATCGAGCGCCCCATGGCCCAGCGCATCGCCGGCAACATCTACAAGGGCCGGGTGGACACCGTCCTGCCGGGCATGGAGGCGGCGTTCGTGCACATCGGGTACGAGCGCAACGCCTTCCTGTACGCGGGCGATGCGGGCGCGGTATTCCCCGCGGGCGACGGCGGCGACGGCGAGGACCGGCCCGAGGCGGAAGGGGAGGGGGAGGCGGACGACCCCGACGAGGGCGGTCTTCCGCCGCCCGCCGGGCAGGGAAGGCGCAGCATTCAGGAACTCGTGCGCCCGGGTCAGGAGATCATCGTGCAGGTGGCCAAGGAGGCGGTGGGCACCAAGGGCCCGCGCGTCACCACGAACCTCAGCCTGCCGGGCCGCTACCTGGTGCTGGCGCCCACCATGGACTACGTGGGCGTTTCGCGGCGCATCGCCGACGAGCGCGAGCGCGCCCGTCTGCGCCAGTTGGCGGAAGAGCTGAGGCCGGCGCACACGGGCGTGATCGTGCGCACCGTGGCCGAAGGCCACAGCGACGCGGAGATCGCCCAGGACATGGCTTTCCTCACGCGCCTGTGGGAGCGCATCCGGGAACGGGCGCGCACGGCCGAGGCCCCCGCCCTCCTGCACCGCGACATGGGCCTCACCTTTCGGGTGGTGCGCGACCTACTGACGGAAGAGGTGTCGCGCGTGGTGGTCGACAACCACCACGAGTACCGGCGCATGCTCGAGCTGGCCGAGGTGATGTCGCCCGAGCTCAAACGACGCATCCGCTTCTGGAGCGGCAAGGGCGGCAACCTGTTCGACGCCCACAAGGTGGAAGGTGAGATCGACAAACTCCTGCGCGCCAAGGTATGGCTGAAGTCGGGCGGCTACCTGGTGATCGACCAGAGCGAGGCGCTCACGACCATCGATGTGAACACGGGTAAGTACGTGGGCAGCACGTCGCTCGCCGACACGGTTCTCCACACCAACCTCGAGGCGGCAGACGAGATCGCCCGTCAGATCCGCCTCAGGGACATCGCGGGTATCATCATCGTCGACTTCATCGACATGGACCGCTCGGAGGACCAGCGAGAGGTGCTCGAGCGCCTGTCGCAGGCGGTGAAGCGGGACCGCACGAAGGTGCACGTGTTGGGCTTGACCCAGCTCGGCCTGGTGGAGATGACGCGCAAGAAGGTGGGGGCGGGACTGGAGGCGACCCTGCTCAAGACCTGCCCGTACTGCGACGGGCGGGGGCGCGTCATGTCCGAGGAAACCATGAGTCAGCGCGTACGCCGCCTGATCAAGGCCGAGTTCCGGCGCAGCGACGCCGAGGCGATCCTCGTCGAGGTCCATCCGGCGGTGGCCGCCGTCCTCATCGGGGCGGGAGGAAGCAACCTCAAGGAATTCGAGCGCGAGACGGGGAGGGCGATCTTCGTGCGCGGTTCCGCCCAGGCGCGACCCGACGCGGTCACCGTCATCGCCTTGGGGACCCGGGCCGAGGTGGAACGCCGGGCTCGGCCGGTGAGCGTGGGCGAAACGCTGGAGGTGCGGGTGGAGGAACCGCACGCCGTGCACCCGCAGAACGGCATCGCCCGGGTCGAGGGGTACGTCCTCGACATCGAGAACGGTGCGGCACACGTCGGTCAGCGCGTGCGGGTGGAGGTCGTGGCCACCTACCGCACTTACGCCAAGGCCCGCATCGCCGCCCCCCGCGCAGCCGCACCCGGCGGGGAGGGCGTGGCCGCCGCCGCCGGCGCTCGCTAGCGACTCCCCGCATGCCCCTGCTCCATGCGGGCATGCTACCGCCGGCACGCAAGGGGGGCGGGGGCATGCGCTACGACGAGTTCATCGGGCAGGTCCAGCACAGAGGCCGCATGGCCACGCGGCAGGCGGCGGAGGCGGCGACGCGCGCCACGCTGGAGACGCTGGGGGAGCGGCTTACCGCGGGCGCAGCGGACGACCTGGCCGCCCAGCTGCCGCCCGAGCTGGGCGCCCATCTGCGGCGGCGGCGCGAGGGCCTGGAGACGCGCGACCTGGACACCTGGCTCCGGACGGTGGCGCGGCGGGAGGAGGCGGAGCGGCCGGAGGCCGCCTATCACGCCCGCGTGGTGCTCGACGTGCTGCGCGACGCCGTCTCCCCCGGGCAGGTGGACAAGGCCATGGCGCAACTGCCACCCGATCTGCGCTCGCTCTGGTCGGCGGGGAGCGAGGGGGAATGGGACGGTCCGCGCGCCTGAGGGCCCCGGCCCTCAGATCGGACGCTCGCGTCCCTGCCAGAAGGGGGCGCGCACGGCCCGGCGCAGCACCTTGCCCGTGGGCCCGAGGGGCAGCTCGGGGACGATCTCGATGCTGCGCGGCCACTTGTAGTCGGCCAGGTGCTCGCGGCACAGGCGTTGGATGAGGTCGACGTCGGGGGCGGGGCCGTCCGGTCGGGGCACGACGAAGGCGCGGATCGCCTCGCCGCGCAGTTCGTCGGGCACGCCCACGACGGCCACGTGCAGGACGCCGGGGGCGCGAAGGATCACGTCCTCCACCTCCGTGGGGTAGACGTTCTCCCCCCGAGTGATGATCATGTCCGCCTTGCGGTCCACGACGTACACCCGCCCGTCGGCGTCCTTGCGTCCCATGTCGCCCACGCTCAGAAAGCCGTCGTGCATGGCCGCCGCCGTCGCCTCCGGGTCCTTGTAGTAGCCGTCCATGAGGGTGGGGCCGCGGGAGAAGATCTCCCCCACCTCCCCCGGCGCGAGCTCCTTCCGGTCGGGGCCGAGGATTCGCACCTCCTGCGCCAGGCCTGGGTGGCCGACGCTGCCCACGGGGCCGCCGGGGCGATGGCGGATGTTCGTCACCGCCCCCGCCTCGGTGGAGCCGTAGATCTCGTACAGGGCGACGCGCGGGAAGGCCTCCAGGACGGCGTCGCGCAGGCGGCTGGGGAGCGGCGCGGAGGAGGAGAGGAGGACGCGCAGCCGGTTGTCCGCGAGCACCCCGGCCCGCGCCGCCTCCACCAAGTAGGTGAACATCGTGGGCACGAAGATCGAATAGGTGACCTGCCGCCGCAGGATCTCCTCCACCAGGTGGTCGGGGTGGAAGGCGCGGTGGGGGTAGATGGCGCAGGTGGCGCCGATGTACAGGGACAGGGATAGGAACCAGATCGAGTTCACATGGAACATGGGCATGAGGAGGAGGCCCGTGTCGTCGGCGGTGATGCCGAAGTCGGTGGCGAACGTGAGGGCGAGCAGGACGTTGGAGCGGTGCGACCGCACGGCCCCCTTGGGCCGCCCGGTCGTGCCGGAGGTGTAGACGATGAGCCAGGTGTCGTCGCCCTCCACCCGCACGTCGGGTTCGGAGTCTTCGGCCGCGTCGCGCAGCGCCTCGTATCGGGGGAGCGAGGCAGGGCCGCCGGTGCCGGCCGCGACCACGGTGCGCAGGGCCGGCGGCCAAGAGGCGCCGGCGCCCGCCAGCCGGTCGAGGAACTCGCCCTCCGCCACCAGGAGCCTCGAGTCCGAGTGCTCCAGCACGTAACGCAGCTCCGGGGGAGCGAGACGGGCGTTGACCGGCACCGCCACCGCGCCCATCTTCGCCGTCGCCAGCTGAAGCTCGGCCATGGCGAGGCCATTGGGGAGGAGCAGGGCCACATGGTCGCCCTTGCCGACCCCGAGGCCGGCCAGGGCGTGGGCGGCGCGGTTGACGCGGGCGTTGAACTCGGCATAGGTGAAGGCGACGTCCCCGAACAGAACGGCGGGCTTGTCCGGGTAGCGCTGGGCGTTCAGGGTGAGCCCCTCGCCGATCGTGAACACGCCGGGTCCTCCTATCGGAATGGATGGGGGCGGGACCAGGGCGAGGAAGGTAGGCGGCGCCACACCGGCGCCAGGGCGGCGAAGGCGTCGACGGCGCGGGCGACCACCCCCTCGGCGCGGCCGAGGTCGGGATGGTCCGCCCCAAGGTCGCGTCCCACGCTCCAGGACGCATCGCGCCGTCGCCGCAGGACGGCCACCTCCCGCTCCGAGGCGGGGGCGCCCACCTCGCGTGCCCCCGCCGGACCGCGCACGCGCATGTCGGAGGGAAGGGACGACGTGAGACGTGGGTCGTCGGCCAGGAGGCGGGCGAGGGCGGCACGGTCGGCCTCGGCCTCGTCCTTGAGGACGAGGCGCAACCATACGCCCTCGGCGTCGACGCCGACGGCGTAGTGGGCGTAGGCCTTGTAGCGCCGGGGGTCGGGCCCGAAGGCGGCCCACGTCTCCGGCGGGGGGTTCACGGTGCGCCGCCGGTGCGCCGCCACATGGGGGTAGAGGGCCACCCCCAGGGCCTCCTCCAGTCGCGGCGCCAGGAGAGCGGCCAGGGCCTCCAGGCGGGGGCGCAGGTGCTCCCCGAGGGCGCGCATGCGCGGGGCGAACTCCGGGACGGTGAAGAGGGCGAAGTCTTCGGGCACGAAGCCGTCGAAGGCGGGCGCGACCGTCGCCGTGACGCCACCCCCCAACATGTGGTATGACGGCGTCATGGTACCACATCCGAACCCGGACGCGGGCGCGAGGGGGCTGGCGCGATGCGGGAGACGGCGGTGGCGGGCGGGACTCTCCCGCCCCTGCCGGTCATCGGCCAGGGGACGTGGGGCATGGGCGAGCGGCCCGAGCGGAGGCGGCAGGAGGTGGAGGCGCTGCGCCGGGGCTTCGCCCTCGGCATGCGGGTGGTGGACACGGCCGAGGTCTACGGCGCGGGCGGGGCCGAGGAGGTGGTGGGCGAGGCGGTGCGGGACTGCCGCGACCAGGTCTTCCTCGTGACGAAGGTGTGGCCGAGCCACGCCGCCCCCGACGCCGTGTTCGCCGCCGTGCGGGCCAGCCTTCGCCGGCTGGGCACGGGGTGGGTGGACGCCGTGCTTCTCCACTGGCCGACCGACGCCGTGCCGCTCGAGGCCACGCTTTGGGCGTTCGAGCGCCTGGTGCGGGAGGGGCTCGCCCGTCACGTGGGGGTGAGCAACTTCACCCCCGCCCGCCTCGGGCGTGCCCTCGCCCTGGGCGGGGTGCCGCCGCTCGCCCTGCACGAGGTGCGCTACGGCCTGGACGAGCGGCGGGCGGAGCGGGCGCTCATCCCCGAGGCCGCGGCGCACGGGCGCCTGATCCTCGCCTACAGTCCCCTCGCCCACGGCCGGCTGCGCCGCCACCGCGGCTTTCCCGCCCTCGCACGGGTGGCGGCGCGGCGCGGCGTGAGCCCCGAGCGCGTCGCCCTGGCCTGGAGCGTCGCCCGCCCCGGGGTGGTGGCCATACCCAAGGCGGTCGATCCGGCGCACGTGGACGACAACGCCGCCGCCGCCGACCTGGAACTCACCCCGGAGGAGCGGGCGGAGCTCGAGGCCGCCTTCCCCGTGCGGCCGGGTGCGGGCCCGCCCGGCCTTCCCCCCGCCGGCTGGCTGCACCGCCTGGCATGGGCGTACATGGAGGCCCGCTACGGGCGGCGTGAGGGCGGGCCGGCGTCGCGTTGACCATGCCGGCGCGGCCATGCTACGCTACGGCGGTATGCGGAGCGACCGCACGCAGTCCGGCGCACAAGGGGCATCGCCCGCCGGCGCGGCGAGTCCGAGAGGGGGCACGCACGCATGTACGCGGTGGTGGAGACGGGCGGCAAGCAGTACCGGCTGGCGCCCGGAGACACGGTGACGGTGGAGCGCCTGCGCGCCGACGTGGGCGCGTCCGTCGACTTGGGACGGGTGCTCCTCGTGGTCGGCGACGACGGTGCGGTGGCCGTGGGCACGCCGACCGTGGAGGGGGCACGCGTCCGGGCCGAGGTGCTGGAGCACGGCCGGCACAGGAAGATCCTCGTGTTCAAGTACAAGCCGAAGGTGAACTACCGGCGCCGGCAGGGACATCGCCAGCCGTACACGCGCGTGCGCGTGACCGAGATCGCCTGGCCGGGCGCCGAGGCGGCTGTCGGGGGAGGTGAGGGCTAGATGGCGCACAAGAAGGGAGGCGGCTCGTCGCGTAACGGACGCGACAGCGAGTCCAAGCGCCTGGGTGTGAAGCGCCACGACGGACAGGTGGTCCACGCCGGCACCATCCTGGTGCGCCAGCGCGGCACACCGATGCGGCCCGGGGCGCACGTGGGCGTCGGGCGCGACCACACCCTGTTCGCGCTGGCGGACGGCGTGGTGCGCTTCCACCGCGGCCGGGTGTCCGTGGTGCCGGTGACGGCGGCGGACGAGGCGATCGAAGCCGCAGGCGGCGGGGGCGAAGCCTAGCGCCATGTTCGTCGATCGGGCCGAGGTTCGGCTCGAGGCGGGGCGAGGGGGCAGCGGCGCCGTCGCCTTCCGGCGGGAGAAATACGTGCCCAAGGGCGGGCCGAGCGGCGGCGACGGCGGCCGCGGCGGGTCCGTCCTCTTGCGCGTCGACCCGGGCCTGCGCACACTGGCGGACTTCCGATACCGGCGCGTTTTCCGGGCCGAGAACGGGCGCCCCGGCGAGGGCGCCAACCGTCACGGACGGGATGGCGCCGACCTCGTCATCCCCGTGCCTCCGGGTACCACCGTGCGCGAGCGCGCAAGCGGGCGCATGCTGGCGGACCTGACGCGGGCGGGGGAGGTTGCGGTTCTGGCGCGGGGGGGGCGAGGCGGCCGGGGCAACGCCCGCTTCGCCACGGCCGTCCACCGCGCCCCCCGCCTGGCGGAACGGGGCGAGCCAGGAGAGTGCCTCGACGTGGTGCTGGAGCTGCGCGTGCTGGCCGACGTGGGCCTGGTCGGCCTGCCGAATGCCGGTAAGTCGAGTCTCTTCGCCCGCATCACGGGCGCGCCCGCCAAGGCGGGCCCGTACCCCTTCACCACCCTGGAGCCGGGGCTGGGCGTGATGGGCGGGGGCGAGGAGCAGGTGGTGTGGGCCGATCTTCCCGGCCTGGTCGAGGGCGCGCACGCCGGCCGCGGGTTGGGCCACGACTTTCTCCGCCACGCCGAGCGCTGCCGTCTGTTCGTGCAGGTCGTGGACGCGAGCGGATGGGAGGGGCGCGACCCCGCGGCCGACCTCGAGGCGGTGGCCGACGAGCTTCGCCGTTACGACGCCGCCCTGGCGGCGCGCCGGCGGATCGTGGCGGCGAACAAGATGGACCTGGCCGAGGCGCGCGGGCGTTGGCCGGCCCTGGCCGCCCACTGCGCGCGCGCCGGCCTGGAAGCGTATCCCGTCTCGGCTGCGACGGGCGAGGGTGTGGCGGAACTGGTGCGGGCGGTGGCGCGGGCGGTGCGCGAAGCGCCGCCGCCCGCCGAGGCTGTACCCGATGAGGGGGAGGCGGTCTTCCGCCTTAAGCCCGACGAGTTGCGTGTGGAGCGGGAGGAGGACGGCGCCTTCCGCGTCTACGGCGAGGGGCTGGAGCGCCGGGTGGCCATGACCGACCTGGGGCAGGACGAGGCGGTCCATCGCCTGGCGCGCTACTTCCGGCGCCGCGGCGTGGAGGAGATGGTGCGCCGGGCCGGGGGCCGGGACGGCGACGAGGTGCGCATCGGCGACGCCGTCTTCGTGCTGGAGGGCGGGCCGCCGGGCGAGGAAGGCCCCGCCGGCCCAGAGGAGGGGGAGCCGTGAACGCCCTCAGGGCGAGCGAGGCGGTCGGCATCATGGGCGGTACCTTCGATCCCGTGCACCACGGCCATCTGGTGGCGGCGGAAGCCGTGCGCGCCCACCTCGGACTCGACCGGGTGGTCTTCGTCCCCGCCGGCCGGCCGCCCCACAAGAGCGACAGCGAGGTGACGGACGAGCGTCACCGTTACCTCATGACGGTGATGGCCACGGTGACCAACCCCCTGTTCACGGTGTCGCGGGCGGAGATCGATCGCCCCGGGCCGTCGTACACGGTGGACACGATCCGCGCCTTCCGCCAGGTCGTCGGGGAGCGCACGCGGCTTTACTTCATCACCGGCTTCGACGCCGTACGGGAGATCCTCACCTGGCGGGAGCCGGACGTCTTCCTGCGGCTGTGCCGGGTGGTGGCGGTCACCCGGCCCGGCTACCCGCTCGAAGAGGTGGAGGCCCTACAGCGGCGGCTGCGGGCGGAGACGGGGACCTCCGACCCGCTGTCGATCCTCGAGGTGCCGGCGCTTGCGATCTCCTCGAGCGACATCCGGCGCCGGGTGGCGGCGGGGGAGCCGATCAAGTATCTCGTGCCGGAGAGCGTGGAGACCTACATCGCCAAGATGGGCCTGTACCGCCCCGGACGGCGCGACCTCCACGAGGAGGCGGTGGGGGGCTAGGGCGCATGGCGCCGTCGGCCGGTCGCATACTACGGCCGAAGGCGCGGGGGGTGAGGGGGGACGAAGACGCTCTACGTGGGCAACCTGCCCTGGTCGGCGACGGAGGAGGACTTGGCGCGGGCGTTTGCGAAGTTCGACGTGAAGAGCTGCCGGGTCATCTCCGACCGGGAGACGGGGCGAAGCCGCGGCTTCGGCTTCGTGGAGATCGCCGACGAGGACGCGGAGCGCGCCATCCAGGAGATGTCGGGGTACGTGATGAACGACCGCGTCCTGGTGGTGAACGAGGCGCAGCCCCGGCCCGGCCGCGCGTAGGCGCGGGCACGGCGGCCTTCCCGGAAGGAGGGGCCGCCACGGGCGGGGTGGGCTGGCAGCGGTGGCACGAGGCGCTGGCCGCACGCGTGAGCGGCGAGCGCCTCGCGCACTGCGAGCGCACCGCCCTCCTGTGCCGCGAGGCAGCGGCCGCCCATCCCGCCTGGGGCGTGGATCCCGAGCGCGCCGCGCTCGCCGGCCTCCTGCACGACTGGGGTCGGGGCGAGGGGACGGCCGAGGCGATGCTCGCCGCCGCGGCCCGATACGGCGTGCCGGTGTCACCGGCGGCACGCCGCCGGCCGGTCGCCCTGTTGCACGCCCCGGTGGGCGCCGCCTCGCTGCGGGCGGCCGGGTTGGTGGATGAGGAGGTGTTGACGGCGGTCGCCCTGCACACGGTGGGGGCCGCGGGTATGGGGGCGCTTTCCCTGCTCGTGTACACGGCCGACTTCTGCGAGCCGGGGCGCACGCATCCGGGCGCCTGCGAGGTGCGGGCGGTGTTGGCCGCCGACCTTCGGGCGGCGGCCCGGTTGGCCACGCGATACACGCTGGAGCATCTCCTAGCCGGGGGGGAGATGGTCGAGGCCGGGGCGGTGGCGCTCTGGAACGACCTCGTGAGGCTTGGGGAGGTGGACGGTTGACGGCGCAGGAGAAGGCGGATTTGGCTCGGCGGGCGTGCGAGGCGCACAAGGCGGCGGAGGTCGCCGTGCTTCCCCTTCGGGATACGATCATCGCCGACTACTTCGTGATCGCCGCCGGGCGGTCGCGCATCCAGGTGCAGGCCCTGGCCGACGCGGTGGAGGAGGCGATGTCGGCGGCCGGCGTACGCCTGGGGCATCGCGAGGGCTACGAGGCGGCGCGTTGGGTTCTCCTCGACTACGGCGACGTCGTGGTGCACGTGTTCTCCGAGGAGGAGCGCCGCTTCTATGCCTTGGAGCGCTTGTGGGGGGAGCCGGTACCGGCGCGCGACTCCTAAGGCGGGGCGGCAGGCGGCGACGCTGCCCGCGCTCTCGCCGGATGGGCGCGATGGCGGACGGGAGCGGGGCAACGCCGCCCGGGTCAGGGATGGCGGCTGCAGCGCGGCAGGGCTGGCAGGCGCGTCTCCCCGGCCAGATCGGGAACGCGGCGCAGGGCGGGGATCGGGGGGCGCGCCAAGAAGCAGGCCGCCCGCCGCCGGGATGCCCGGTGGCGGACGTCCTGCATCCTCCCGTTCCACTCGCGGTTCCACGATGTCCGGACGCGCTAGCGCGTCGCGTCGCCCGCTGTCCCGTCGAGGCCGATGAGGCGGGAGGGCCCTCGGACGCGGAAAGCCGCCAGCGGCGCGGCTTTCTGCGTTGCATCGGGACTGAAAGGTGGTGGAGCGGAGGGGGATCGAACCCCTGACCTCTTGAATGCCATTCAAGTGCTCTCCCAGCTGAGCTACCGCCCCGAAAACGCGCGCCCGCGGGAGGGCGTCCAGGCACACATGGTACGCGCGCCCCGTCGCTGTGTCAACGCCGGGCCCGTCGTCCCCCCGCCCCCATGTCCGCTCGCGCCCCGCCGGCCGTCAGGGCCGCTCCGGCCCACGGCGGCCGCTCAGCCACAGGGCGGCGGACATGGCGAGGATCATGAGGGTGATCACCGCGAGCTCGAGCAGGTAGGCCTGCTCGTCGCGGTTCCCGGTCGCGGGCTGGGCGGCTGTCACCACCAGGATGCGCCGGATGCCGGCGATGATGCCTACCACGAGGAAGGGTTCGTGCCGGAAGCGGTGGGTGCGAAGGAAGATGAGGATCGTGTGCAGGAGCTCCAGGAATACGAGGATGAGGAGGAGATGATCGAGCAGCTGCACGACCTGGCCGTGGCCGCCCACCGCCGCCACCGCGGTCGCGCCCTCCCACACCGCCGCCGCCAGGAGGACCAGGCCCAACAGGCCGTAGACGACGTCCTCGGCGATGGAGAGACCCCCCAGGGCGGTGCGGCGAAGGGCGTGTTCCAGCCAGCGGGCGTGCACGTCCCCCGACCCTGGGCGGGGGACCTCGCCGTTGACGGGGGGCAACGTCGACGCCACGGTCGCCCCCTCCTTTCTCCCGATGCCTCGCCCCGAGCGTGCCGGACGGCCGGGGCCGCCGTCAATACGGGGTCCTTCGCGCCGATGGGCGGGCAATGGTACACTGACGGCCAAGGACGGCCCCCTTCCGACCGGGAGGGGGCGCGCTGCGGGAGGATGAGCGTGGGCGTTCGTTACGATCCGACGGCCGTGGAGGCCAAGTGGCTGAGGCGTTGGGCCGAGGAGGGCGTGGGCGAGGTCGACCTCGACCGGGCCGAGCGCCCGTTCTACAACCTGCTCATGTTTCCCTATCCGTCTGCCGAGGGTCTCCACGTGGGCAACGTGTTCGCGTTCACGGGAGTCGACGTGTTCGGCCGGTTCATGGCTCTCAACGGATACGACGTGTTCGAACCCATCGGGTTCGACGCCTTCGGCATTCACAGCGAAAATTTTGCCCTCAAGATGAACGTGCATCCCAAACGCCTCATCGCGTCCAATGTGGCGCACTTCCGGGAGCAGCTGCACCGGATGGAGGGCATGTTCGCTTGGTCCCACGAGGTAGATAGCACGCAGCCGGAGTATTACAAGTTCACCCAATGGATCTTCATCCAGATGTTCAAACACGGCTTGGCGGAAAAGCGCATGGCTCCGGTGAACTGGTGCCCATCGTGCCTGACGGTGTTGGCGAATGAACAGGTCATCGGTGGCGCCTGCGAGCGGTGCGGCAGCCAGGTGACCACGCGCCAGCTCGAACAGTGGTTCCTCAAGATCACGCGTTACGCCGACCGGCTACTGGACAACCTCGACCACCTCGACTGGTCGGAGGTGGTGAAGACGGCGCAACGCAACTGGATCGGGCGCAGCCACGGCCTGGAGATGGCTTTCCCCGTCGTGGGTCGGGAGGGGCTGTCCGTCGCCTTCTTCACCACCCGTCCCGACACCGTGTTCGGGGCGTCCTTCATGGTCCTGGCCCCCGAGCACCCCCTGGTGCCGGAGATCACCGCTCCGGAGCGGCGGCCGGCGGTGGAGGCGTACGTGCGGGAGGCGGCAGCGCGGCGGGAGGCCGAGCGGCTCGACCCCACCCGGCCGAAGACCGGGGTCGACACGGGCGCCCGCGCCCTCAACCTGGCCACCGGCGAGGCCATCCCGATCTGGGTGGCCGACTACGTGCTGGCGGGATACGGCACCGGCGCCATCATGGCCGTGCCCGCCCACGACGAGCGCGACTTCGCTTTCGCCCGCGCCCACGGCCTACCCGTCCCGCTCGTCGTGCGGCCGCCGGAGGGCCTGCCGGACCCCCTGCCCGCCGCCTACGCGGGAGAGGGCACGATGGTGGACTCGGGCTTCCTCACGGGCATGGACAGCGCCGCCGCGCGGGAGGCGGCCATCGCCTGGGCGGAGCGGGAGGGGTACGGCCGGCGCCGCGTGACGTACCGCCTCCGGGACTGGCTCATCTCCCGCCAGCGCTACTGGGGACCGCCCATCCCCATGGTGCACTGCCCCGCCTGCGGTTGGCAGCCGGTGCCGGAGTCGGAGCTGCCTGTCCTCCTGCCCGACGTGGAGGACTTTCGGCCCGCCGGGAGCGGGCAGTCACCGCTGGCCGCCGTGGAGTCGTTCGTGCACACCACCTGTCCGGCGTGCGGCGGCCCGGCGCGGCGGGAAACCGACGTGTCGGATAACTTCCTGGATTCCGCCTGGTACTTCCTGCGCTATCCGTCAACCGACTTCCCGGACCGCGCCATGGACCCGGAGCGCACCCGCAAGTGGCTCCCGGTCGACCGCTACATGGGGGGTAAGGAGCATTCCGTCCTGCACCTCATGTACACGAGGTTTGTGTGCATGGCGTTGCACGACATGGGACTGCTTCCGTTTGAGGAACCGTTCAAGGTCTTCCGAGCGCACGGCATGATGATCCATAACGGCGCCAAGATGTCGAAGTCGCGAGGCAACGTGATCAATCCGGACTCGCTCTTCGACCGCTACGGGGCCGACACCACCCGCACCTATCTCATGTTCATGGGCTCGTACCAGGAGGGGGGGGACTTCAGCGACAGCGGCATCCAGGGGGTGTACCGTTTCCTCCACCGGGTGTGGGATCTTGTGCAGGGGGCGGCAGAGGCCGGCTGGCGGGAGGCGCCGCCGCCGGAGGCGGAGCGCCTGCGCCACCGCACGATCGCGCGCGTGACGCGGGACATCCAGGCCCTGCACTACAACACCGCCATCGCCGCCCTGATGGAGTACGTCAACGCCCTTGGGGCCCGCCGCGACAGGCTGGCGCTGTGCGAGGCCGAGACGCTCTGCGTCCTCCTGTGGCCGTTCGCTCCCGCCATCGCGGACGAGCTGTGGGAGCGCCTCGGGCACGCCGACGGCCTGTGGCGGGCACGCTGGCCGCAGGCCGACCCCGAACAGCTGCGGGACGAGGAGGTCGAACTTCCGATCCAGGTGAACGGCCGTCTGCGCGACCGCATGCGGGTTTCGGCCGACCTCGGCGAAGCGGAGGCGGTGGCCCTGGCGGCCGCGCGGCCGCGGGTGCGGGAGGCGCTGGGCGGGCGGGAGCCGACCCGGGTGGTCTACGTCCCGGGCCGGATGCTCAACCTTGTGGCCCAGCCGGGCGGAGACGGTGGCCGGGGATAGGGGGGCGGCCGACGCCGACGCCGTGCTACGGGCGGCGGCCGGCCCTCTGCGGCCCGCGTACTACGTCTACGGCCCGGCGGAGGGCGAGGCCGCGGCCCGTTTCCTGCTCGATCGCGTGCGCGAACGCGTACGGGAGATTGCGGGCCCAGAGCTGCAGGTCGAACGCGTAGAAGGCGAAGGGGCGTGGCAGGCCGCCGCCCACCGCGCCCGTGCCCTCACCCTGGGAGGCCGGCGCCTGGTGGTGGCGGCGCCCGAGGGCGAACCCACCCCTGCGGCGGCTGAGGCGCTGGCGCGCGCCCTGGCTGCACCGGCGCCGGGCACGACGCTCTTCGTGCGCGAGCCGCCGGCCCTCGCCCCTCGCACCGGGGCGGCCGCGGCCCTGCGGCGCGGCCCCTGGGCGGTGGCGGCGCGCGCGCCCGACCGCCGCCAGGCGCCGGCGTGGCTGTTGCGCGCCGGCGAGGCGATGGGCGTGCGTTGGGGCGCCGGCGCGGCTGCCTTCCTGTACACCCGCGTGGGGGAGGACATGCTCCTGGCCCTTTCGGAGGCGGCCAAGCTGCGCGACGTCCTCGCCCCGGACGGGGAGGTCGACCGCGCCGCGGTGGAGCGCTTGACGCCGGCCGCGGTCGCCGCGCGCATCCACCCGGTGGGCGAAGCCTACCTGGCGGGGGATACGGCGGCCGCCCTGCGCGCCGCCCACGACGCGCTCGAGGCGGGGACGAGCCCGTTCGCCGTCGCCGGGTATCTGGCGCGCCAGGTCCGTCTGTTGCGCCAGGCGCAGGCGGTGGCGGCGGAGGCGGGCGGCCGAGTCGACCTCGAGACGCTGGCCCGCGCCCTGTCCCTCGCCCCGTGGCAGGCACGGCCCTTCGCCTCGGCCCTCGCCCGCGGTCGGCCCGACCCGCGCGGCGCCTTTGCCGCCCTCTTGGCCGCGGACCTGGACATGAAGGGACGCATGCCGCCGTCGCTTGCGCTGGACCGCCTGATCCTCGCCCTCACGCAGGCGGGTCCGGCGTAGGTAGACAGGCGGGACGAGCCGCGCCAGCCACCTGCGCCCTGGCGGCGGCCGCCGCATGGCCGTCGACGGGGGACGTGCCAGGTTCGTCGGGGCCGCTCGCTCGCGCCCCTCGTTCGCCGGCGCCGGGGGCGACCGTCTGGGCCCTTCGTCTCCGTCCAACGTCCGCGGCCCGCGCCCGGCCGACGGCCGTGGTCGAGCGACCGCGGCCGACGCCATCCTGGGGGGCGGAGGGATCAGTGTGGACGTACTCGCGTGGGGACGCCTCTTGACGGCGGTCACGCTGGCCGTGCACATCGTGTTCGCCGTCTTCGGCGTGGCCATGCCGCTCCTCATATCGGCGGCCGAGCTCTTGGCCATCCGGCGCCGCGACCCGTTTTACCGCGCCCTGGCCCGCCGCTGGGCGCACGGCTTCCTCGTGGCGTTCGCCGTCGGCGCCGCCACGGGTACGATCGTGGCCGCCGAACTCTCGGTCGTGTGGCCGCGGTTCATGCAGGTCGTGGGCAATGTCATCGCCCTTCCGTTCCTCATCGAGGTCATCGCCTTCTTCCTCGAGGCGATCTTCCTGGGCGTGTGGCTGTACGGTTGGGAACGCTTCCGCAGCCCATGGGGGCACTGGCTCACGTCGCTCCCCATGGTGGTGAGCGGTCCCGCCTCGGCCCTGCTCATCACCATCGTCAACGCCTTCATGAACGCCCCGGGCGGATTTCGCCTCGCCGGCGGGCGGGTCGTGGCGGCGCAGCCGTGGACGGCCATGTTCAGCCCGGGATGGGGGATCGAGGTCGGGCACGTTCTGGCCAGCGCGTTCACCGCCGCCGGGTTCGGCCTGGCGGCGTGGGCGGCGCTCTCCCACCTGCGCACGCCCCACCCGTACTTCCGGCGCCAGATCGGCCTCACCGCAGGCGTGGGCCTGGTCGGCGCGGTGGCGTCGGTGATCACCGGCGACCTCTCCGGCAAGTTCCTGGCGCACGTGCAGCCGCTCAAGCTGGCGGCCATGGAGGGGCTCTTCCGCACCCAGGCGGCGGCGCCGCTCACCGTGGGAGGGTACGTCGACGCCGCCCACCGCGCCGTGGTGGGCGGGATCCAGCTCCCCGGCCTCTTGAGCTGGCTCGCCTACGGCTCGAGCGCCCATCCGGTGCGCGGCCTGGACGCCTTTCCCCCTCGTCTGTGGCCGCCGCTCGCCATCCACGTCTTCTTCGACCTCATGGTGGCCTTCGGCGGGCTCCTCCTCGTGGTCGGGGCCGTGTACGCCCTCGTACCGTCCCTGCGCGAACGGCGCTGGTTCCTCGCCCTGTTGGTGGCGATGGGGCCGGTCGCCTTTCTGGCCATGGAGTTCGGCTGGATGGTGGACGAGCTGGGCCGCCAGCCGTACATCGTGTACGGGGTGATGACCGTGGGCCAGGCGATCACCGCCAACCCCGACCTGCCCGCGGTGGCGGTCCTCGTACTGGCCCTCCTGGCCGCCGCCGGCGCCGGGGTGGTGTGGGGCCTCATGCGGATCTTCCGTTCGGTCGCCCTGCCCGAGGACGGCGCGGCGGCCGGCTCAGAGGAGGCGATGGCGGGATGAGCCTGACGCCGTCGGCCGCCTTCCTGCTTCTGGTGTTCGTCCTGTTCTTGTACGCCATGGCGGCTGCCATCGACTTCGGCAGCGGCGCCGTGTGGCTGTGGGCCGAGCTTCGCGGACGCACCGACGTGGCCGCCTTGGCGATGCGCTACGCCTCCCCGGTGTGGGAGGTGGTCAACGTCTTCTTCATCCTGTTCGCCGTCGGCATGGTGGGCTTCTTCCCGGGCGCCGTGCCGGCCGTCGGGACGGCCATGCTCGTGCCGGGGGCGCTGGGCCTGGGGGCGATCGCCGTTCGCTCCCTTGCCTTCGTCCTACGCGGCGCGTCGCCCCCGTGGGCTCCCCGCCTCTTCCCCTGGCTGGTCGGGATCTCCGGTCTGGTGGCGCCGCTACCGTTCGTCACCCTGTTCGCCCTCCTGGAGGGCGTGGGCGTCCGGCCGGGAAGCGGGGGCTTGGCCGTGGACCTCGCCGCGCTCTTCCTGCACCCGCTGACGCTCTTCTTCATGCTCACCGCGGTCGCGGCCGAGATCGGCATGGGCGCGCTCTTCCTCGCCTTCTACGCCCGCCCCGCGCGGGAGCCGTGGGCGTTCGACACCCTCACGCGCGCCGCCACGCCCGCCCTCGCCGTCATGGCCCTCTCCCTCCTGGCGGCGCTCATCCCCCTGCACGCCCTCAGCCCTTGGGCGGGGTCGGGGGTCTGGCTCCTGTTTGCCCTGGCCGCCGCCGCACAGGTCGCGGCCGTCGCCCTCGCCCACGCGCGCCGGCCCGGCCCGGGCCTTCTCGCCGCCCTCGCGGGCGGCCTCGCGGGCCTCGTGGCCATGGCCTGGGCGCAGCTGCCGTGGCTGGTGCGCGGGCACCTCACCCTCGCCGCCACCTTCACCGACCCGGCCATGGCCGGTGCGCTCACGGCCGTGTTGGGGGTCGGCGTGGTGATCGTCGTCCCGTCCGCCGTCTACCTGAGCGTGTTGGTGTTGGCGGACGCGCGGCGGGCGGCGCGGGCCGCGCCGGGAGATCGGGCGGCCTAGGGGAGGGGACCGGGAGAGGCTACGCGAACCCCCTGCCGCGGGGGTGGCGGAGTGGACCGCGGCATGGCGACCTTCTACGGCTGGGTGAGGACGACGCGCGAGGTCCTCCTGAGCCACCTGGAGGCGATGGGAGGGGAAGCATACCGCGCCCCCCAAGACGTCCTGGGGGGCGAGTCCTTGGCCGAACGACACCGGCATGTGGCGGGATGCTACGCCGTCTGGCTAGGCCGCGTGGCCCTGGGGGACCCGGACGCCGTACCGCTGGCCGGGTCGCCCTGGCCCGAGCCGGCGGCGGCGCGGTCCGCCTTTGCCCAGGTGGACGCCCTGGTGGCCCGTTTCTTGGACCGGTTCGGAGATGCGCTCGACCAAACGCTCGAGCGGCGGTGGCGGGGGCGGACCATCGAGGTGACGCCGCGCTGGCTCCTCGCCCATCCGATCACGCACGAGTTCCATCACAAGGGGCAGATCGTGGTCGCCTGCCGGCTGTCGGGCGCGCCGGCGCCCGACACCGACCTCGTGCCACCGGGAGGGTGGTGACCGGCACTACGGCAAGACGGGGCGGGGAACGTCCTGTGCCGGCAGGGGGGCGTCGATCGAGACGGGGGCGAGCGGGCGCTGTCGCAGATCGAGGGCGGAGGCGAGACTGTGGGCCTCCGCCACGCGCTCAGTGAGCGGCCGCAGGCCGTGGAGCTCCTCTTCATAGCGCAGCACCGAGGTGAAGTCGTAGCGCACGCTGTCTACGTAGCCAGGGCGGGCGTAGGGGGAGACGACGAGGGCCGGCACCCGGAAGCCGAGGCCGAAGCGGTCCACCTGGGGAGGGGGCACGTGGTCGTAGAAGCCCCCGTACTCGTCCCATACGACGACCGCCGCGCTGTCGCGCCAGTACGGGCTCTGGGCCAGGGCGTTGAGGAGGTCGGTCACGTACCACATGCCGATGTCGATGTCGGTGGGCGGGTGCTCGCTGTCCAACATGGTGGGGGTGATCCAGGCGAAGGCGGGCAGGGTGCCGCGGC
>JAILZS010000051.1 GCA_023512375.1 Bacillota bacterium | reverse complement strand
AAGGCGGAGATCATGGACAAGGTGCACGAGGGGGGCATCGGCGGCACCTACGTCGGCAACCCCGTGGCCTGCGCGGCGGCCAACGCGGTGCTCGACGTGTTCGAGGAGGAGGGGCTGGTGGAGCGCGCCCGGCACCTGGGAGAGCGCTACCGCCAGCGGTTCTTGGCCTGGCAGGACCGGTTCGAGCTGGTGGGCGACGTGCGTGGCCTGGGGGCGATGATGGCCGTGGAGCTGGTGCGCGACCGCACCACGAAGGAGCCCGCCAAGCAGGAGGTGGGCGAGGTCCTGCGGCGCGCCATGGGGCGCGGCGTGCTTGCGGCCTCGGCCGGCGTCCTGGGCAACAACATCCGCATGTTGGCCCCGCTGGTCATCACCGACGAGCAGCTGGATGAGGCCCTCGACCTCCTTGAGGAGTCGCTGGCCGAAGTCGCCAAGGCGGCGCCGGTCCACGCCTAGGCGGCTCGGGACGGGGAGGGGCGCGGCGTGGCAGCGGATACGCCGCAGGCGGCCGGCGGCCTGACGGAGCTGGCGCGGCGCTGGCTTGCCGGTGTGGAGAGGATCCGGTGGTCGGAGGTCGAGGCGGCTCCGGAACGCACGGGCGTGGTCGTGGTGGACATGCTCATGGGGTTCGCCCGCATCGGACCCCTGGCCAGCCCCCGCGTCGGCGCCCTGACCGGGCCGATCGCCGCCTTCCTGGCCGGCCTCTGGCAACGGGGCGTTCGCGCCGCCTGGCGGCTGGAGGACGCGCACACGCCCGACGCGGGGGAGTTCGCCGTCTATCCCCCCCACTGTCTGGAGGGCAGCGCCGAGGCCGAGCCCGTGCCGGAGCTCATGGACGAGCCGCTGTTCGCCGCGGCCACCCGGGTGACGAAGAACGCGCTTACCGTCTTCGACCGCTTCGACCTCGAAGCGGCGGCCCATGCGGCGGGGGTCGCGCGCCTCTACGTGGTGGGCGACTGCACGGACCTGTGCGTGGAGGCGTGCGCGATGCCGCTTCGCCTGTACGCCAACGCCCGCCGCCACCCCCTGGAGGTGGCCGTGGTGGCGGACCTGGTCGACACTTTCGACGCCCCAGGGCATCCGGGGGACGACAGCCACGTCCTCGCCCTGTACCGCATGGCCCAGAACGGGGTGCGGGTGGTGCGCGCCCCCTAGGAGGGTTCAAAGGGCGAACGCGATGCACCGGGCGCCCCGGCCGTCGGCCAGGGGCGCTCGGTGCACGGGTCCTCGGGCCGGTACGCGTTGGGTCACCCTTGGAAGATCGCGCCGAGGCGCGGGCGAGGTGGCGGGACGACACGACCCTGAGATCCCGGTACCGGCCCGAGACGTCTTGCGCCGCCAAGGGTGCCGCCCCGGGCCGGCGTCGTGCGGCCTAGCCGGAGGCCCGAGGCGCGGCGTACCGGCGGAGCGGCTCAGGAGGGGCGGGCGGCCGGGACCGCCCGTCCGCGGATGTGGAGCCGCAGCGGCGGCGCGTCCGCGTCGGCGCGCAGCCAACGCACGACCGTGCCTGCTCCGTCGGCGTCCGGCTCCAGCCGTGCACCGGGCGGCGGCTCTCCCACCCACGCACTGTCGTCCAGGTCCACCCACAGTTCGCCCTCCGCGCTCCGCACCCCGACCGCGACTTCGTCGGGCTCGAGCCGGACATCGTAGAGTCGATTTGCGCCTCGGCAGGCGAGACGTTCGCGTCCGTCGACGGCGACTCGCACGCCGTCCCCGTTCCCACCCGGCCGGACGTCCCACGTTCGTCCGAGCAACCGCACGCCCTCGGCCAGGCCCCGGCCGTCGGCGCGCCCCAGGGTGAGACCGTCCCACGGCGTCCAGCACACGACCTCGAGGAGGCCGATGGCTGGAATGAGCGCCCCCCACGTGTAGAACGGATCCGAGTCATAGCCGTCGTCGCCCTCGCCGCTCTCGCCGCTGTAGTTCTCATGGCAATGGCGGCGCTGCCCCCACTCGCGCGCAAACATCGCGAGGGCACTGTCCGCGAGGCGCCTGGCGTCGTCCTCGAAGCCGTAGCGCCGAAGGCCGAGGTAGGTCAACAGGACCAGCGGCGGCCAGACCCGCCCGCGCCAGTACACCTGATCGCCGTAGCCCGGCTCGTCGCGTGCGGTGGCCGGCAGCATCGGTTCGCCCCCGAAGCGCTCGGGTACGCGCAGGTGCTCCTCGACCATCCGGCGCGCCTGTTCGGCTGTGGCGATGCCCGCCAAGAGGGGAAGGAAGCTCGTCGGCGAGGTCGCCTTCGGCCAGGGGTCGTCTCCCGCGCTGCCGGCCACGGGCCAGCGCCGGTTCTGGAAAAGGCCGCGGCGCTCGTTCCACAAATCGTTGCGAACGCGTTCGGCGAGGGTTCTCGCGCGGGCCTCCGCCGCCTGGGCTCCCGCGGCGTCGCCGGCCGCCCGGGCGATGCGTGCCAGGCTCTCGCCTTCCAGCACGAGCAGGCTGGACGGTGCCACGTCGAACAGGCGAAGGGTGCGCGCGACGGGATCGAGGGGGACGCCGTCGTACATCGGGCTGTTGTCCATCGCCGATTCGTCGCGCGCCGCGAGCGCGGTACCTACGAACATGCCGCTTCCCGTCGCCGACGTGCCGTACGATATCAGCCCCGCTCCCGTTGGATCGCGGTGCGTGAACCACCACTCGTACGCCTCGCGCAGGATCGGGTACGCCTCGCGCGCGAGCGCCGGGTCGTCCGCCCAGGCCATGACGGTATCGGTGAGAAAGGCCGCCAGGGGAGGTTGCGATCGGTCCACCCACTCGGTGTTCTCGGCGACGAGGCACGGCAGGTTTCCGTCCGGGGTCTGCCCGTACAGCGCCGTCTCCACGTTGCGGCGGGCGAGCGCCGCGTCGCCCGCCAAGGCTGCGAGCAGTCCGTGCTCGAGCACGTCGTCGAGCCACACGAACCAGCCCCCGAACTTCTTCGCCACCCAGTTGCGGGTGAGGGTCGTGAACGGCCGCGCGTTCACCTCGTCCCACACCGTGTTCCAGCTCACCACGTCGCGCACCGCCTCGACCGCCCCGTCCAGGGCCGGGACGACGACCCGCGGCCCGCTCGCCAGCGCCCGCCGTCCCGCCGCGATGATCTCGTCGGCGGCGGCGAGGGCCGCGCGGGCGCGCCGAAGGGCCGCGTCGTCGTCGTGGCCCGTCCCCAGGGCGAAGGTGGAGACGGGGCACTCCTCGCCGTTGTAGCGTAGGATCGCGGTCGGACCGCCGTCGCCGCGGGGCGCGAAGTATCCGTCGCGCGCCATTTCGTCCAACAGGTCGCGCAGGCTGGGGTGAAGGCCCGCCGCCAGAGGTGGAGGATCGCTGACGAGAGCCAGTGCCTGGCTGCGCCAGGCGGCGCGCAGGTGTGCGCCGTCGCCGCGCCCGGCCCACCCCGGTCCGGGGGCGGCGCGCCCGCGCCCCAGGTCATAGGACGCTTCCCCCAGGCGGACCTTGCCCTCGGGTTCGGGCCCGCCGCCCGCGAACTCCAGGGCCCAGAGCAGCCAGTACCTGAGCGGCCACTCGCCTGCGGCCAGCCATCGGCTCCGGGCCACCCAGGTGAAGGCATCGGCCTTCGCCCACTCGAAGGCGATGCGCGTCCCGGCGAACGCGGCCTCGGCGGCGACGTAGCGCCCCTGCGGGTCGTGCTCGCCCAGGCGGAGTTCCACCTCGCCTCGGGCGATGTCTGCGACGGCGAGATCCGTCCCGCGCCCGAGGCGTGTGCTATAGAGACCTGGCATCCAAGTGAGGCCTGAGGGGACGTGGCGGAAGGCGAGCGGATGCTCGGCCTGCCAGGTGTTCCACTGGCGCATCGGCGGTAGATCTCGACGGCCCACGCGATCCCTCCTCGCATCTCGTACCCCGGTCGCCGCCGAGAGCGACGCCGCTCCCGGGGTGCGCGCTAGCGCGCGAACACCTGGATGTCGGCGGCCGGCACCCACAGCCGGACGCGCTCGCCGACGCTCAGTTCCTCGGCCTCCCGGCTCAACACCAGGCACTCGGCTCGAAGCGTGCCGGCCGCCACCTCGACCCGACTCACCGGGCCATCGAAGCGCACCGCCACGACGCTCCCCTCGAGGATGATCCCGTCGGTCGGTCGGGCCTCTGGGCCGCCTGGATCGGCGCCAACGTTTGGCCCGCGCCCGCCTGCCGGGGACGGCGTCGCGCGCACGAGGCGTACGCGTTCCGGGCGGAAGGCGACGCGCGCCGGCCATGCCTGCCCCGTTCCCGCGGCGCGCGCCCCGGCGTTCGCGCCCAGGCGCCAGGCCACGCCCTCCGCCAGTTCGGCGACGAGACCCTCCGGCGTCGAGCGCACGACCGCATCGAACTCGTTCGTCCGACCCATGAACGCCGCCACGCGGTCGCTTTCGGGCCGGGTGTAGACCTCGCGCGGTGTGCCGCTCTGCACGACGCGGCCGCCGTCGAGTACGAGCAGCGCATCGGCCAGCTCCATGGCCTCCTCTTGGTCGTGGGTGACGATCACCGCCGTCACGCCGCTTTCGCGTTGGATGCGCCTGAGTTCGGCGCGCATCTCCACGCGGATGCGGGCGTCGAGGGCGGACAGGGGTTCGTCCAGCAGGAGCAAACGCGGTTCGACCACCAACGCCCGGGCCAGGGCGACGCGCTGCTGCTGGCCCCCGGACAGCTCGGCCGGGCGGCGTCGTTCGAAGCCCTCGAGGTGCACGAGCCGCAGCGCGTCGCGGATCCGCCGCGCCTTGTCCGCCGCGCCGACCCGGCGCACGTCGAGACCGAAGGCGATGTTGTGCCAGACGGTCATGTGGGGGAACAGCGCGTAGTTCTGGAACACGACCCCCATCTGACGCCGTTCCGGGGCGAGGGCGGTGACGTCTTCGCCGTCGACCAGCACGCGGCCGCTGTCGGGCGCGACGAACCCCGAGATCATGCGAAGGATCGTCGTCTTGCCGCTGCCACTCGGCCCCAGTAGGGCGAAGAACTGGCCGGAGGACACCGTGAAGCTCACGTCGCGGACGACCGCCGTCTCGCCGAACGCCTTGGTCAGGCCCTCCACTCTCAGCTCCGCCACGATCCGTCCCCCACGGCGAGGAACTCGTCCCAGCGCAGCACCCTGACCTGCTGAGGCAAGCGGCGCCAGATCGTGAGGGCGGCTCGGTGGCCCGCGGGGTCGGCGCTCGCGCAAAGGTCCTCGAGCACGGCCACCGGGATCCCCCGATCGACGGCGTCCTGAACGGTGGCGAGGACGCAGACGTCGGTCTCGGCCCCGCACACCGCCAACGCCCGGGGGCGCATGCGGTGCAGGGCGGAGACGAACGCCGGCGCCGCAAACGCCGAGTAGGTGGACTTCTCGATCACGGTGCCGGCGTGTGCGAGGGGCTCGACGATGCGCCAGTGGGGACGGTGCCGGTCGCGCATCGCGGGAAACGCGCGGTAGTACGGCCGCCAGCTCCCGACCAGGCGGCGCGCCGGCCGGAACAAGGTGAGGAGCGTGCGCTCTGCGCCGGCGATCGCTGCCAGGTGGGCGATCGCCGCCACGCGTTCGGCCAGGCCGGGCACATGCCAGGCGGTTGCGCCTACGAAGGCCTCTTGCACGTCGACCACGACCAAGATCGTGTGGGCTGGCCACACGCTGCGACCGGCAGCCGTCATGCCGTCGAGGCGGGCCGTCGCCGCTCTGTCGTCGCCATTCATCCGGAGCGCCTCCCCACCACGTCCCGCACCGCCCCGAGGCGCTGGACGACAAGGACCATGACCACGGCGCCGGCCACGAGAAGCGTCGACAGCGCATCGATGTCGGGCGAGTAGCCGACGCGGATGCTGTTGTACACGACAAGGGGGAGGGTCTGCACGCCGAACGGGGCGAGGAAGTATTGGACGATGAAGTTGTTGAAGCAGACGATGAACGCCATCAGGGCCACGGCCAAGAATCCCGGCGCCGCGAGCGGCAGCGTCACACGCCAAAACGCCGTCAGGGCCGAGGCGCCAAGGCTTCGCGCGGCCTGCTCCAACTCCGCGTCCAGCTGACTGAGGCGAGCGAGCAGCACGAGCACGGCGTACGGCAGCGACAAGGCGAGGTCGCCCACGTACAGGCCGAGCACGCTGTTTCCCTGGCCGGTAAGGGTGGCGAGGACGATGTTCATGCCGATGGAGAGGATGATCCACGGCACGGTGATCGTGGCCGCGAACGCCACGGTGAACGGCCGTGTCCAGGCACCGGGGTGGCGCGCCATGGCGTAGGCCGCCATCGCCCCCAGGACCACCGAGGCGACGGCCACCACGACGCCGATCTCAAGCGACAGGCCGACCGCTGGGAGGAGGCCCGAGCCGTGCAGCAGGGCGTGGTACCAGTGCAGGCTCCATACGATGGGGAAGGTGCCGAAGCTCGAGCGGTTGAACGACATGAGCGCCACGGTCGCCAGGGGAACGAAGAAGAAGGCGTACATCAGGACGGTCCAGGCGAGCGCCGCCCGCTCCCCCCACGTCCGCCGGCGGGCGCGGCCGTTCATGACGCCGCCTCCGCGACGGTCGGCGTCGCGCCGCCCGTCGTTCGGGACCGCCGCGCGCCCAACGCCCGCGCGGCGGCCACCGCCGCCTGCAGGAGCCCGAGGCAGGCGAGGACGGCGAACAATAGGAGGAGCGACAGGCAGGCGGCCAGCGGCCAGTCGTACACTTGAACGATCTGGTTCTGGATCGCGTTGCCGATGAAAAACGCGCTCGGGCCGCCGAGAATCTCCGGCTCGACGAACGCGCCGGCGACCGGCGGGAAGACGAGGACGGCGCCGACGGCCAGTCCCGGGGCGCTAAGCGGTAGCAGGATACGAACAAACAGCGTCCTTCGGCCGGCGCCCAGGCTGCGGGCGGCATCGAGGAGCGAGCGGTCGACCTGTTCCAGGCTTGTGTACAGGGTGAGCACCATGTATGGCACGTACTCGTACAGCAGGACGAGGATCATCGCGTAGGGCGTGTACACGATGGTCGCACCACGGGCGACTAGGTGTAGTGCGGCGAGAGGCGCCATCACCGGTCCCCCGGGCTGGAACAAGACGATGAAGGAGTAGATGAGGAGAAGCGACGACGTCAAAAACGGCACCATGACCAAGGCGAGCCATGTCATCTGGTTGCGACGCAGGACAAGGGCGAGCGCGTACGCCATCGGGTAGGCGGCGGCGATGGTGAGCACGGTGACCAGCGCCGCCAGGCCGAGCGATCGGAGGACCAGACCCAGGTACACTTGTTGGAAGGACAGCGCCGTCTCCCACTGCGCCCACGTGAAGTGCGCACCAGGTGGCGCCTGATCGAAGAGGCTGTAGGCGGCGACGGCCACAAGCGGACCGACGATCATCACGAGCAGGAGAAGCCCGGTCGGGGCCATGAGCAGGGCGGGGATGAACGCCCGGCCGAGACGCCGCGGCGCCAGGGCCACCTCGATCACCTCCGGCGGTGGCGTGCGTGCGGGGAGCACGGCGCCGCGCCGTGCTCCCGGGCGCAGAGTCGGAAGGGACCTACTGGCTCTGAACGGCCTGGAACAGGTCCGTCCACTGTTGCAGCTGGCTGGCCGGCATGGCGCGCTGAAGGATCAGGTGCGGCAGCCACTGGGGATGCAGGCCGATGATGTTCTTGATCCTCGCGGGCAGGTGGGCGGCCACGAGGGAGTTCGACGGTGCGGGCGGCTCCTGGGCGAGGTCGTAGGCGTAGCGCTCCTGGAACTGGAGGCTGATCATGTAGTTGATCCAGTCGTAGGCGAGCTGGGGGTGGGGGGCGTTGCGCACGATCGCCCAGTTGTCCACCCAGCCCACCGCGCCCTCCTTGGGGATGACGTACGCCAAGGGCCAGCCGGCGCCGATGTCCGTGCCTGCGAGTCCCGACCAGAGCGAACCGAGTTCGATGGAACCGCTCTGGAAGGCGTGCTGCCAGTCGTTGGCGGATGTCCAGTAGAGGCGGTCGAGCGCCTTCTGTCGCAGCAGGGCGGCCTTCACCTTTGCAAGGTCGGGATGGTAGGGATTCTCCCCCAGGTACATGGCGGCGATCATGATCGCCGTCGTAGGGTCGCTGTAAAAACCGATCTTGCCCTTGTACGCAGGGTTCCACAGCGCCGCCCAGGAGTTGAGCGGCTTCTTGATGGCCTTAGTGTTGTACGCAAGACCCGTTGTTCCCCACATCCATGGCACGCCGTACACCTTTCCGTGCCACCGATCGTACGGCTCGTTCTTGAGCGTCGGGTACAGGTATTTGTAGTTCGACAGCTTGGAAATATCAATCGGCTGGAGGAGGTTCTCCTGCGCGGCGGGCTGCACGTACTCGAGGTTCGGCAAGATGACGTCGACCTTGCCCACGCCGCCAGTGCGCAAGATGTTGAGCGCCTGCTCTTCCGAGTCGTAGTACACCGGCTTGATGATGCAGTGGTAGGTCTTCTCGAAGTAGCTCACCACCCAGGGGGCGTTGGAACCGTAGTCCTCCCAGTTGGCGACCACGAACACCGGCAGCGGCTTGGCCGGCCGATGAGCGGCCAGCACCGAGGCCTGTGCCGCGATGAGCGCCCCGCTTGCCAGGCCGGCCGCGAGGAGGGCCCGAAGGCGCCTGTGCGACACCGATACCTGCCTCCTCTCACTGCGGGCGCCAGGTCGGGACGCTCGTCCCGCCGGCGCGGACGCGACGGTGCGCGGAACCGTTCCGCTCAAGAACTTTCTTCACCGTCGCCGTTTTCCTGCCCTGCGGCGTGACCGGCACTGCGCCGCCGGTCGCCTTGGCCTTGCGTCCGAGGCCGTGGCGTGGTGGGTTCACGGCCGCCAGGCGCCGGCGTGGTGGGCCTCGCGTCGGCGAGGGGGGCGTGACGCGTCGTCCCCTACGCGGATGACACCTCGCCCGGCTACCTGGGCCCTCGCGGGCGACAGGCGTGGCTGGCGGCCGCGGTGCGCCGCTCGCCCCCGCGCCGGCTCGGGCCGTGATCGAGGAGACGGCCCGACCGCCCGGTGCGCGCGCACGCCGCCGCTTACCATTGGGGTGCGGTGCCGCCCATCGCGGCAGTCGCCCAACCCACGCCCCGCCGCGCATCGGACGGCCGCCCCACCGTGAGCCGACGGGCCGACGGCACGGAGGTTCTCATGGGCCAGGGGAGGTATCGCCGCGTGCCCGGCGGTCTCCTGCCGATCGCCCTGTTCGGGAGCCTTTCCGTCCGGCGCCGCGGCGATGGTCGATCGACGCGGTGGGCGCCGTCTCCGCCGGCGGCGGCTTGTGCCGACTGCGCTGGCGGCCGTCCGCGAAGCGAAGCCGCCAGCGAGGGCCGATCCGGTCATGCCATGACGGCTTCATGCCGCGGTTGGGTCGACGCCGTCCCGGTTCGGGGGTCTTATCCGCCGAGGAACATGGGCACGAGCGGCCGACCGCCGGAGAGCGGTCGGCCGCCCAGTACCCGGGAATGGTAGGCGAAGTACCAGCGGGTGGGGTCGGAGACCCAGAGCGTCGCGCCGCCCGTGTACACGATGGGGGAGCGCCGCGTGGGCTGTGTGCCGGCGGCGTATAGGTCCCGCTCCGCCGGGCAGGTGGCGTTGGCAAGAAGGCCGTCGATGCTGCAGATGGTGCGGCCCACCAGGCCGGGGGGGCGCGGGAAGGGCCCCCACGGGTGCAGGCGGTAGGCGGCGGCCATGAACGACGCCCAGATGGGGCCGGCGGTGGTGCTCCCTTCGCCGCCGATGCCCAGGTGGCCGGTGTCGTCGCCCACCCACACGGCGGCGGACAGGGTGGGGGAGTAGCCGATGAACCAACCGTCGTGCATTCCGCTGCTCGTGCCGGTCTTGCCGACGGCCGGGAAGGTGATCTGGGGCCCGAGGTTGGCCGCCGTCCCCTGGGGGCCGGTGACGCTGCGCAACAGGTCCGTGACGATGGCCGCGGCGCGGGCGTCGTACGTCTGGACGGGGGCGGGGAGGCGGCGGTAGAGGACGTGCCCCCCGGGGCCGTCCACCTCGGCCACGAGGTAGGGCGAGACGCGGCGGCCGCCGTTGGCCAAGGAGGCGTACACGCTGGCCATCTCCAGAGGGGTGGCGGGGTTGGAGCCGAGGACGCTGGTGAGGTTGGGGGCGATGGGCCCGGTGTAGCCCATACGGCGAGCCTGGGCGACCACGGGTCCCATGCCGAGGGCGTAGGCGAAGCGCACGGCGGCGACGTTGTCGCTCACGGCCAGGGCGCGGCGCATGAGGATGGGCCCGAGGAAGACGCGGCCGGCGTTCTCCGGCCGGTAGACCGATCCGCCCGCGCCGCGCAGGACCGTGGGCCGGTCCCAGATCACGCTGGAGGCCGTGTAGGTGCCCGTAAGCAGGAGCGCGCTGTACAGGATGGGCTTGAAGCTGGAGCCCGGCTGGCGGAGGGCGTCGGTGGCGCGGTCGAAGGGCGTGAGGGCGAAACTGCGACCGCCCACCAGGGCGAGGATGCCGCCCGTGCGCGCATCCACGGCCGCCAGGGCGGCCTCCGGCTGGGGGACGCCGTCGGCGCCCGTGTAGGCGACGGCCGGGATGTTCGCGTCGTAGGCGGCCCGCGCGGCGTACTGGAGGGGGAGGTCGGCGGTGGTGCGCACGACGTAACCGCCGTCGGCGAGGCGGGCTGCGAGGTCGGGGGCGTCGGCGACCAGCTCGGCCAGGGCGTACTGGGTGACGTAGGGCGCCTGGTCCAGGGGAGGGGGGGCGGCGTGACCGGCGAGGCGGAGGGGGGCGGCGTCCACCGCCGCCTCCTGGGCGGCCGTGATCATGCCCATGACGCGCATGCGGTGGGCCACCCAGGCCCGGCGCGAACGCGCCAGAGCGGGGTGGAGGTAGGGATCGTAGGCCGTGGGGGCGTCGACCAGTCCGGCCAAGAGGGCGCACTGCGCCAGGTCGAGGCGCCGCGCCGGGAGGCCGAAGTAGGTCTCGGCCGCGGCCTCGATGCCGTAGGCGCCCTCGCCGAAGTAGACGGTGTTGAAGTACAGCTCGAGGATGCGCGCCTTGGGGAGGTGGGTGGCGAGGGAGAAGGTCCAGAAGAGCTCGGCCGCCTTGCGGGTGAAGGTGCGCGAACCGGTGAGGAAGAGGTTCTTCGCCAGCTGTTGGGTGAGGGTGGAACCCCCCTCCACGACGGCATGGGCCCTGAGGTCGACGATGGCGGCGCGCACGATGGCCACCGGGTCGATCCCGGGGTTGTACCAGAACGTGTGGTCCTCGGTGGCGACGATGGCCTGGCGGGCGGCGAGGGGGACGTCGGACAGGGGGACGGGGCGGCGGTCGAAGCCGCCGAGGAGGGCGATCGTACGCCCACCCCGGTCCACGAGGCGGCTGGGCACGCCCAAGGCGGGCAGGTGGAGGGGCGTGACGGCCACGGCCAGGGCGAACACGCCGCCGCCGCCCAGAAGGGCGGCCCAGGCGCTGGCCGCGAGGCGGGAGGCGACGCCCCGCCTCCGGTGTCGGCCGTCCGGACCGCCCGAAGGCGATGGGCGCCTGCGCGCGCGGCGCCGGACGAGGGCGGCGCTCGGCGCGGGGGCGGGCGCGGGCGGACGGCGCGGCGGCAGCTCTCCTTCGGGCGTGGCCATCCCCCCCGGACTAGTCTGGGGTGGTAGGCGCCGGGGCATGCCCGCGGGCCAGACGGGCAGGAGTGGGGCGGCGGGGGGCGAACGGCAGGGCGGAAGAGGACCGCCCCGGCGCAGGGCGCGGGGCGGCGCGAGGAGGTAGGCGCATGCAGCGGCCCTTGACACCCGGCCCGCCCCTTGTGGCCACGTTCTCCATCGCCGCCGCCGACCCCGATCGGGGCGAGGTGGGCGTAGCGGTCGCCTCCCGCTTTCTCGCCGTCGGCAGCGTCGTCCCCTGGGTGCGCGCCGGGGTGGGGGCGGTGGCCACCCAGGCCATGGCCAACGTGGCGTACGGGGTGCGGGGGCTCGGCCTTTTGGGACAAGGGCTGGACCCGGCCGAGGCGGTGGAGGAGCTGACGGCGGCGGACGAGGGCCGGGACCTGCGCCAGGTGGGTGTGGTGCGCGCCGACGGCGCGGCGGCCACGTTTACCGGTCCGGCGTGCCTGCCCTGGGCGGGAGGGCGCATAGGCCCGGGGTACGCCTGCCAGGGCAACATCCTGGCCGGGCCGCAGGTGGTGGAGGCGATGGCCGCCGCCTTCGAGGCCGGCTCCGGAGCCCTGTCTCGTCGGCTGCTGGCGGCGCTGGCCGCCGGCGAAGCGGCGGGAGGCGACCGCCGAGGGCGCCAGAGCGCGGCGCTGTACGTGGCGCGGGAGGGCGGCGGCTACCTGGGGGGGAACGACCGCATGGTCGACCTGCGCGTCGACGACCACCCGGAGCCGGTGGCCGAACTGGCGCGCCTGTTGGAGCTGCACGCCGCCCTGTACCGGGAGGGGGAGGAGGCGTCCGCCGAGGCGCTCACGCCTGCCCTGCGGCAGGAGCTCGGATCGCGCCTCACGGCCCTCCTGGGCCAGGCGGTGGCGGACGACGAGGCCGCCGTGCTCGCCGCCCTCGAGGCGTGGGCGGCGCGCGAGAACCTGGAGGGCCGTGTGCGCCATGACGGGCGGGTGGACGCCGTGCTGCTCGAATTGTTGCGGGCGCGCGCTTGACGCCGGGGGTCAGGCGCGGCGGGCGAGGCGCGGGCGCCCGCCGGGCGGCGGCGCGCCCGGCGCCGGGCCGAACACCCAGGAGCGGTTGCCCCCGTAGTTGAGGAGGGCGCCCGCCCCCGTGGCCAGCGCCTTGGCGGGGAGCAGGGCCAGGCCGCCAAGGCCGTGGGCGACGAACAGCACGGCCGTGGCGGCGAGGAGCGAGGCGGCGTTGACCAAGGCGAAGCGCACCGCCTCCATGGCCGGGGGCCGGCCGCAGCGGCGGAACGTGACGGCGCGGTTGAGGAGGTAGCTGTCGGCGGCGCCGGCGCCGTAGGAGACCACTTGGGCGATCAGGTACGGGACCGCCAGGGCGCGGCTCAGGAGTGCGAACAGGGCGAGATCGACGGCTGTGTTGAGCGCACCCACGGCGTAGAACGTGGCCGGCTCGCGCAGGCGGGAGAGGGCGGGTACGAGGGGCGGGCGGCTCACGGCTCCCCCTCCGCCGCCTGGGCGGGCGGGTGGCTCTGGGCCACCACATAGGGCGGACGGCCGCGCACCTCGTCGTAGATGCGGGCTGCGTAGGCCCCCACGACGCCCAGGGAGAGGAGGACGACGCCGTCCAGGGCGGCGACGGCGGCCAGCACCCACCACCAGGGGGCGGCGGCCGTGACCGCCAGGACGACGAGAGCGGCGCAGGATAGGGCGAAGAGGACGGCGCCGGCGCCGGCGACCCAGCGCGCCGGCCGGTCGGAGAACGACAGGAGGGCGTCGGCGGCGAGGCGGAGCATGCGGGCCAGGCTATATTTGCTCCGGCCCGCCGCGCGCGCGTCGCGCACGTAGTCCACCGCCTCTTGGCGGAAGCCTGTCCACGCCACCATGCCGCGCACGAAGCGGCGGCGTTCGGGCATGCGCACGAGCACGTCCCGCACCCGGCGGTCGACGAGGCGGAAGTCGCCCGCCTCGGCCGGGATGGGCACCTCCGCCAACCGCCCGAGCAGGCGGTAGAAGGCGGCGGCGGACCCGCGCTTGAAGGCCGACTCGCCGCGGCGCTCGATGCGGCGGGCGTACACGACGTCCGCCCCTGCCCGCCAGCGTTCGACCAGGCGGGGGATGACCTCCGGCGGATCCTGCAGGTCGGCGTCGATGACCACGATCGCCCGTCCCCGTGCCATCTCCATGCCGGCGCTGATCGCCATCTGATGCCCGAAGTTGCGCGACAGGGTGACGACGCCCACGCGCGCGTCGGCGGCGCGCAGGCGTTCGAGGTGGGCGGGGGTGGAGTCGCGGCTGCCGTCGTCGACGAAGAGGATCTCGAAGGGTTCGCCCATGGCCACGAGCACGGCGCGCAGGCGCTCGAAGGCGGCGTCGATCACGGCCTCCTCGTCGAACACGGGCACCACGACGCTGAGCGTGGGCTCGGACATTCCCCTCCCCCTTGTCGCGAGGGAAAATTCGATTTGATCCTGCCATGCACCTACGCGACGTTGGTTAACCAATGCTTAGGGCGATCGGAGAGTTCGCCGAGAACGCACGAGGAGGCACGGGCACGGGAGGCGAAGCCGCCTCGTGCGGGGGGGTGGCAGAGTGTTCGAGGAGGCCTACCTGGCGGCCGTGCGGCAGGAGTTCGCCCACCAGCGGGCGCTGGCCGAGGGGGCGATCGGCCAGCTGGAGGACGAGGAGCTGGTAGAGGTCCCCGGCGCAGGGGCGAACAGCGTCGCCGTGCTCATGAAGCACGTGGGCGGCAACCTCCGTTCGCGCTGGCTGGCGTTTCCCACAGGGGACGGGGAGGCGCCCGACCGCGACCGGGACGCGGAGTTCCTCCCCGCCGGGCGCGAGGACCTCGCCGCCGTGCGGGACGCATGGAAGGAGGGGTGGGAAGCGCTCGAGCGGGCGCTCGCCGGTCTCGGGCCACAAGCCATGGGCGGCGTGGTGACGATCCGGGGCGAGCCCCACACCGTGCCGCGCGCCATCGAGCGCTCGCTCGCCCATACCGCCCACCACGTCGGGCAGATCGTCTACGCCGCCAAGGCCCTGCGCGGCTCGGCGTGGCGGACGCTCAGCACCCGCCCGGTGGGTCGCGCGCCTACACCGAGGCGCTGCGACGGCGCTTCGGTGGGCAGGAACGCGCCGGCCCGTGACGGCCTTGGCGATCTTTAGGCGCGGTCCAAGGGCGGTCTAAGCGCGCCGGGGTAGCCTGGGCGCGAGGACGCCGCCGCCGGGCGGCCTGGGGGGATGGGCGTGGGCCTGGACGGTGCGAGGGTCCGGGGGGGCGGTGCGCGGCCGGCGTGGGAGCGTCCCGCCGTGGTTGGCGTGCTGGCCCTGACGGCCTTCGCCTACTTGTGGAACCTGGGGGCGTCCGGGTGGGCGAACGCCTTCTATTCGGCCGCCGTGCAGGCGGGCAGCGTGAGTTGGAAGGCGTTCTTCTTCGGCTCGTTCGACGCCGCCAACTTCATCACGGTGGACAAGCCCCCCGCCTTCCTGTGGGTGATGGACCTGTCGGCGAGGCTGTTCGGCCTCAACCCCTGGAGCGTCCTCGTCCCCCAGGCGCTGGAGGGCGTGGCCTGCGTCGCCTTGTTGTACGCCGCCGTGCGCCGCTGGGCGGGTCCGGCGGCTGCGCTGACCGCGGCGGTGGCCTTGGCCCTGACGCCGGTGGCCGCCCTCATGTTCCGGTACAACAACCCCGATGCGCTCCTCACCCTGCTCGTGACGGCGGCGTGCTACGCCGAGGTGCGCGCCCTGGAGGGTGCGCGGACGCGCTGGCTCATGTTGGCGGCCGCCCTGGTGGGCACCGCCTTTCTGGTCAAGATGCTGGAGGCCTACCTGGTCGTCCCGGCCCTGGTGCTCACCTACCTCCTGTTCGCGCCCGCGCCCGTGGGCCGGCGCCTGGGTCAGCTTGCCCTGGCGGCGGGCACGGTCGTCCTCTTCTCGGGCTGGTGGGTGGCCGTCGTCCAGCTCCTGCCGCCCTCCGCCCGGCCCTACATCGGAAGTTCGCAGGACAACAGCCTTCTCAACCTGATCTTCGGATACAACGGCTTCGGCCGTCTGACGGGCCACGAGGCGGGAAGCGTGGGCGGGGGGCCCCCCGGGGCGACCTGGGGGCTTGCGGGTTGGGACCGCCTCTTCCACGCCGACATGGCGGGCCAGATCTCCTGGCTCGTGCCTGCGGCGGTGGTGCTGGCCGTCGCTGCCCTGTGGACGCTGCGACCCGAAGGCGGGGAGGAGGTGCGCCGCCTTCGGGCCGCCCTCTCGTTGTGGCTGTCGTTCTTCCTCACCGCAGCCGTCGTCTTCAGCTTCGCGCGCGGCATCATCCACCCCTACTACACGGTGCTCCTGGCGCCGCCGGTGGGGGCGCTCGTGGGCATCGGCGGCGAGATCCTGTGGCGGCGGCGGGAGGAGCGCGCCGCGGCGCGCGGCGCCCTCGCCGTGGCTTGCGTCCTGACGGCGCTTTGGGCCTTCGCCCTGTTGGACCTCACGCCCGGGTGGCTTCCCTGGCTACGGTGGGCGATCGGCGGGGTGGGGATGTCGGCGGGCTTGCTCCTGGCCGCCCCCCGCCTCCTGCGGCCCGTCGCCGTGGCCACCGGCGCGGCCGCGCTGGCGGCCGGCCTGGCCGGACCCGCCGCCTACGCCATGGACACGGTGGCCACCCCCCACGCCGGCGCCATCCCGGCGGCCGGGCCCAGCCCGGTGGGGAGAGCCGGGTTCGGGGCCGTGCGGGCGGGCGGTGGCGGCCTTCGCCCCGGCTTCGCCTTCGGCCAGCGCCCGCCTCGCCGCTTCCCGCCGGGGGGCGCGGGGTTCGCCTTCGGGCGGTTCGGAGGCTTCGGTCCGCCGCCGGCAGGAGGGAGCGTGGGCGGCCTCCTGAACGCCAGCCGCCCCCCGGACGCCGTCGTTCGCCTCCTGTCCCAGGACGCCTCCCACTACACCTGGGTGGCCGCCACCGTGGGCGCCAACCCGGCGGCCGGCTACCAGCTCGCCCTCCGTCGGCCCGTCATGGCCATCGGCGGCTTCAACGGCACCGATCCCGCTCCCACGCTCGCCCAGTTTCGGCGTTACGTGCGCGAGGGGCGGATCCACTACTTCATCGTCGGCGGCCTGGGCTTCGGCCCCTCGTCGCCCGCCGTGCGCGCGACCCTCCTCGAGCGCCTCCCCCCGGCGCTGCGTCGGCGCCTCTCCTTCTTTCCCCCGCGCTTCGAGCTGGGGGCCAGGCGCGCGCCGACCGACGCGAGCCAGATCACCAACTGGGTCGAATCCCACTTCCCGTCGCTTACCGTGGACGGCGTGCGCCTGTACCGGCTGGGGTGACGGGTGCCCGGCGCGAGAAGTGGCAAACAGGCGGAGCCTGCGGCTGTGGGAATCCCCATCGACCGTGCGGATGGCCATCCGCACCGCGGCGGCGGTGGCGGACAAGGGTTCCCATGCTCGCGGGGGACGTCTTCGGGCGACCTTCGTTCGTCAACCCGGCCTGTCGACGAGGCGGCGCTCGTAGACGACGACCTCCCGCAGACCGGCGGGGAATCGCCGTGTCACCCGGTCCATCGCCTTGAAGCCGAGCGCCGTCGCGAGCCTCGCTCCCGCCTCGTTCCCGACGATCACCCCGAGGCGAGCTCGCTTCCAGCCGAGATGCCCCTTGCCGTACTGGATGAGCGCCTCCACCATCTCCTGGCCGAGACCCATGCGTTGCCGATCGCGGTGGACGACGGCGAGGCCGATCCACGGACACCCGTCCCGAGGGTTCTCCCGCATGAGGTCCAGAAGGCCGACCGCCTCGCCGCCCGGGCGAAGATACGCTCCCAAAACCTCCCGCCCGGTGACGGAGGCGACCTGCCAGTCCCGCTGAAAGGCGGAGAGGTCGTACCGCCCCACCTCGCCTCCGGAGCCCTCGGTCAGCTCCAGGTACCAGGGGTTGGACGCCAGGACCCCGTGGAGGGCCGGGAGGTCGTCCGCCTCCGCCGGGCGGATGCGCAACCGCTCCGTCACGATCTCGATCCCCAAGGCCGGGGCCACCTCCTCGCCAGGTCGTTCGCCGCCGGAGGCCCGCGTCCGACGACCAGCCTTGGCGCCGCCTCCGAGTCGAAACAGGCCGACGGGCGCGCCTTACCGACCCACGGCGCCGAAGCACCGGCCCGACCGTTCGCGCCCTCGAAGTCACGATCCTGCGACGTGAGACAACCCTCGCCTTGGGATCGGCAGCGGGCGTCAGCCAGCCGGGGCAGCGGGCTCACCCGACTGCGGCTCGAGCCTCTCCCTCGACGGGTAGCGGTCGGGGCCCGGGGGGGCGGCCACGTACAGCGCGGCGACCCGATTCGCCCGCGCCGCCGCCGGCACGGCGGATTGCCCGGCCAGGGAGGCGGCGAGGAAGGCCGCGTTCCAGACGTCGCCCGCCCCCACGGTGTCCACTGCGACCGCGGGCGTCGCGGGGACGTCCCAACCCCCCCCGTCGTCTCCCACCCGCGCCCCCAGGGGACCGCGCTTGACGGCCACCTTCGCCCCCGAGCGGCGCGGCCGGGCGTCCTCCCAGCCCAGGGCGCGGGCCTCGTCCGCGTTCAGCAAGGCGAGGTCCGCGGCCTCGAGGACCGAGCGGGCGAGGTGTAGGCGCCGGGGCGGCCAGCCGAGCGGATCCCACCCCACGTCGACGGCGACGCGCGTGCCCAGGCGTGAAAGGCGCGCCATCTCCGCCACGATGGGCTCGGGCGGCCCGTCGGGGAGGAGCATGAGACCGGAGAGGAGCAGCCATCGGGGGCGGAAGGCGCCGGCGCGCGCCAGGAGGTCGGCGGGCGCTTCGGCCAGGAGGGCGCCGGGAAGGGTGAAGAACGTGCGCTCGCCGTCCGCCCGCACCACCGCCACCGACAGCCCCGTCGCCCGCTCCGGGTGGACGGCGACGCCGGAGGCGTCGACCCCCGCTCGGGCCAGCCAGGAGCGCAGGAAGGCGGCGTCGGCGTCCTGTCCCACCGCCGCCACCACGGTCACGGCCACGCCCAGGGCGGCGAGGGCGCAGGCGGCGTGGGCCACGCCGCCTGCGCGGCGGTCGGCGCGCTCGAGGACGACCTCCGTCCCCCACTTAGGCCAGTCCGGTACGTGCGCGAGGGTGAGGTCGACGTTGAGGTTGCCGGCCACCACCACGGCGGGGCCGCTCACCGGCCCGTGACCTTGTGCGCCAAGCGGCCCACCTCCGACCCGCGGCGCCGCCCGACCTCCAGTAGGGCGCGGTAGAGCGCAGCCGTGGGGGCGAACGGCCGCCGCCAGGGGACCGCCCCTTCGGCCGCGGCGAGCCGGAGCACGGCGGCTCCCCGCTCGGACGTCTCCGCCAGGACGCGCTCCGCCTCCGGGTCGGCCGGCCCCGGCGCCACGGCGACGACGGTGAGTCCGGGTCGGGCCCGCTCCACCGGGCCGTGCCGCCACTCGCCGTATGTCATCGCCGCCGCATCCGCGCGCGCCGCCTCTTGGAGGATGAGCGCCCCCTGCCGGGCGGCGCACAAGGCCGTCGACTTGCCCAGGAGGACGAGCGGCCCGCCGGCGACGACCGCCTCCGCCACGGCGGCCGCCGGGGCGTCGAGGGGACCGACCAACGCCTGCGCCATGTCCTCCGCCTCCCCCGCCATCTCCTGGGACACATGCCACGACCCGCCCGCCGCCTCGTCCGCGAGCAGCGCCAAGAGCGCTAGCGTGGCGAAGAAGGTCTTGGACGCCGTCATCTCCTCCGCTCCCGCCCCGAGGGCGAGGACGGTGTCGGCAGCGCGGGCGAGGGGGCTGTCCGGCTCGTTCGTGACCGCGATCCACGTGTCGCCGCCGCTCCGCCCAGCGACGAGGTCGAGAACCTCGGCGCTTCTGCCGGACTGGGAGATGACGACCTTCACCGGCAGGCGGGCGATGCTGGCGGGATGGCAGGTCACCAGGTCGCCCGTGTCCAGGGCGAGGGCGGAGAGACCGGCCGCCTCCATGAGACAGGCGCCGTAGTGGGCGGCGAAGTGCGACGACCCCATGCCGGTGAGGAGGATGGGCGCGGGCGCGGCCGCGCGCAGGCGTTCGGCCGCGAGGGCGAGCGTCTGGCCGAGGCCGCGTCCCGCTGCGAGGTCGGCCAGGACGGCCGGTGTCTGAAGGATCTCTTGGGCGAAGTCCACACCGTCACCCCTTGAGGCCGCTGAGCGCAAACCCCTGCACGAAGTAGCGCTGCAAGAGGAGGAACACGATCAGGGCCGGGATCGTGAACACGAGGGAGGCCACCATGAGGTACGACCACGCCGTGAAGTGCTGGCTCTGGTAGAACTGCAACCCCAAGGCGAGCGTGTAGGTGCTCTCCCGGTTAAGGAATACCAGGGGGGCGAGGAAGTCGGTCCAGTTCGCCATGAACGTGAAGATGCTCACCGTGACCAGAGCGGGTCGGACGAGGGGAAGCATGATGCGGAAGAAGATCGCCAGCTCCCCCGCGCCGTCGATGGCGGCTGCCTCGTCCAACTCCTTGGGGATCGTGAGGAAAAACTGGCGCAGGAGGAAGATGTACAGGCCGTTGCCGACGAACGCCGGCACGATGAGCGGCAATAGGGTGCCGATCCACCCCAGGTCTCGGAACACCACGTAGAGCGGGATCATCTGCACCTGGAACGGCAGCATGACGGTGGCCAGGGAGGCGAGGAAGAAGGCGTTCCGCCCTGGCCATTGGAGGCGGGCGAAGGCATAGGCGGCGGGCGGGCAGGAGACCAGGGTGCCCGCCACGGACAGGAGGGAGACCTCGAGGGTGTTGCGCAGGTAGGTGAAGAACGGGATGTAGCGCAGGGCGGCGGGGAAGTTGGCCCA
>JAILZS010000050.1 GCA_023512375.1 Bacillota bacterium | reverse complement strand
CCCCCGGGCGCGATCGCGGCGCGTGCCCACGGCCGCCGCTCGGCGGTGGTCGCGGATGCGGCGGGGGGCGGCCCCCAACCCGCGCACGCGCCAGATACATGCAAAAGCGTATTCGCTCCGGGGGCCGGTGTCAATTTTCCCTCCGTTCGCCCCCGCTCGTCGGCGCACGCGCGCGCCCGTGCGCGCGCGCCCCCGGCGGCCGCCTTCCCCTACCCCGGGCTTCGCCCCGCCGCCACATGCAGATCGCCCTGGCGGCGGGTAAGACGGATGCGGTCGAAGTGCTCAAGCAGGGGCACGGCCACGCGCCGGCTCGCCCCCAAGGCGTCGCGGAAGGCGCTGGCGGTCACGCCCTCGCCGGCGGCGAGCAGCCCCTCCAGCACGGTACGCGCCCGGGCGACCGCCTCCGCGTGCAGGTACAGGCCCTCGCCCAGGTGCACGAGGCGGCCGTCCGCCACCAGAAGGCTGAGGATCTCCTCGCCGTCCACCGCCCCCTCGACGGCCTTGGCCGCCGCTGGCGGGTCGAGGCCGGCGGCGCGGAAGCGCTCCGCCACCTCCTCCACCGCCTGCCGCGCCTGGGGCGAAGAGGCGGGGCGGAAGTCGGCGAGGGCAAGGCGCTCGCGCTCGGCCCTCAGCCAACCCGCCTGCCGCCATTCCTCCACCGCCAGGGCGAAGCGCCGCCCGTCGAGCGCCGCCGCCGCTCGGCGCCGAACCTCCTCCCGCGGCGCCCCCGGCCGCAGGGGGTGCTCGCGGTGATAGGCGGCGAGGGAGTCGGCCACGGCGCGTTCCCATCCCCGCCACGCCTCGGCCAGCACCCAACCGCCTCCCGGCGCCTCCCGCACCGCCCCGGAGGCCGCGAGGGAGCGAACCGCCGCCTCGGCCGCCTCCACCGTCACCCCGGCCGCTTGCGCCAGCTCCGAGCTTTCGAGGGGCCGCCCGCCGGCTCGCACGAGGGCCGTGCGTACGCGTGCCGCGCTACCGCCCCTGCGGACCTCGTCCAGCTCGGCCAGGGAGGCCGGACGCCAGCGGCGGTAGCGCTCACCCGCCGGGTCGAGTACCACGCCGCCGCCGATGGTGCGCGGCGGCGAGGGGGTGCGCAGGATGAAGCGGTCGCCGGCGGCGAGGGCGAGGGGGCGCGAGAGGTGGAGGCGGGCCGGGGCGGGGCCTCCCCCGCCCGCGCGCTCGTCCGCCGCCAGCCACACCAGGCGGGCGGCGCACTGGGCGGTGCCGGCGTGCACGTGCACCGTCCGCCCCGTGCGCACGGTCGGCGCGCCGGCCACGAGCCTGACATCGGCCGCTGCCACGCGGCTCACCACCACCGCACCGGGCGCCGCCACCACGTCCCCCCGCCGCACGGCCTCGCGCTCCACGCCCCCGAGGTTGAGGGCGGTGCGTTCGCCCGCTTGCGCTTCTTGGCGCGGTTCGCCGTGCACCTGGACGCCGCGCACCCGCACCTCCGTGTCGGCCGGGTAGAGGCGCAGGCGGTCGTCGCGCCGCACCCGTCCGCTCACCAGCGTACCGGTCACCACCGTGCCGAAGCCGGGGCGGGTGAAGACGCGGTCGACAGCCAGGCGGGCGGGCGCCTCGCCGGGCCGGGGCGCAAGGCCGGCGAGGGCGTCGGCCAGCGCCTGACGCAGTTCCCCAAGCCCGTCGCCCCGCACAGCGGAGACGGACACGATGGGAGCGTCGCGGTAGGGCGTGGGGGCGATGAGGTCTCGCACCGCCTCCTCGGCCACGGCGCGCCACTCCTCGTCGACGAGATCCACCTTCGTGAGAGCCACCACCGCCCGCTCCACCCCGAGGAGCTCGAGAATGGCGAGGTGCTCGGCCGTCTGCGGCATGGGTCCCTCGTCCGCCGCCACCACCACCAGGGCGAGGTCGACCCCGCTCGCCCCGGCCACCATCGTGTGCACGAAGCGCTCGTGCCCCGGCACGTCGACGAACGCGGCCCGCACGCCGCCGGGCAGAAGGACGGGCGCGAAGCCGAGGTCGATGGTGATTCCGCGCGCCTTCTCCTCGGGCAGGCGGTCGGGGTCGACGCCCGTGAGGGCGAGGACGAGGCGCGACTTGCCGTGGTCGATGTGGCCGGCGGTGCCGATGATGTGCGGCGAGGGCGCGTCAGCGGCGGGCAACGGCGATCGCCCTCCCGCCGACCGCGCCGCCTTGACAGGCGGCGGCGCGGCCGGTAGCATGATACCCGCTCCGGGTGGTGGCGCAGCTTGGTAGCGCACAGCGTTCGGGACGCTGGGGTCGCAGGTTCAAATCCTGTCCACCCGACCATGGGCGGGGCCCGCGCGAGCGGGCCCCGATTTCGTTCGTTCCCCAGCATAGCGGTGCCGGGCCAGCGCGGCAATGCCGGGAGGCCCGCCCGACGCCGCCATCGACGGCATGGAAGGAACCGGTACGCCGCCGACAAGCGGTGACCTGGTTGCGCTGCGGGGAGCCCTCGAGTTCCCGAACGTTGCCCGGCGGCGGACGAGCGCCGTTACGCCGATCCAGATATGCGCGAGTTCCTCGGGAAGAACATCTTCTTGCGCGTGCTGCGGGCGGCATGGTGGCGAGCGCCGTCTATGTCTAAGCGGTCGCCTCGCACCGGTCCGCCCCGCTCAGACGGAGAACAAGGCCGCGAGCTGCGCGCGTGTCGCGTTCCCCCCGGTGATCGGCAGGAGCACGCGGCGGCCGAAGGGGCTTGGCCCATACCGCAAGAGCGCGGCCAGGCCAGCGGCCCCGGCCATCTCCGCCACGATATGCGCCGTCTCCAAGAGGACGCGCATGGCCTCGGCCATCTCGTCGTCCGACACGAGCACCACGTCGTCGACGTAGCGCCGCGCCATCGCGACGGGTAGGGCGAAGGCCTGGCGCGTAGCGAGACCCTCTGCCTGGGTGGCGGCCCGCGCGGTGGACGCCAGGGTGCCGGTGCGATAGGCCTCTGCGAAGGCGGGGGCTCCCGCCGCCTGCACGCCCACCACTCGGATCCCCGGGTTGAGCGTCTTTGCGACCAGGCCTGCGGCGGACAAGCCGCTTCCGCCGCCGACCGGTACCAGCACCGCATCCACGTCCGGCACGGCCTCCAGCGCCTCCAGGTAGAGGGTGGCCACGCCGGCGATGAGGAGCGGCTCGTTCATGCTGTGCACGTAGCGCGCTCCCTGCGCGCGTGCATCGCGCTCGCAGGCCTCGCGCGCGGCGTCGAAGTCGTCCCCTACGAGGACCACCTCGGCGCCCAAGGCCTCCATCGCCCGCACCTTGAGTGGGTTGGCGCCGCGCGGCGCGTACACGGAGACGGGAAGGCCGAAGAGATGCCCCGCGTACGCGATGGACTGTCCGTGGTTGCCGGTCGACGCGGTCATGAGACCCCGTCCCTCGAGGGCGCTCCGTTCCGCCGCCACGAGGTTGACACCGCCACGCACCTTGAACGCGCCGATCGGCTGGAGATTCTCGAGCTTCAGGTACACCTCGGCACCGGCAGCCTGAGCCAGCGCCCAGGGCGCAACGAGCGGCGTCTCCCGCAGATAGGGGGCGATGCGGCGTCGGGCCAGGAGGACGTCGCGCAGGGTGGGGAAGTCGGCTCCCGAAGTCAGCTCGATGTCGGACAGGCGGCGCGCGGTGGTCATGGGCTCGCCTTCTTTCCTCCCGTTGCCTTGCAAGCCGACCGAGGACCATGCGATGCTTCGTGCCCGCCGTCCGCCGTCCTTCTGGCGGACCCTCCATGCGCGAACGGCGAGGGCGCGGCGCGTATGTGCAGCGCCAGTCCGACGGGGCGGTCGTCTCCCCGCGTACCGGCCCGGACACCTTGCCCACGCCCCAGCCCTAGCGTGTACGCGTCACCTTGTGGATGCCCGCCGGCGCCCCCGGGTTGAGGCCGCGCGCACGGGCGAGGTGGAAGGCGGCCATCTGCCCCAGGATGGCCGCCGGGATGGGCGACAGCACCTCGGGTAGAGGCGCGTGGAGGAAGGCCTCGTCCGCCGCGTCGGCCAGCTCCCGCGCATCCGTGAGGGCGAGGGTCGGGCTTCCCCCGGCGCGGGCCTCCGCCGCCAAGGCGACGAGGTCTCCCAGCGCGGGCCCGCGCCCCCCCACGAGCCAGATGGGCATGTCCGGCCCGCGCAAGGCGATGGGCCCGTGGCGGACGTCGGCCGCCGAGTACCCCTCCGCCACCGCCGCCGCCATCTCCTTGAGCTTGAGGGCGATCTCCAGCGCCGCGGGGAAGGCGAACCCCCGGCCCACCACGTACATGGTGCGCCAGTCCCGCCGGCGCCGCGCCCATGCCGCCACCGCGTCGGCCTGGGCGACCGCGGCGGCGGCCGCCTCGGCCACCCTCCCCAACGCCTCCGCCCCCTCCCAGGCCAGCCTACCCGCACTCGCCGGCAGGATGAGGGCTGCCAATGTGGCCAGCTCGGCGGTGAAGCTCTTGGTGGCGGCGACGCTCACCTCCTCGCCCGCGCCCACGTCCACCACGTGCTCGGCCACCTCGGCCAGGGGCGAGTCCATGCGGTTCACCAGGGCCACGGTCGTCGCCCCCGCCTGCCGCGCCCCCCGCACCACCTCCACCAGGTCGGGCGAGGCGCCCGACTGGGAGCAGGCGAGGACCACGGCCCTCTCCAGGCGCGGGCGGGCGCCGTACAGGGTGTAGACGGACGGCGCGGCCAGGGATGCGGGCAGCTCAAGCCCCACCTCGATGAGGTAGCGGGCGTACACGGCCGCGTGATCGGAGGTGCCCCGGGCCACCAGCACCGCCAGAGGCGGCCGCCGATCGCCCCACAGGTGGCGCCCCAGCCGCGCGAGCTCCCCGTGCCGGGCCGCCACCCCCGCCAGCACCCGAGGCTGCGCCTCGATCTCCCGCCAGAGGACCGCGTCCGCCTCCGTCCCGACCGCCTCCCCCGTCACCGTCACCCCCTCGAGCCTTCCTCCCCAATCGGCTCCATGAGCGGTCGCACCCGGCCCTGGCCGTCGAGCACCACGAGGTCCGCCCACGTCCCGGGACGGACGGTGCCGTACCCTTCGGCCCCCACGACCCGCGCCGGCACGACCGATGCCATGGCGTGCGCCCAGGGCGCCGCCGCGACACCCCAAGCGACGACGTTGCCCACCGCCTCGTCCAACACGAGCGTGCTGCCGGCGAGGGCGCCGTCCGGGGCGCGGGCCACGCCGCCCTGCACCCGAACGGTGCGCCCGCCCAGCGGGTAGTCGCCGTCTCCCTGACCGGCGGCGGCCATGGCGTCGGTCACCAGGGCCACCCGGTGGGGGCCGACCAGCCGCACCGTGAGGGCGACCACGCGCGGGTCCAGGTGGTGGCCGTCGCAGATGAGCTCCACGGTGGTGCCGCGCGCCGCCAGGAAGGCGCCTACCGCCCCGGGGGCGCGGTGGCCCAGGGGCGACATCGCGTTCCACAGATGGGTGGCGTGGCGCGCGCCCCAGGCAAAGGCGGCCTCCACCGCGTCGGCGTCGGCGTCCGTGTGCCCCAGGGCCACCACGACGCCGCGCTCCGCCAGCGCCCGCGCCACCTCCCGCGCCCCCGCGAGCTCGGGCGCCAGCGTCACCATGCGCACCGTCCCCGGATGGGCGTCCACCCAGTCCAACATCTCCCGCTCGTCCGGCGGCCGCAGGCGATCGGGCGCGTGGGCGCCGCGTCGGGCGGGGGAGAGATAGGGCCCCTCCAGATGGAGCCCGAGGAGCGTGGCCAGCCCCGCTTCGCGCCGCCCCACCCACGGCGCGAGGCGGCCGATCCGCTCCCGCACCTCCTCCGGCGCCAGGCTGGGCAGCGAGGCGACGAAGGCGGCCACGCCCCGTTGCCACAGCCGACGCCGCCACGACACGAGGGCGTCGGCGTCCATGGTCTCCGCCGCCACCCCGAAGCCGCCGTGGACGTGGATGTCCACGAGGCCCGGCGCCAGGTCCCCCTCCACCGCGAGCACGGCGTACCCCGGCGTCGCCGCGCCGCGCGGAACCCACCCCTCGATCCGCCCGTCCCGCACGAGAAGGTCGAGGCCGCGCCGGCGCCGACCACCGCTCACCACCCCCTCCGCCGCAAGGCGCAGGGGTCGACCCTCCCTCACCGCCGTCCCCCTCCCGGTTACGCGCCCTCCCAGACCTCCTCCAGCCGCGTCACCAGGCCACGCAGGCGGCCGACGCGCCGGATGGCCAGGAGGACGCCCTGGGTGTAGGCCTCCCGGCTGAACACGTCGTGGCGCAGGGTGATGAGCTCTCCCGGGCGGCCGAACAGCACCTCCTGATGCGCCACCAGGCCGGGGAGGCGGACAGAGTGCACCGGCACCTCGCGTCCGCCCGGCCGCCGCCCGGCCAGGTCCGCCGCCAGGGCGGCCGCCGTGCCCGACGGGCGGTCGCGCTTGTGGCTGCCGTGCAGCTCCACGATCTCCACGTCCGGGAAGACGTCCACCACCAAGGCGGAGAGGCGGGCGGTGAGGGCGGCGCCGAGGGCGAAGTTGGCGATCACGCACACCCCCACGCCTGCCGCCCTTGCCGCCGATTCGAACGCCTCCAGGTCGCGGGCGTCGAAGCCGGTCGTGCCCACCACCGCCGGCAGGCCCATGGCGAGGGCGGTCGGCACGTTGGCGCGCGCCGCGTCGGCGCGGGTGAAGTCTACGTACACCGTGCCCTCCGGCGGCGGAAAGGCGGGCAGCGTGGCCGCGATCGGCACCCCCAGGGGCGCCATGCCCATCGCCTCGCCCGCGTCGCGCCCCACGCTGCCGTGTCCGAGGGCACCCACCAGCCGCAGGTCGGGCGCGGCCACCACGGCCCGCCCCACCTCCCGCCCGGTGCGGCCCGAGACGCCGGCCAGGATCACGCCGACCAACGCGCCGCCCCCTCCCACCCGCGCCTTCCCTGCTCGCGGGCACGTCGTTTCCAGTGAAAGGAATCCCGGCTGGTTGCGCGAACCATTGCGTCAACGGCGGACGTTGCGCCTTCTCCCTGCCATCCGTACGCTGGTAGCCACGAGGGGGCGAGGACGTGGCGCATCTGAGCGCTGAGCTTCGCCAGTTCCGCGCCTTTCTCCAGGCCTCGGAGGGGATCCTGCAGGCGGAAACCCTGCAGGACAAGCTCTCCGTGGTCGCCCAGGGCGTCGTCGAGAGCGGGCTGTTTCGCCGCTGTCTCGTGTCGGTCTACCAGCACGAGCTGACCGAGGCGGTGATGTTCGCCGGTGCGGGCGTGGCGGCACGGGAACTGGCGCGCCTGCGGCGCGGCGGCTCCTCCCTCACGCGCGCCCAGGTGCGCCGCCTTGAGGCGGAGGGCGTGCACCTTGGGGAACATTGCTATTATATCCCGGCCGGTCTGGTGGCGTCGCATCCCGCCGTGGTGCCCTCGGAGCTGCCGCGCGAGGCGTTTCGCGACTGGCATCCCGACGACATGTTCTTGGCCACCCTATGGAGCTCCGACGGGCAGCTGTTCGGCTTTCTCACGGCCGACGACCCGGAGGACGGCTGCATCCCCACCCCCGACTCGGTCCGCACCCTGGCCCTGTTCGCCAACCTGGTGAGCGAGCTGTTGGAGCGCGAGTTCTCGCTCCGGCGCGACGCGCTTACCCGCATGTACAACGGCACCTTCCTGGACGAGGTGCTGGACGAGCTCGACCGGCCGCCGCGCCCTCCCTTCGCCGCCCTGTTCGCCGACCTAGACAACCTGAAGTGGGTGAACGACCACTTCGGACACCGCATGGGGGACCAGTACATCCTCGCGGCGGCGCACATCGTCACCGCCGCCGTGGGGAACTCCGTCCTCACCTTTCGCCCGTACGGGGACGAGTTCGTGGCCATCAGCCGCGAGCCGCTGGGCTTGGCCGAGGCGCCCGGGCGCATGTCGGCGGCCGTCGACGCCTGGAACCGCGGCGACCGCCTCACCCTCCTGGGGGGAGGGGCCGAGGTGGACCGGCCCGAGTACCTTCTCGGCATGTCCGCGGGCACGGCGGCGCGCACCCACGAGCAGGAGAACGCGCGCACCGTCGTGGCGCGCGCGGAGGCCGCCATGTATGCGCGCAAGCGCGAGGTGCACGGCGGCCGACTGGGGCGGCGTCACGGCCCTTCCCCGGCCTCCGGCCCGGGGCCCGCCCCTACCCCGCCCCCGTCCCCTGCCGGGTGCGCTCCATGAGGCCGCGGGCGATGAGCATCTTCATGACCTCCGACGTTCCTTCGTAGATCTCCGTCACCTTCACGTCGCGTACGTAGCGCTCCATGGGGTGGTCCTTCAGGAAGCCGTAGCCGCCCAGGACGCGCAGGGCGCGGGGGACGTGCACGTTCGCCATGGTGGAGGCGAACAGCTTCGCTTTGGCGATCTCCTCCGTGGCCCGTATCCCCTGCCCCTGCAGCCAGGCGGCGCGGTACACGAGCCAGCGCGCCGCCTCCAGGTCGGCGGCCATCTCGGCCAGGATCCACTGCACCCCCTCGTGTTCGGCGATGGGGCGTCCGAACTGGCGCCTCTCCAGGGCGTAGCGGGCCGCGGTGTCGAGCGCCGCCTGGGCGATGCCCACCGCCTGGGCGGCGATGCCGACGCGCCCGGCGTCCAGCGTGGCGAGGGCGACGCGCATGCCGTGGTCGCGCTCGCCCAAAAGGCGGTCGGCGGGGACGAAGACGTCGTCCAGGTACACCTGGGTCGTGTGGGAGGCGGTGAGGCCCATCTTCGCCTCTGGCGGCCCGAAGCTCAGACCCGGACTGTCCCGCGGGACGAGGAAGGCGGTCACCGCCCGCCGCCCGGGGTCGTCGCCGGTGCGGGCGAAGACCAGGTACTCGTGCGCCTGGCCGCCGTTCGTGATGAACGATTTCTGCCCCCGCAGGCGGAAGCCGCCCGCCACCTCCACGGCCCGCGTCTCCATCGCCGCCGCGTCCGACCCGGAGGACGGCTCCGTGAGGCAGAACGCGCCCAGACGCTCCCCGCGCACAAGGGGCGGGAGGAAGCGCTCGCGCTGCTCCTCGCTGCCGAAGCGCAGGATGGGTTCGATATGGAGCGAGTTGTGCACCTCGAAGATCACCGAGGTGACGGCGCAGGCGCGGGCGACCTCCTCCATGCACAGGATGAACGCCAGGAACGAGGCCCCCGCGCCGCCGTAGCGCGGGGGCACGGTCATGCCCAGGTAGCCTCCCTCCGCCAGGAGGCGGACGTTGTCCCACGGGAACTCCCCCGTGCGGTCGTACTCCGCCGCCCGCGGCGCAAACTCGCGTTCGGCCAGGTCGCGGATGGCGGCCCGGATGCTGCGCTCCTCCTCGCTCAAGGCGAAGTCCATGCTCTCCCCCCGCTCCTCGCGCCCCGTGCCGCCGCCCACAGCTCGTGCGCCGCCGCAGCCGGTGACGCCTCCCCGTCCGCCAGACGGCGCACGGCTTCCTCCCACATCGTCGGCGCGGCGCGCCGCACCTCGGCCACGGCCGTACGCGCCAGGGCGTCGGCCAACGCGCCCTCCGCCGCCCGCAGGCGGCGCGCCGCTCCCGCCCCGCTTGCCGCCAGGGCCTGGCGGTGGCGATCGAGGGCGTCGGCCAGCTCCTCCACGCCCTCGCCGGTGGTGGCGGAGGTGCGCAGAACCGGGACCTCCCACCCGGGCACGCGCCCCGCGTCGGCCTCCTCCGGCCGTCCGCCACCGAGGAGGAGCATCTGGCGCAGTTCGCGTACGGCCAGATCGGCCCCGGGGCGATCCGCCTTGTTGACCACCAAGACGTCGGCGATCTCCAGGATGCCGGCCTTGATGGCCTGCACGTCGTCCCCGAGACCAGGGGCCAGGACCACCACCACGCTGTCGACCAAGCCCATGACGTCTACCTCGGCCTGGCCGGCGCCCACCGTCTCCACCACCACGGCGTCCTTGCCGAACGCGTCCATGAGGCGGATGGCGTCGCCAGTGGCCGCCGACAGGCCCCCCATCCGGCCGCGCGTGGCCAGCGAGCGCACGAACACCCCGCTATCCAGGGCGGCCTCCGCCATGCGCACGCGGTCGCCCAGGATGGCGCCGCCGCTGAAGGGGCTGGAGGGGTCGACCGCCACCACCCCGACCGTGCGGCCACGGCGCCGGAGGGCGACGGCCAGGCGGTCGACCAGGCTCGACTTGCCCACGCCGGGGCTGCCGGTCACCCCCACCGCATGCGCCCGCCGCCCGCCGCCGCCCACCAGGGCCAACAGGCGCTGCGCCCGCCCGTCCCCCGCCTCCGCCCACGTGAGGGCTCGCGCCAAGGCGCGGCGGTCGCCGGCGCGAAAGGCGGCCGCCCACTCCTCCAGCGTCCGTTCCGCCATCAGGCGCGCGCACCCACGTGCTGGCGCACGAACCGCACCAGGGCTTGCGTCTCCGTGCCGGGGCCGAACACCTCCGCCACCCCCATGCGGCGCAGGGCCTGGGCGTCCTCCTCCGGCACGATGCCGCCCACCACCACGAGCACGTCCTCCAGCCCCCGCTCCCGCAACAGCTGGAGCACCCGCGGCACGAGCGTCATGTGGGCGCCGGAGAGGACCGACAGGCCGACCACGTCCACGTCCTCCTGCACCGCCGCCTCCACGACCTCCTCCGGCGTACGGTGCAGCCCCGTGTACACGACCTCCATGCCCGCGTCCCGAAAGGCGCGGGCGACGACCTTCGCCCCCCGGTCGTGGCCGTCCAGGCCCACCTTGGCCACGATGACCCGGATCGGCCGCGTACCCGCCGCGTCCATGGCCATCCCCCTCCCGGGGCGGCCAGCCGCCCCGACGGCATCGTACCCGGCCGCGGGCCTGCGCGCCAGCGGCCGTCAGCGCGCCAAGGGCGGACGCGCCGGCCGCCACCGCCCGCGCTCCAGCAGACGGGCGAGGTCGAGGCAGGCGTACGTGAGGATGGCGGCGGCGCCGGCGCGCCGGATGCCGACCGCGCTCTCCAGCAAGGCGGCGTCGTAGTCGATGAGGCCGGCCTCCGAGGCGGCCACGAGCATGGCGTACTCGCCCGACACCTGGTAGGCGAACACCGGCCGGTCGGCCGCCGCCGCCACGCGGGCGACGATGTCGAGGTAGGGGCCTGCGGGCTTGACCATGAGCATGTCCGCCCCCTCGGCCATGTCGAGGAGGGCCTCGCGCAGGGCCTCGCGCCCGTTGCGAGGGTCCATCTGGTAGGACCGCCGGTCGCCGAACGCCGGGGCGGAGTCCTCCGCCTCCCGAAAGGGCGCGTACAGGCTGGAGGCGTACTTGGCCGTATAGGCCAAGATGGCGGTGTCGGTCAAGCCGGCTGCGTCCAGGGCGGTGCGGATGGCGCCCACGCGTCCGTCCATCATGTCGGACGGGGCCACCGCGTCCGCGCCCGCCTGGGCGTGCAATACGGCCATGCGGGCGAGGCGGGGGAGGGTCTCATCGTTGAGGATGCGCTCGCCGTCGACGAGGCCGCAGTGGCCGTGGGAGGTGTATGGGTCGAGGCAGACGTCGGTGGCCACCCACATCTCCGGATAGCGCTCCTTCAAGAGACGCACCGCCCTGGGCACCGCCCCGTCTGGGTCGAGGGCAGCGTTGCCCTCCGCGTCCTTCGCGCCGGCGGGCGGCTGGCCGAACAGCACCACGCCCCCCACGCCTGCCTCCAACAGGGGTTCCACTACCTCGGGCAGCCGGTCCACGGACAGGTGGTCCTGGCCCCTAAGGCTCCCGATCGGCCGCCGCACCCCCTGCCCCGGGACCACGAACAGGGGTTGGAGCAGCCTCGCCGCCGTGAGGTCCGTCTCCGCCGCCAGGTCGCGCATCGCCGCCGTGGCCCGCAGGCGGCGCGGGCGCTGCAACCCCACCTGCCACGACCCTCGCCCTTCCATCCGCCTTCCCCCCTCCCGCCGGCCCTAGGGCCGGCGCCTGCGCGTGCGGTGCAGGCGCACGATGGCCTCCCGCACCGCCGCCTCCGACGCCCGTTCCGCCACCTCGATGCCTCCCGCCGGGCTGGCGAGGCGGCGCGCTGCCTGCGCCGTCGTCTCCCCCACCACCACCCAGGTGGCGCGGGCCAAGGCGCTTCCCAGGGCGCGCAGGCCGCGCTCCACGGCTCGGGGGCTGAACCAGGTGACGTACACGCAGCGCGGATCCGGTCCCTGCAGCGCCTCCGACACCCACGGGTCGAAGCGCTGCCGCCACGGCGGGTCGGCCATCCCGTACGCCGCCACCACGTCCACCTGCGCCCCGGCGGCGCGCGCCGCATCCTCCGCCTCGGTGCGCCCCGCCGCCGCCGCCACCAACAGCACGCGCCCGCCCTTGGCCCGCTCCCCCAGCGCCTCCCCGAGCGCGCTCCCGCCCCCCTCCGTCACCAGATCGGGGGTCAGGCCCCCCATGAGGAGCGCGGCCGCGGTGGCCTCGCCCACCGCCGCCAGGAAGGGGCGGCGAGTCGCCTCCGCGGAGGCGCCCAGGACCGCCTCGCACCAGGCGGCGGCGGCGCGCGCGCTGGTGACGCCCACGGCGTCGTAGGCGCCCGCGGCGCAGCGCGAGGCGGCCTGGGCCAGGGCGGCGGGATCGGGCGGGGGTACGATGGTGGACAGCGGCCATGGCACGACGCGCGCCCCGCGGGCGGCGTAGGCGGAGGCGGTCAGCTGCAGGTCCGGCCAGGGCCGGGTGAGCACCACCGTCGCCTCCCGCAGGGGCGCATCCTCCATGGGCGGGCAGTCGGCCCGCGCCACCTCCAGTCCGGGCAGGGCGCGCGCCCGGCCGCGGTCCGGGGGGGCGGGGGCGATCCAAACGGCAGCCTGGCCCTCGCGCCCCTCGTCCTCACCCGCGCCTGCACGCACGCACTCCGGCCGCGCCCATAGGGCGAGGGCGGGCGGTGCCCCGGGCAGCACGACCACCCGCTCCGCCGCCGCCATCGCCAGGCGGGCGGACTCCGGGACGCCGTTCGGGTCGCCGCACCCCGCGGCGACAAGCCACAGGGGATGTGCCGGGGCGTTCACGGCCGCCCGAGGGCGCGCGCCGCCATCTCGGCCACCTCCTCCGGCGCCTGGGCCTCCGCCTCCGCCTCGCGCACCCGCCCCTGGCCGTCCACCAGCCGGGCCGTGAGCCGGATGGCGCCCCCCGCTGTCGGCCGCGCCCACGCCCCCAAGGGGAGACCGCAGCCGCCCCCCAGGCGGGCGAGGAGGGCGCGTTCCGCCTCCACGGCTCGGCGTGAGGGGGCGTCGTCCAGGGAGACGGCGGCCTCGGGCACCTCCCCCTGCCGCGCCTCGACCGCGATCGCCCCCTGCCCAGGGGCGGGGGGGAAGGCATCGAGCGGCAACACCTCCGCCACCAGCCCCCCCAGGCCCAGGCGCTCCAGGCCGGCCAAGGCAAGCACCACCGCCTCCACCTCCCCCCGCTCCACGAGCGCCACCCGCCGCGGCACGTTGCCGCGCACCGGCACCACCGCGAGGTCCGGCCGCAGGGCACGCACGAAGGCGGCGCGCCGGGGCGACGAGGTGCCGACCCGCGCCCCCGACGGGAGAGCGCGAAGCGGCCGCCCCACCACGGCGTCGCTCGGGTCGTGACGGGGCAGGACGGCGGCCAGCACCAAGCCCTCGGCCAGGCGCACGGGTACGTCCTTCAAGGAGTGGACGGCGAGGTCGATCTCACGCCTTACCAGCGCCTCCTCCAGGGCGGAGACGAAGGCCCCTTCCCCGGCCATGAGGGCCTCGGGGGCGTGCTCGCGGTCGCCGCGCGTGCGCACGCCCACCAGGCGGGCCGGCTGCCCGGCCCGCCCCAGCCCCGCCAGCACCTGCTCCGCCTGCCAGCGCGCCAGGTCGCTCGTGCGCGTGCCGACGCGCAGGGCGGCCGGCGCCGGGGCGGAGGGCGCCTGTTGCGTACCGGCGCTCAGCCGCCCTCCACCTCCTCCCCCGCTTCCAGCCCGAACAGGGAGGCCGCCGCCCGCATGAGGTCGGTGGCGTCGCCCTCCGCCGCACCGCTGCGCAGCGCCAGCGCCGGGTCATTGAGGAGGCGGCGGACGATGCGCCGCGTGAGCTGCTCCACCGCCGCGCGCTCCGCCGCCCCGAGATCCGGCAGCCGGCGCAGCGTGCGCTCCAGCTCGGCGCGGCGCACGGCCTCCGCCTTGTCGTACAGCGACCGGATGAGCGGCGCCGCCCGCCGCTCGCGGTGCAGGCGCATGAACTCGGCCACGGCGGCGTCGACGGCGCGGGCGGCAGCGTCGGCCGCCGCCTGGCGGCGCGTCCGGTTGGCCTCCACGAGACGCCGGAGGTCGTCTACGCCCCGCCAGGTGACGCCTTCCACCGCCGCCACGCCCTCCTCGGCGTTGCGCGGCACTCCGAAGTCGAAGACGAACAGCGGGCGGCCGGGACGCGCGGCCATGGCGCGGGCCGCCTCCTCCGCCCCCAACCACGGCCCCTCGCCCCCGACGGCCAGGACGAGGGCGTCCGCCTCCGCCAGCGCCCGCCGCCGCTCGGACCACGGCCGCACCGCCGCTACGGCGCCGGCGGCGGCGCGGGCATGCGCAGGCGTGCGGCTCGTCACCGTGACCGCCAGCCCGGCCGCCGCCAGGTGCTCCACCACGGGCCGACCCATGGCCCCGCTCCCCCACACCCAAGCGGACCGGCCCGCGAGCTCCCCCAGCGCCTCCTGGGCCATGGCCACGACCGCCGCACCGGGCGCCAGGGCGTACCGCCCCAGGTCGCTCTCCCGCCGCGCCTGCCGGCCCACCCGCAACGCCGCCTGGAAGAGGCCGTGGAGGCGAGCGCCCACGCTGTCGGCGGCGCGGGCGGCGGCGTACGCCTCCTTCACCTGGGCAAGGATCTCACCCTCGCCCACGAGGATCGACTCGAGGCCGGAGGCGACGCGAAAGAGGTGGCGCACGGCCTCCTCCCGCATGCGCACCCGCAGGAGGGCCTCCAGGGCGGCCGGCGACCGGGACGCCCGGCGCGCCCAGTCGGCCGCGAGCCACGACCGGAGCACCGGCCACGCCTCCTCGGCCGCAAGGAGGTACGCCTCCGTCCGGTTGCACGTCGAAAGGAGGACCCCCTCCTGCATGCCGTGCAGCCGGGCCAGCGCCAGCCACTCCCGCGCCGCCGCCGGGCCGAAGCTGAGGCGCTCCCGCACAGCCAGCGGCGCCGTGCGGTGGTCGACCCCCACTTCGACCAGCATGCCTAGCGGTCCAGCCAGCGCATGAAGGCCCGGGCGTTGACCGCTCGGTTCATGGCCGCGATGGAGTCGGTGAGGGGGATCTCCTTCGGGCAGGCGCGCACGCAGTTCTGCGCGTTGTCGCACTCCTGGATGCCCCCTGGCCCCATGAGGGCGTCGAGCCGCTCGTTGCGGTTGAGGGCGCCCGTGGGGTGGGTGTTGAACAGGCGCACCTGGTTGATGGCGAAGGCGCCCACGAAGTCGTTGTCGACGGTGTAGTTCGGGCACACCTCCACGCACACGCCGCACGTCATGCAGCGCGACAGGTGGTAGCGCCAGGCCTGGTCCTCGGCGCTCTGGCGCGGTCCGGGCCCCAGGTCGTAGGTGCCGTCGATCGGCACCCAGGCCTTGAGACGCATGAGGTCGGCGAACATGCGCGAGCGGTCGACGGCCAGGTCGCGCACCACCGGGAAGGAATGCATAGGCTCCAGGGTGATGGGCTCCTCCAGCTGGTCCACCAGGGCCGAGCACGCCTGGCGGGCCTTGCCGTTGATCACCATGGAGCAGCTGCCGCACACCTCCTCCAGGCAGTTCGACTCCCAGAACACGGGAGTCGTCGCCCTCCCGTCGGCCGTCACCGGCCGGCGTTGGATCTGCATGAGGGCGAAGATGATGTTCATGTTCGGCGTGCGCTCAAGCTCGAACTCCTCCCACCGCGCCGGCGCCCCGGGAGCCTCCTGGCGCCGCACGCGCAGGCGAACCGTCTCCTTGGCCATGGCCCTCCCCCGCTTCCCCGTTAGCCTACCACGTCGTAGTGGCGAAGGCGCGGCTTGATGAGCGACACGTCCACGTCCTCGTAGTCGATCCTGGGCCCGTCCGGCGTCCACACGGCCCGCGTCGTCTTGAGGAAGCGCTCGTCGTCCCGCTCCGGGAACTCGGGCTTGTAGTGGGCGCCGCGGCTCTCGTCGCGCAGGCGCGCCCCCACCACGATGGCGTGGGCGAGTTCGAACATGTTCCAAAGCTGGCGGGTGAACGAGAGCGAGGCGTTGGCCCACCGGCCCTTGTCGGGAAGGGAGATGCGGTGCCAGCGCTCCTTCAGCTCGCGGATCTTGTTCTCCGTCTCCACCAGGCGGTCGTTGTAGCGGATGACCGTGGCGTTGTTGGTCATCCACTCGCCCAGCTCCTTGTGCAGGAGGTAGGGGTTCTCGTCCCCCTCCAGGGCGTAGATCTCCTCCTCCCGCGCCCGGTGGCGCGCGAGGGCGTCGTCGAACACGCGGCTGGAGACCGACTCCACCCCCGCCCCCAGGCCCTGCGCGTAGCGCACGGCGTTGGGCCCGGCCAGCATGCCGCCGTACACGCACGAGAGGAGCGAGTTCGCCCCCAGGCGGTTGGCCCCGTGGTACTGGTAGTCCACCTCGCCGGCGGCGAACAGCCCGGGGATGTTCGTCATCTGGTCGTAGTCGACCCACAGGCCGCCCATCGAGTAGTGCATGCCCGGGAAGACCTTCATCGGCACCTTGCGCGGGTCGTCGCCGACGAACTTCTCGTAGATCTCCAGGATGCCCTCGAGCTTGCGCTCCAGGACCTCGCGCGGCAGGTGGGAGACGTCGAGGTAGACCATGTTCTGGCCGTCGATTCCGAGCTTCATGTCGACGACGACCTTGAAGATGGCTCGGGTGGCGATGTCGCGCGGCACCAGGTTGCCGTAGGCGGGGTACCACTCCTCCAGGAAGTACCACGGTTTGCCATCGCGGTACACCCACACGCGTCCGCCCTCGCCCCGCGCCGACTCGGACATGAGGCGAAGCTTGTCGTCGCCCGGGATGGCCGTGGGATGGACCTGGATCATCTCCGGGTTGGCGTACACCACCCCCGCCTGATAGGCCGCCGAGGTGGCGGTACCGGTGTTGATGATGGAGTTGGTGGACTTGCCGAAGATCATGCCCATGCCGCCGGTGGCGAGGATGACGGCGTCGGCGGGCACCGCCGCCATCTCCATGCTGTGCAGGTCCTGGAACACCGCCCCCCGGCAGACGCCCGCCTCGTCCACGATGGGGCCGAGGAACTCGTGATGCTCGTGCTTCGTCACGAGCCCCTCCGCCTGGAAGCGGCGCACCTGCTCGTCCAACGCGTACAGGAGCTGCTGGCCGGTGGTGGCGCCGGCGAAGGCGGTGCGGTGGTGGCGGGTGCCGCCGAAGCGGCGGAAGTCGATGAGACCCTCGGGCGTGCGGTTGAACGGCACGCCCATGCGGTCGAACAGGTAGATGATCGCGGGGGCGGCGTCGGTCATCCCCTTGACGGGGGGCTGGTTGGCCAAGAAGTCGCCGCCGTACACGGTGTCGTCGAAGTGGATCCAGGGAGAGTCGCCCTCTCCCTTCGTGTTCACCGCCCCGTTGATGCCGCCCTGCGCGCACACGGAGTGGGAGCGCCGCACGGGCACAAGCGAGTACAGGTCCACGGGGACGCCCAGCTCGGCCACGCGGATGGCCGCGCTCAGGCCGGCGAGGCCGCCCCCGACGATGACGATCTTGGCCGGCATGCCCTCGGGTGCCTCCTTCCCTCCGCCTCAGGACGCGAACGCCAGCACGATGCGCACGAGGACGAGCGTCAGGACCACGAACACGCCCGCCGACACGTAGGCCATCGCCCGCTGGGCGCGCCGCCCCACGGCGATACCCCAGTGGATGGCGAAGGACCACAGCCCGTTGGCGAAGTGGTAGATGGTGCCGATGGCGCCCACGAGGTAGAGGATCAGGATCCAGGTCTGGCGCAACTGGGATTGCACCAGGGCGAAGGTCACGTGCGTGTCGTTGAGTCCGGGGATGAGGCGGAGCGTCACGACATGGTAGGCCAGGAAGATGAAAGCGATGACCCCCGTCAGGCGCTGGAGATAGAAGTGGATGTTTCGACCGTAGGGGTACCGCGTGACGTTGAGCTCGGGGGTGAAGACGATGTGGAAGCCGACGGCGGCGTGGAACAGGATGGGCAGGTAGAGTACGAACACCTCGATGAAGATGAGGAGCGGCATGTGCTCAAGGGTGTTGATCAGGGTGTTGTACTCCGTCGGCCCCTGGGTAGCGAGCAGATTCACATACAGGTGGAAAATGAGAAACGCCCCGATGGGGATGAGGCCGAGCAGCGACTGCAGCCGGCGCACCCAGAACTCGTCCATCCAGGGGGACGCCCGCCTCGGGCCGACGGCGGGCTCCGGCCTGCGCTCCGCCTGCGCCAACGCCACATCTCCTTTCCCGCTCCGGCGTGCCTACGGCGCGACACGCCTATTATACCGGTAGCTCGCACCGCACGCCGGGCACAGGACACATCGGCGCCCGCGCGGGCCGGCGGGCGGAGGGTCACTCGCCGGCGCGCGCCTCCTCGGCCGCCGCCCGCCGTTCGCGCCGGGCCACACCGGTGCGGTAGGCCGCCTCCTCCACCGCGTGCGCCACCGCCTCGGCCACGCGCCGGTTGAAGACGCTGGGCACGATGTACTCCTCGCTCAACTCCTCCTCGCCCACCACGCCGGCGATCGCCCGCGCCGCCGCCAGCTTCATCTCCTCATTGATCTCGCGCGCCCGACAGGCGAGGGCACCCTTGAACATGCCCGGGAAGGCGAGCACGTTGTTGATCTGGTTCGGGTAGTCGCTGCGCCCGGTGGCGATCACCCGCGCGCGCCCCACCACCCGTTCGGGGTCGACCTCCGGCGTCGGGTTGGCCATGGCGAAGACGATGGGGTCAGCCGCCATGAGGTCGAGGTCCTCCGGTTCGAGCACGCCAGGCCCGCTCACGCCGATGAAGACGTCCGCTCCGCGCAAGGCGTCGCGCACCCCGCCCCGCACCCGGCGGGGGTTGGTGTGCTCGGCGTACCACCGCCACACCGGGTTGTCGTAGCTCTCGCCCGGGACGATGGCGCCCGCCCGGTCGACGCCCACGATGTCCCGCACACCGGCGCTCAGGAGGATGCGGGTCGAGGCCACGCCGGCGGCACCGATGCCCACCACCACCACGCGCAGGTCTTCCAGGCGCTTTCCGCACACCCGCACGGCGTTCATCAGGCCCGCGAGCAGCACCACGGCGGTGCCGTGCTGGTCGTCGTGGAAGACCGGGATGTCGAGGCGGCGGCGCAGCTCCTCCTCGATGGCGAAACAGCGCGGGGAGGAGATGTCCTCCAGGTTGATCCCGCCGAACACCGGCGCGATGTTCATCACCGTCTCCACAATCTGGTCCACGTCCTGGGTCGCCAGGCAAATGGGAAACGCGTCGATGTCGGCGAACTGTTTGAACAGCATCGCCTTGCCCTCCATCACCGGAAGGGCTGCCTCGGGGCCGATGTTGCCCAAACCCAGCACAGCCGATCCGTCCGTGACCACGGCCACGGTGTTCCGCTTGATGGTCAGCTGGAACACCTTGCTGACGTCCTCGTGAATCGCTTGCGATACCCGCGCCACGCCCGGCGTGTACACCATGGACAGGTCGTCGCGGTTTTTCACGGGCACCTTGAGCAAGGTGCCAATTTTGCCGCCCAAGTGCACCAGGAACGTGCGGTCGGACACGTGCACAATGTGCACGCCCCCGACGGCCGCGAGCGACGCCGTCACCGCCTCGCGCTCCGCGTCGCTGTGCACCGTGACGGTGATGTCGCGGATGGAGTGCTGCTCCTCCACCGAGTGCATGTCCATGGCGACAATCTCGCCGCCCGCATTCGCGACCGCCGTGTACACGTCCGCAAACGGTGTCCCGTTGTCGATGCGCAGCCGGTACACCACGCGAATGCTGCCCAACCTCGAAATGGCCACATCCATTCCCCCGTCTCTGTGCGAGTGCTGTCCCGCTGTGTGGATACCTCAGGGCGCCAGGCACGCCCATGACTCGTCCGCGCGGCAGTTGTTGTCGGACTTGTCTCTCATTTTAACAGATGAGGTGCGAGAAGAGCGGACGGATCACACGCCGATGCGGATCGGCTGGGACAGGGACCGCAGGACGGCGAGCACGCTGAGCGCCGCCAGCGCGAGCGCGAGCTCGCCGAAAAGCGCGAGATCGAGCGGAGAAAGGCGCTCGAGCGCCAGCGGCAGGACCAGGCGCTGCTCGCCACGTTTTCGAGCGCGGAGGAGATCGACCGCAAGCGCGACCGCGAGCTCGCTCAGGTCGAGGCCCAGCTCACCCAGCTTCGCGTATCGCTGCGCAACGCCACCGAGCGCTACACCGACCTCGCCCGCCGCAAGGCCGCCGCCGAGCACGAGAAGAAGCCCTCCCCCGTGCTCGCCGAGGAGCTCGAGCGCGTCGCCGCCGAGAAGGAGCGCCTCGAGCGCAACATCGCGGAGAAGCAGGCGGAGAAGGACGCGATCAGCGAGCGCTTCGCCGAGGACAAGAAGCGCTACCTCGAGCTGAAGGG
>JAILZS010000049.1 GCA_023512375.1 Bacillota bacterium | reverse complement strand
CCCGAATGAGGACGAATCGATAGACTCCGGCTCCAATCAGTCCCATCAGGATGAGGGCCAAAATTATGGATAAGGCGTAATTCAGATGGAGTTTATGGATAAACCACCAGACCCCGAATCCCGTAATGACATAGATAGCCCCATGAGCAAAGTTGGGAAGGCGGCTGATTCCGTAAACCAAGGTGAACCCGATCGCCATCAGGGCTAAAGAAAAACTATTCACTATTCCATAAATAAGGATGTCCATTGTAAAAAAATAGAATGACAGAATGATGGAATAATGGAATAATGGAACATTGGAATGCTGGATAGTATTCCGACATTCCATTATTCCAGTAGCTTATTTCTTCATCCAGGGAGGAAGTTTGATCTCTCCCATAGCGATCTTGGGCGGAAAAACCACAACCCGTTTTCCTGCCTGCCACTGGAAGATCGTTCCCACTGCCCCCTCATTAGGATCTACACTTGGAATAATCTGATGGTTCTTGGGATTGAATCTAATCCTTCCATAAACACCCATCATGTCGGTCTTCTCAAGGGCATCAACAACGGCATCTGAATCAAGTTTTCCAGCCCGCTCGATCGCATCTGCTATTACTTGGATATAGGCGTAATCCAGCCCCAACATTGCGTGTACCGGTTCACCCGAAGCTTTGGTCCAGCGATCGATAAGCGATTGTGGGGTTGTATCCCCAATGCCTTTGGCATCGGTCACCCAAGGCCCCCACCACGTCTCACAGGTGATACCGTTGGGAAGATCGCCACCCCACGCCTTGATGTCCTGGTAGAAGAGAGCCGCTCGTGAAGCGAACACAAGCTTAGGCTTAAAGCCCAGCGTATTGGCCTGCCGCCACATAATGCCGAAGAAGTTAGCCGGGCAGTTAGCCCACAGGGTGTCGCAACCAGCTGCCATCCATTCCCTGATCAAGGGTGTAAAGTCAGTCGTGTCAAGAGGCGCCAGACCGAACTCCTGGCTATGCTTGTACGCATCCCAGCCGGCTTTGAGCATGAAGCCGCCGAAAGCCTGGTACCACCCTCGCCCGTCGGGGTCATCTGAGGCGAATAGTGCCATTTTCTTATTGGTCTGGTTTTCGATTTGCTTCATGATCGGCTCCCAGCCGTCGGTTATGGTGTAGCCACGCTTGCCATAGCGGTAATCACCTTCGCCCGCCGGCGTCGCCCGCCTTCCCCCGCCTCCGGCTCGGGCGCCTGACCCGGGCCGGGACGGCAAAAGGGCGCGGCGCCCGCCATCCGGCGGCGCGCCGCGCCCCTCCTCATCCGCCCCCTAGCCGTGCCGGCCCGCGGCCCGCGCCCGCGCCCCCTGCGGGAAGAGCTCCAGCCACTGCGCGAGCACCCGCGCCCGCTCCTTCTCGCTGCGAGCGGCGCTCCACTCCCGTAACAGGCGCTCGCGCGGCGTCTCGGCCATGAGAGGCGGCAACGGATGCCGTCGCATGCACTCCCCCCCAGTCCGCCATTCCGTGAACGTGTTCACATTCACGCTTACATCTTGCCCTATCCTGCCCGAGATTGCAAGGATTCCCGCCTCACCCACGAGCTTCGGCACGGGGCGGCCCCCCGCCGTCACCTCAGGAGGTCGCGGCCGGCGCGGCCGTCTTGCGCACCCCGCCCGGCGCCGCCTCCCGCCTCCCCCCACCCCTCGCCGGCGGAGGACGCCAGCGCCGCGGCGCACCGCCGTTCCAGGCGGTCCAGGGCGGCGACGGCCAGGGCAGGGCCTGAGGCGGCCACCGCCGCCCCCAGGTGGGCCACGAGACACCCCTCGCGTCTGGCCAAGGCCTCGGCCAGGAGGCGGCCCAGCGCCTCCGTGCCGGGGGGCGCGTAGGGGAGGCAGGGAACGGCGCTCCCCTCTTCGCGCACCGAGCGGGCCTGGGACGCGACAGCCACGGCGAAGGGCGGGCGGGCGAGGACCACCGCCCCCACCGCGGGAGCGGCGGCGTACACGCGCAGGTGCATGGCGGCGTCCGCCGGTCGGCGGCGTCGGCCGGCGGCGTCGGGCACCACGTCGCCCGCCGCCGACAGAAGGACGAAGTCCTCGGGCGCGAGCGTCTCCACCGGCTGACCGGCGGGGGACGCCAGGCACCAGCCCGAATGCGGGTCGCGCCCCGACAGGCTCGCCCCCCCGCCCACCAGGCCGCGGGCGGCAAGGGCGCGGGCGGCCATAGCCAGCTGGCGCCGAAGGGACCCTAACCGCATCGCCGCGCACCCACCTCCCCGCCGCACCCCTCCGCCGAACCTAGCGGCCCCGGAACTGCGGGGGGCGTTTGGCGAGGAAGGCCCGCACCCCCTCCGCGTGGTCGAAGGAGCGCGCCGCCAGGTCCTGCATCTCCGCCTCCAGGTCGAGCGACGCCTCGAGATCGGACGCGGCGGCGTGGAGGAAGGCGCGCTTGATGAGGCCGTAGGCGACGCTCGGGCCTTGGGCCACGCGCTCGGCGAGCACGAGGGCGCGCTCCAGCGCCCCGCCCGGGGGCGAGAGCTCCTGCGCCAGCCCCATGGCCACCGCCTCCTCCCCGTCCACGGCGCGCCCGCTCAAGACCAGCTCCCACGCCCGCCCCAACCCCACGAGGCGGGGGAGGAAGAAGCTCACGCCCGAGTCCACGCCCACGCCCACGCCCGGGAAGGCGAGCACGAACCGGGCCTCGGGCGCCACCACGCGGTAATCGCAGGCGAGGGCGATGCCCATCCCCGCTCCCGCCGCCACGCCCCCCACGGCGGCGATGACCGGCCGCTCGAGGCGCACTAGGGCGCGAACGATGGGGTTGAAGTCGTGCCGCACCCAGTTGCCCAGGGGCGGCGGCCCGGGTTCGTAGGCGTCGCGCACGCTGGCCAGGTCCAGGCCGGCCGAGAAGGCGCGGCCAGCGCCCGTCAACACCACCGCCCGCACCTCGGGGTTGCGGGCGCGCAGCAGCGCCCGCTCCAGGTGGTCGCTCAGCTCCGCGTCCACGGCGTTGAGGCGGTCCGGCCGGTTGAGGGTGAGGAGGAGGACCGCCCCCCGCCGCTCCTCGAGCAGGATGTCCTCGGCCATGTCAGCGCCCCTTCCACACCGCGGCGCGCTTCTCCAGGAAGGCGCGCGTCCCTTCGCGCTGGTCCTCGCTCCCGAACAGGGCGTAGAAGCGCTGCCGCTCCAGCTCCAGGCCTTGGGCGAGCGGCGTCTCGTAGACGGCGCGCAGGGCCGCCTTCGCCTGGCGCACGGCGAGGGGGGATTGGGCGGCGATGCGGTCGGCGATCTCCCGCGCCGCGTCCATCACCAGGGCCGGCGGCACGACGCGGTTCACCAGGCCGAAGCGCTCTCCCTCCGCCGCGGTGAGCTGGCGCCCCGTGAGCACGAGCTCCGACGCCAGGTACTTGCCCACCGCCCGGGGGAGGCGCTGCGTGCCGCCCGCCCCGGGGATGAGGCCGAGGAAGATCTCCGGCTGGCCGAAGCGCGCCTCCTGGCTGGCGACGATGATGTCGCAGCTCATGGCCAGCTCGCACCCGCCCCCGAGGGCGTAGCCGTTGACGGCGGCGATGAGCGGCTTGGGGAAGGCGGCCACCTCGTCCCAGGCCCGAAACACGTCGGAGGCGATGAAGCCGGCGGCCGTCATGTCCGCCAGCTCCTGGATGTCCGCCCCGGCGGCGAAGGCCCGTCCGGCGCCGGTGAGGATGACGGCGCGCACGCCCTCGTCCGCCGCGGCCCGCCCCAAGGCGTCGGCGAGGGCGCGCAGGAGGGCGAAGGAAAGGGCGTTGAGCACCTTGGGTCGGTTGAGGGTGATCTCCACGACGGCGCCCCGCCGGTCCTCGAGCAGGATCGGCTCCGCCGTCTCGTTCGCTGCCATGGCCATCTCCTCCCGTCGCCCGCCTCGGGGGCCGCCGTCAGGGGGCGGCGTCCACCCCGGGCAGGGGTTCCAGCTGCAGGATCTTGTAGCCGTCGCGCGCGAACTGCGCCAGGTCGTTGCCCGCCGCCTGCCCCTCGGGCGAACGCAGGGCGGCGCGCAGCGCCTCCAGGCTGTCGAACTCGAGCCGGCTTACGAGATGGTACTCGCGCAGGGCCGGGTCGCCGCCCACCGTGCGGTCCACCCGCAGGGAGCGCAGGCCCGGGATCTTGCGCGCCAGCGGCAGGTGCACCTCTCGGTAGTGGCGCTCGAACGCCGCCGTGTCCTGGGGCCTCCGGAACAGGACCAGGAGCGTCGCCATCCCCTTCGCCTCCCCGCCGCCCTTCGCCCTAGCCGGGCGGAGGGCGAAACTCGTTCGGGCGGCCGAACCACTCCCCCGCCGCCGCCGCCAGCCGGGCGCGGGCCGCAGGCGGGCCGAACACGGTAAACTTCCACAGACCCTCGTGCAGCCCCTTGAGGGAGGCGATCTCCGCCCCCGCTCCACCTCCCGGGGCGTCGAGGCGGAAGGTGCCGTGCAGGGTGGCCACCGGCACCGCCGCCTCCTTCAGGGGGAGGGGAGGGGGGCAGTGGACGATCACCTCCCCCGGGTCCAGCCCCGCCGCCCGCGCCAGCTCCTCCTCCGCCCGCCGGCGCGGGGCGAGCTCGCGGTAACGGCGCACGAGCGCGTCCTGCCCCTCCGGCCCCACCCCGCCCGCCGTGAGCACGTACGCCCGCTTCACCAGGGCGCGGCGGGAGAAGGCCTCCACCAGCGCCCGCGCGGGCGGCGGCCCGGCCCTGAGGCGCCGCAGAAGGCCGGCGTCGTCCAAGGGGTAGATGTCCTCCTCCCCCAGCCCCTCGGCCTCCGCCGTCAGCTCCACCGCCTTGGCCACCATCGCCCCCGCCGCCAGTTTGGCGTGGTGGTAGTAGACCCGCTCGGTGAGGAAGTAGCGCAGGCGCAAGAGCTCCACCGCCTCGGTGCGCACGTCCTCGCGCTCCAGGCCGCCGCGCACCAGGTCGAGCCCGAGGTGCCCCTCCACCAGGGCAAACGAGCGCACCACCCGGTCGTCGTAGTTCTTGGGCAGGCCGCAGAAGTAGGCGTCGCGCCGCAGGTAGTCGAGCAGGTCGGCGTCCAGGCTGCCGGCCACCACCTCCCGCCGCCAGTCCCGGCTGCGGCCGGTGAGCAGGCTGCGCACCGCCTCGCCCTCGGGCATGGCGTCCAACCGCCGGCCGAGCTCCCCCCAGGCGAGGAAGCGCGCCAGGCGCTCCGGCCGGTCGTGGCGGCCGAAGAGGGCGCGCTCGTCTTCGAACGTGTGGCCGAAGGGGATGTGGCTCACGTCGTGGAGCAAGGCCGCCGCCCGCACCGCCCGCCGATCCTCGGCCGACACCGCCCGCCCCGACCGCTCAAGGGCGGCCAGGATGCGCTCCGCCCAGTACAGGGTGCCCAGGCTGTGCTCGAAGCGCGTGTGCTGGGCGCCCGGGTACACGAGGTACGCCGCCCCGAGCTGGCGGATGCCGCGCAGGCGCTGCATCTCGGGTGTGTCCAGGAGCGCCGCCTCCCCGGCCGTGAGGACGATGTCCCCGTGCACGGGGTCGCGCACCGTCACCTCGCTCCCCGCCATGCTCCCACCCCCGCCTCGCTGCCTTCGACTGCAGGCAGGGGCTTTTCCTTCCATGTCGAATCCCGCGCGCCGACGTCGGGGCGCGCGCACCGGGCGTACGGCCGAGCGGGTCGGGGGTGACACGGGCGATGGCATGGCGGGCGACGCGCGCCCCGGGCCGGTGACAGCGGCGGTCGCGTCCGCGCTGGCTGCGGGGGCGCGCGGCCTTCTGGCCGCCAGCCTCATGGTGGGGGCGTGGGAGTTCTCCGAGGTCGTCCTCCCCCGCCTGTGGCGGCGCGGCCGGCCCCTGTTCGCCGCCGTCGCCGCCTCCGCCGTCCTCGCCTTCGTGCACGCCGCCGCCGGCATGCCCACCCCGTGGGGGGTGTGGGCGGTCTCCGCCGTCGCTCCCTGGCTGTGGCTGGCGACGGGCTGGGCGGCGGCGGCCGGCACGGCCGCCGCCGCGGGCTGGTGGCTCACCTCCGTCCTCCCGCCCGCGCCCACAGCTGCCGCCTGGCCGGGCGCGCTCGCCCTCTTGGCCCTGGGGGCCGTCTCCTACGCCGCCTGCCGGGGGGCGGGCGCACGCCCCGGCCGCCTCCAGGCGGCCGCGGCCGGCGCCTTCGGCCTCGCCATCGTGGCCGCAAGCCTCCTCTCGCCCGGGGGCGCTGCGCCAGCCGCCGCCGAGACCGCCGTCGCCGCCGCCCTCGTGGCCGTGTACGCCGCCGGCCGGGGGGCGCGTGCCAGCCAGTGGGAGGAGACGGCGCGCCAGGCGCGGGAGGACGCCCTCACCGGCGCCCTCACCCGCCACGGCCTGAGCGCCTGGCTGGCCGGCCTGGGGGAGGCGGCGCGGCGCGAAGGCGTGGTGCTTGCCCTCGACCTGGACGACTTCAAGTGGTTCAACGACACCTTCGGCCACGCCCTGGGTGACGCCGTCCTCACCGAGGTGGCCCTGCGCCTACGGGGGGCGCTGCGGGAAGGAGACGCCGTCGCCCGCCCGGGCGGGGACGAGTTCACCGTGTGGATGCCCGCCACCCCGGCGAGCTTGGCGCCGGCGCTGGCAAGGCGCGTGCACCAGGCGGTGACCTCCCTCCCGTTCGAGGCCGGCGGCCTGAGCGAGCGCCTGCACCTCTCCCTGGGCTGGGCGGCCGGGCCGCTCGATGCGGCCACCGCGGAGGCGGCCGACCGCGCCCTCCTGCGCGCCAAGCGCGAGGGCAAGGACCGCGTCGCCGGCCCCGAGGGGGAGGCGCGCCCCCTCCCCCTTCCCGGCCCTGCCCCCGCCGACGGCCGGCGCCCGGCCTGGTGGCTGGGGCCGGCCGCCGACGCCCTGTGGCGCACGTGGGGGGAGGCGGCGGTGCTCACCGACGCCCAGGGGCGGATCCTCTCGGTCAACCCCGCCTACGAGCGCCTCACCGGCCGCGGCGCCGCCGAGCTCGTGGGCGAAAAGCCCGGCGTGCAGAGCGCCCGCGCCACCCCGCCCGGGGTGTACGAGCGCATGTGGGCCCACCTCGCCCAGGGCCGGCCGGTGCGCGTCCTCCTGCGCAACCGCCGGCCCGACGGCAGCGCCTGGTGGGCGGTGGAGGACATGGCGGCGGTCACCCACCGCGGGGTGCGGGTGGGGTACTGGGCGGTGGTGCGCGACGCCCTCGCCGTCCCCCTGCCCGAGGGGACGGCGGTGGAAGGCCTGGAGGCGGTGCACGTCGAGGCCCGCTTCCAGCCCATCGTCGATCCGGCCACGGGCGCGATCCTGGGGTACGAGGCGCTGGCCCGGCCGCGCGTGGGGGAGGAGGAGCTCTCGCCCGAGGAGATGTTCGCAGCCGCCCAGCGCGCGGGGCTGTTGCGCGAGGCCGACCGCCTCTGCCTGGAGGCGGCGGCGCGCGCCCTGGCGGCGGCCGCGCCCTGGCCCACGGGCCTACGCCTCTCCCTCAACGTTCGCCTCGCCACCCTGGCCGAGGCCGAATGGCTGAGCGCCTACCTCGACCGCCTGCCCGTCCCCCGCTCGGCCGTGGTGCTCGAGGTGTCGGAGGCCGACGTCGACCCCCACGGCGGGCGCGACTGGACGGAGGTGCGCCGCCTTCTGCCGGACGTGGCGTTCGCCCTCGACGACCTCGGCAGCGGCTGGTACGACGTCTACCGCCTCACCGCCCTCGACCCGGCGTGGATCAAGGTGGACCGCTCGTGGCTTCTCGCCGCCCAGGAATCCCCCGCCGCGCGCGACCTGTTGGCGGGCGTGGCGCGCTGGGCGCACAGGTACGGCGTCCAGGTCGTGGCCGAGGGGGTGGAGACACGAGAGCAAGCCGAACTCGTGTGCGCCCTGGGCATCGGCGCCGCCCAGGGCTTCTGGTGGGGAAGACCGGGACCGCTCCCCCGCCGGGCCGGCCTGCCGGCCCGGTAGGCGGCCTCAGGTCGAGGCCACGAGTCCCCGGCGGCCCGCGGCCCGCACCGGCGCCTCGGCCGCCGGGCGCCGACCGCCCAGGCGCCGCCCCAGGGCGCGGCCGCTGCCGCGCGGCCGCCCCGGCCGGCGACGCTCCTCCACCGCACCCACCAGGTCGGCGGCCCGCCGGTAGGCGCGCGCCACCTCCCGCAGCTCGTCGCGCTCATCCGCCGCCGCCGCCTCGAACTCCTCAGCGATGGTGCGCAGCACCTCGACCACCTGGTCCCTGGTCATGCCGCTCCTCCCCCGCATCCGATTCCTCCCCTGGCAAGGATCTCCGTCCCGGCGCCGTTCATGCGGTGGTGCCGGGCTGGGGGGCGGCCACGCCCACGAGCTCGAGGGGGCGGTCGCCCACGCACTCCACCTCGGCCCACTCCCCTTCCCGCAGCACGGCCGCCTGGCCGGGGACGAAGGGCTCCGCCGGCGCCCCGTCGACCATGGGGTCGGGGCGGTAGCGCCCCCGTCCCGACAGGGCGAGCCACACCTGTTCCTCCCGTTCGCCGGCGCTCAGGCGAAGCCGCCCGCCGGGCGGCACGCTGCGGCGCACGAGCCCCAGGTGCTCCCCTTCGAACAGGGCGCCGCCCTCACCCAGGGCGGCGGACGAGGAGTCGAGGTCGATCACCCGTCCCGCCATCGCTTTTCCCTCCCCTCTCCCGCCGCCCGCACGGCGCGCACCGCCTCGGCCAGGGTGGCGGCGTGCGCCGCCGCCGGCCGAAGGCCCCGCCCCGCCAGGGCGGCGGGCTCCATGCCCAGGGCGACGAACGGGACGCCCAGGGCCTGGGCGGCGGCGGCGTCGATCCAGCTGTCGCCCACGTACCAGGCGCGAGGCCGTCCCCCCAGGCGCATGAGGCACAGGGCGAGGCCGCGCGGGTCGGGCTTGAGGGCCGGAACGTCGTCGCGCGCCAGGACGACGTCCACCTTGTCGCCCAGCCCCAGTCTGTCCAATTGCGCCAGGGAGGGTGCGCGGGCGTTGTTCGTCAGCACCCCCACCGCCGCCCCGTCCCGGCGCAACAGGGAGAGGGCGGCGGCCGCCCCCGGCATGGCCCGCGCCCCCTCGGCCGCGCGTTCCGCTTCGACCACCCGGGCCAGCGCCGCGGCGTAGGCGCTCCCCGGCCCCTCGCCCCCGGCCTGGCGCGCCCAGGTGATGAGCTCCGCCAGGGCCGGCTCCCGCCCGGAGGCGCCGGGCCAGGCGAGGCCGCGCGCCGCCAGCAGGTCGCGCACCTCGTCGCGCAGGCGGGTGAAGTCGAGGCGGCTGTCCACCAGGGTGCCGTCCAGGTCGAACACGACGCTGGTGGTCGAGAGCGGCCCCGCCGTCCCCGTCACGCCCCCGCCACCTCCGCCAGCCAAGCCCTCAGGGCGGCGGCGAAGGCGTCGGGCATCTCCACATGCGCCAGGTGGCTGGCCCGCGGCCCCGCAAGGCGCACCACCGACGCGCCCAGGCGGGCGGCCAGGCGCTCGCTCGCGGCCGGGTCGACCATCCGGTCCCCCTCCGCCACCAGCACCCGCACCGGGCAGCGCACGGCGTCGAGCTCCCGCTCGGAGATCGGCTCCTCCCGTCCCGCCAGGAGCTGGCGCACCACCACGTCCCAGGGCGTGGCGCCCGGGCCGAGGAACATCCCCTCCAGGTATTGGCGGAAGCGTTCGGGTTCCTCCACCTGCAGGGTGCGCGAGGTGAGAAGCCACAGGAGCGTCTGGGCGGCGATGCGCCGGTCGCCCCGCGTCACCACCTCCTGCACCATGTCCTGGCGGTGCTCCATGTAGGGGTCGGTGCCGTACCAGGGAGCGAACAGGAAGAGGGAGGCGACGGACCCGGGCGAGCGCGCCGCCGCCCCGAGGGCGACGCGCGTGCCCAACGAGTGGGCCACCACATGCGCCGGCTCCCCCAGGGCGTCGAGCAACGCCGCCAGGTCGGCGGAAAGCACCTCCGCCCCCGCCCCCCGCCCCTCCCCTTGCGTGCGCCCCGTGCCGCGCGGGTCGTAGGCGACGGCGCGGACGACGTCGGCCACCGCGCGCATCGCCATCCCCCACCCCACGTGGCTTGCCCCGGCCCCGGGCACGAAGAGCACGAGCGGTCCGCGCTCCCCCCGGCGCACGGTGTACAGGCGAAGTCCCCGCGCCCCAAGCTCCAGCATGCGCACAGCGCCTCCCTCGCATGGAACCTCCGCCGCCCCGTCCGCGCCACGGAGGAGGTGGGGCGGCGAAGACGAATCGCTCTCCGTTGCGTCGGCTTCCAGTTCAGCCCGTCGGCTGGGGGGAGGGATCCGGGGCTCGCCCCCGTTGAGCATGTTGCACGCACTCGCGTTTCTCGTGGTGGGCGTCGTCATCGGCGCCGCGTTCCTGTGGGGCCGGCCCGCCGGCCATCTCGTGCTCGGCATCGTGGCCGGCCTCATCGGTTCCTTCGGCGCCGGCGAGTTCGTCGTCGACCCCCACAAGCACAAGCTCCTGAGCATCGTCATCGCCGTCGTGGGCGCGCTCGTGCTCGGCTTCGTGGCCCGCGTCCTGGCCGCCCGCGCCCCTAGCGCCAGCCGTTAGGGCCGGTCCCGGCGGGCCCCCTCGCCTTCCGGCGGGGGGCCTAGCCGGTTGCACCCACGAGGCGGCCGAACAGGCCCAGGCCCATCACCGTCCCCAAGGCCACGAGGAGGACGCCGCCCGCCCTCTCCGCCCACACGAGGTACGGCCCCAGGCGGGGGAGGCGGGCGGTCGCCCACCCCGCCGCCGCCGCCGCGGCCAGGAAGGGCAGGCCCAGTCCGGCGCTGTACGTCGCCAGGAGGAGCGCTCCCCGCCCCGCCTGCCCGAGCTGCCCGGCGATCACCAGGATCGTGGCCAGGATGGGGCCCACGCACGGCGTCCAGCCAGCGGCGAAGGCGAGCCCGAGCACGAAGGCGCCCGCCGCCCCCGCCCCGGGCCTTGGGCGCCAGACGGCGCTTCGGTTCAGGGCGGCGGGCCGCCACAGGCCCAGGAGGAAGAGGCCGAAGGCGACGATCACGGCCCCCCCCAGGCGCTCGAACAGGAGGGTGCGGGCGGCCAAGAAGGCGCCAAGGGCGGTGGCGGTCGCCCCCAGGGCGACGAACAGGAGGGAGAAGCCGGCCACGAAGGCGAGGGCGCGCAGGAGGAGGCTCGCCGCCGCCCCCCGCCTCCCCAGCTCCCGGTCGCCCGCCAGGTAGCCCAAATAGACCGGCAGGAGGGGGAGGACGCAGGGGGAGGCGATCGACGCCAGCCCGGCCAGGAAGGCCGCTCCCAGGGCGACGTTCACGCCCCGGGCACCGCCGCCAGCACCCGTCGGTCCGCCCCCGCCCGCGCCAGCTCTAGGCGCAGGATGGCGGGCGTGAGCTGACCGATCACGGTGCCGGTGATCACCCCGCTTCCGGCCACGAAGTACGTCGTGGGGTAAGCGTGCACGCCGTACTGGCGGAAGGTGGCGCCCGTTTCGTCCAGGAGGACGGGGTAGCGCACCCCGAGGCGGCGGACGAAGGAGGCCACATTCGCCACCGACGCCTCCTGGGACGTGTAGTCCACCCCGAGCACCCGCACCCCGGGCCCGCCCGCCGCCGCCACCCGGTCGAGGAGGGGCATCTCCTGCCGGCAGTAGCGGCACCAGGTGGCCCAGAAGTTGAGCACCGTGACCGTGCCGGCTTGGGTCGAAAGCGAGTAGGCCTGGCGGCGGCCCAGCACGGGCAGGGTGAAGGGAGGCGCGGGGCGGCCGCTGGCGGCGGCGGGGCCGCTGGGGGAGGCGAACAGGCCCGGCGCCTCCAGGCCCCCCGGGGAGCGCGCCGCCAGCGCCACCGCGGCCGCCATGGCGAACCCCACGGCCGCCCCCAGCAACGCCCGTAGCCGCATGCCCGTCCCCCCTCGCCGTCGACCCCTAGCATACGCCACCGTCACCCTCACGGGGCGGCGTCGGTGTCCAGCCGTTCGCGCAGGCGGTCGCGTTCCGCCTCCACCTCCCGGCGGCGCTCCTCCGCCAGCTCCGCCCACACGCCCCCTTCCTCCTCCTCCCGCAGGGCAATGTGGTGGAGGCGCACGTCGGCCACCTCTTCCACCAGGCGCCGAAGGCGCGCGCGCACCCGCTTTCGCCCTGCACCGGAGGGGGCGAGGGCGAGCTCCGCCGCCACGAACTCCTCGAGCGACGTCCCCTCCACGGCGGCCGCCTGCCAGAAGCGGTCGCGCAGGTCGGCGTAGGCCGCCTCATCGGCCGCCCCCGCCGCCTCCCTCTCCCCGTCCGTCTCCGCCATCGCCTCCCCCTCCCTCGCCCGCCACCTCCACCTGGAAGGTGCTGTGGCCGATGCCGAAGCGCTCCGCCACCAGGCGCTGGCAGCGCGCCACGAGGCGCTCGCACTCCCGCATCCCCACGTCGGGCACCACCAGGTGCCCGCTCAGGGCGCTCGTCTCGTCCACGCGCCAGACGTGCAGGTGGTGCACGCCCCGCACCCCCTCCACCGCCGCCAGGGCGGCGGCCACCTCGGCCGGGCGCACGCCGGGCGGCGCCCCCTCCATGAGGGTGACGACCGTCTCCCGCACCACCCCCCAGGCGGCCGCGGCCACGCCCACGGCGATGGCCACGGCGGCCAGGGCGTCGATCGCCCGCACGCCCGTCGCCGCCACCAGGGCGGCGGCGGCCACCACGGCGAGCGAGGAGGCGGCGTCGGCGGCGGCGTGCAGGAAGGCGGCGTGACGGTTCACGTCCCGATGCCCCGCCGGCGCCGCCAGCACCCATCCCGCCGCCAGGGAGAGGGCGAGGCCGATGCCGCCCCCCGCCCCCATGGCGGCGGCGTCGGGCCGGTCGCGTCCGCCGGCCGCCGCCGCCACCGCCCCGGCCGCCACCAGGGCGGCCAGGACCACCAGGAGGACGGCGTTGCCCAAGGCGGCCAGGACGCGGCTACGGCCGAAGCCGTACGTGTACGCCTCCGTGGGGTGGCGCCGCGCCGCCCGCGCCGCCAGGTACGCCCCGCCGTAGGCGAGGACGTCGGCCAGGGCGTGCACGGCTCCCGCCCCCAGGGCGAGGGAGGCGGCCGCCGCCGCGAGGGCGGCCTGGGCGGCGAACGCCGCCAGGGAGAGGGCGAACGCCCACCCCAGCCTCCCCTCCCCCATGCCCGCGGGCGGCGGGAGGTGTTCGTGCCCGCCCCCCTCGCTCACGTCCCGGACCCCTCGCCTCCCGCCCGCCGCCGGCGCCGCGCCAGGCGCTCGGCCCGGCGCGCCTCCGCCTCCCGCATGCGCGCCCGCTGCCCCTCCGTCTCGCACAAGAGCGGCGGCACCGGCGTCGGCCTCCCCCCCTCGTCCAAGGCCACGTACGTGAGGTAGGCGGTGGCCGAGACGGCGTGGCGGCCGGTGAACAGGTCCTCCACGTAGGCGTGCACCTCCACCTCCATGGAGGTGCGGCCCACGGCGCTCACCTCGGCCACGAGCTCGATGCACTCGCCCACCCGGATGGGGCGGAGGAAGTCGACGGAGTCGATCTCCGCCGTCACCACCTGGCGGCGCGAGTGGCGGCGGGCGGCGATCGCCCCCACCACGTCCATGAGCATGAGCACCCGGCCGCCGAAGATGTTGCCCGCCGGGTTGGCGTCGTTGGGAAAGACGAGCTCGCTGCGCACCGTGCGCGACGCCGACACCGGCACGGGAGCGAGGGCGCCCCCCTCGTCCACAGCCATCCCCCCTCGCGTTGCCTCCACCGCCAGGGTAGCCGTTCGCGCAGGCGGAGGCGAAGGCCCCCTTCGCGTCTCGCCGCTGCCGCCGCTTCGGCTCCCACGGGGGCGGCGCTGCCATCGTGGTGAACGCGACGCTCGAGTTTGGCCGCTTGCCCGGATCATCTGCGAAGTCCTCGCGCAGGACCCGAGGCGCTGCCGCATGGCTCCTAGCGGCGTACGGCGAGGATGACCGACCGTCCGGGGCTCTCGAGGACCTCTGTGGCTGCAACACGGTCGTCGTTCAGCCAGAAGTCGCGGGTCCTGTCGGGCCTTCCGCGCCGCTCGGGCGGCCACAGGTCGAGGGGGGTCAGGTCATCGATCACCAGCATCCCGCCGGGAGCCAAGGCGGTCACGATCTCTTCCGCTCCGGTCTCCTTGGCCTTGCCGCCGTCGGCGAACAGGAGATGGAAAGGACCATGGGCGAGAAGCTCGTGCCAGTCTCCGTGAACGACACGGACGTTGGCATAGGAGCCAAAGAGGTCGGCCACCGCACGGGCCCGCGTCTCGTCGACTTCGACGGTGTAGAAGGACACTTCATGCGGGATCGCAGTGACGATCCAGGCAGCGCCGACGCCACATCCCGTACCGATCTCCCCAATCCTGCCCGTTCGGACCTGGCTGGCGAGAACGTGTAGCAATCTCCCTGTCTCCATTGTGCTGGAATCGGGGAAGGACAGTTTTTCCGCGACGGCGAGTGCCTGACGTACGAGCGGAGGGATCGCTGTCAATGCTCGGTACGTAGGTGCGCCCATGTCACATTCCTCCTATGGCTGAGAAGCGTCGAAGTGTGCAGGATCCCAACACGGTTGGCGGACAGCCAGATCCTCCACGTAGGCGCGCACCTCCACCTCCATGCAGGTGCGGCCCACGGCGCTCACCTCGGCCACGAGCTCGATGCACTCGCCCACCCGGATGGGGCGGAGGAAGTCGACGGAGTCGATCTCCGCCGTCACCACCTGGCGGCGCGAGTGGCGGCGGGCGGCGATCGCCCCCACCACGTCCATGAGCATGAGCACCCGGCCGCCGAAGATGTTGCCCGCCGGGTTGGCGTCGTTGGGAAAGACGAGCTCGCTGCGCACCGTGCGCGACGCCGACACCGGCACGGGAGCGAGGGCGCCCCCCTCGTCCACAGCCATCCCCCCTCGCGTTGCCTCCACCGCCAGGGTAGCCGTTCGCGCAGGCGGAGGCGAAGGCCCCCTTCGCGTCTCGCCGCTGCCGCCGCTTCGGCTCCCACGGGGGCGCTGCGGACATGGCGCTGTCCGCGACGTTCGAGGCCGCCGCATGCCCGCATCCCCTGCGAAGGCCTCGCGCCGGGCCCGGGACACTGCCGCATGGCGGCTGGCGGCGTACGGTGAGGATGGCCGACCGCCCGGGGCGCTCGAGGATCTCGGTGGCGCAAGCACGGCCGTCGTTCCGCGGCCTTGCCGCCGCCGGCGAATAAGGAGATGGAAAAGGGAACAGGGCCATGGGGGAGAAGCCCCCGCCCGCTTCCGTGGACGGTGCGCACGTCGGCACGGGAGGCCAACAGGTCGGCCGCCGCACGGGGGCGCCTCTCGTCCCGTAGAAGGGAAAGGCATTCCCCTTCCCCCACGCGGGGCGGCGGCCGCCTGCCCGCCGCCGTGCCCTTGCCGAGCGCCGCATCCGCGCCTTGACCCCTCCCCACCCCTGTGCCACCTTGGTCCCACGCGGCCCGCCGCCGCCCCGGCGGCCAAGGCCGGCCGCGAGGGCGTTAACCCAACGGTAACGAAAGCGCGATACAGTTCGGGGTGGACGCGTTTCGTCTCCCCAGCATGTGCGGGCGAGGTGGTCACTCCATGCGATGGCTCCCCCTCACGGCCGCGGGCGCGCTCGCGCTGACGCTCCTGGCGAGCGGCGGCCTTGCGCCCACGCGCGCCGCGGCGGCGCCCACCCTGAACGTCGCCGTCAGCACCGATCCGGCGGGGTTCGATCCGCAGGCGACGGCGGCCGCCTCCACGTTCGAGATCACCTTCAACATCTACGACACGCTGGCCACCGTCGACCCGAAGGGCAACCTGGTGCCGGACCTGGCCACCGGCTGGAGCGTCTCCGACGGCGGCCGCACCTGGACGTTCCGCCTCCGCTCGGGGGTGCGCTTCTCGGACGGCACCGCCCTCACCTCCCAGGTCGTCAAGGCGAGCTTCGAGCGCCTCTTGTCGAAGGCGGAGGCGAGCCCCTGGCAGCCGCTGTACGCCGACATCGCCTCCATCTCCACGCCCTCGCCCACCGTCGTCCAGTTCCACCTGAGCGCCCCGAGCGCCCCCTTCCTGGCCAACGTGGCCTCGCCCTGGGCGGCCATCGTCGACCCGCAGGCCCCCGACCTGGCGCAGCACCCGGTCGGCACCGGCCCCTACGAGCTCCTCAGCTACGTTCCCGGCCAGGAGGTCACCCTGGTCCGCAACCCCTACGACTGGCGCCACGGCATCCCCGCCATCCCCAAGGTCGTCTTCCACATCGTCCCCGACCCGCAGACCCAGCTCATCGACCTCAAGACGGGCGAGGTCCAGGCCGTGCCCGGCATCGCCCCCCAGGACGTGGCCGCCCTCAAGGGCGCCCCCGGCATCCGGGTGGTGACCGGCCCCTCGCCCTTCATCCAGGTCCTGGCCATGAACGAGGCGTGGGGTCCGCTCAAGAGCCTCCTCGTGCGGCGGGCGATCAACTACGCGGTGAACCGCCAGGCGGTCATCCAGGGGGCGTTCTTCGGCTACGCCGTGCCCATCGGCACGCACATGACGCCCGCCTCCCCGTACTACGTGAACCTGACGGGCATGTACCCCTACAACGTGGCGAAGGCCAAGGCGCTGTTGGCCCAGGCGGGCTACCCGCACGGCTTTTCGGTGACGATCACCGCCCCCTCGAACTACGAGGAACACGTGCGCACGGCCGAGATCATCGCCCAGGAGCTGTCCGCCGTGGGCATCCGCGCCCAGGTCGTCCAGGTGCCGTGGGCCACGTGGCTGTCCAAGGTGTTCATGGGCCGCCAGTACCAGATGACGGTCATCGCCCACACGGCCAAGCTCGACCCGGACACGCTCCTGAGCATCTACGAGTCCACCAACCCCCAGGACTACATGAACTACCGCTCCCCCGCCTACGACGCGCTCATCGAGCGCGCCCGCACGACCACGGTCCTGTCGGTCCGCCGCGCCCTGTACGCCCAGGCCCAGCGCATGCTGGCCGAGAACGCCACGGCCGTCTACCTCGACGCGCCGGACACGATCGTGGCCGAGAGCACGCGCCTCAGCCCCTGGCCCATCTACCCGATCGACGTCCTGCCGGTGGCCTACCTCCGGATGCGGTGAGATGGCGGCCTACGTCCTCCGGCGCTTCCTCTCCCTCCTGGGGAGCGTGCTCCTCATCACGGCGGTGACGTTCCTCGTCCTGCGCGCCCTTCCCGGCAACCCGGCGGAGCTCATGCTGGGCATGGACGCTCCGCCGGGGGCGCTTCAGGCCCTCTCCCGCCACCTGGGGCTCGACCTGCCCCTGCCCGTGCAGTACCTCAGCTGGCTGGCCGGGGCCGTGCACGGCGACTTCGGGCGCTCCCTCCTCTTCCAGCTGCCGGTGGGGACGCTCATCGCCCAGCGCCTGCCGATCACCCTCGCCCTCGCCCTCCTGGCGCTCCTGTTGGGCCTCGCCGCCGGCATCCCCCTGGGGGTGTGGGCGGCCTCCCGGCGCTCGCCGCTTCCCTCCGCCGTGACGGCGGTGTTCGCCCAGGCGGGGCTGGCCGTGCCTTCCTTCTGGCTGGGCACCATGCTGGCCCTCGTGTTCGCCCTCGACCTCAGGCTTCTGCCCCCGGACGGCGTCGCCCCCTTCCGCACCCCCCTGGCGCTCCTGGCCCACCTCCTCCTGCCGGCGGTCACCCTCGCCGTACCCCAGGCAGCCTCCACCCTGCGCCTGGTGCGCGCCTCCGTGCTGGAGACGCTGGAGCGCGACTTCGTGCGCACCGCCCAGGCCAAGGGGCTGGGGCAGGGCGCCGTGCTCTACCGCCACGCCCTGCCCAACGCCATGGCGCCCGTCGCCACCCTCATCGGCATGCACCTGGGCGCCCTCATCGCCGGCACGATCATCGTGGAGAACGTCTTCTCCATCCCGGGCTTGGGGTCGCTCGTGGTGCAGGCGGTGGCGGCGCGCGACGTCCCCCTGGTGGAGGCGTGCGTGGCCGTCTTCGCCACCTGTGTCGTGGCGGTGAACTTCCTCGTCGACCTCACCTACCGGCTGTGGGACCCCAAGGTGGTCGAGGCATGAGGCGCCCTCTGCCCGCCTCGCTCCGGCTCGGCCTCGGCCTCTGCCTCCTCGTCCTCGCCCTGGCGGCAGCGGGCGCGGTGTGGACGCCCTTCCCCCCCCAGGCCATGGACCTCGCCCACGCCATGGCCGGACCCGGCCCCGTCCACCTCCTGGGCACGGACGACTTCGGGCGCGACCTCCTGAGCCGCCTGCTCGTGGGCATGCGGCTCGACCTCATGCTCGCCCTGGCGAGCGTGCTCCTGTCCGGGGCCGCGGGCCTCGCCGTCGGCCTCCTGGCTGCCCGCCTGCGGGGGCTCGCGGGCGACGCCCTCATGCGCCTCGTCGACCTCCTGTACGCCTTCCCCGCCATCCTCACGGCCCTCATGCTGGTGACGGTGATGGGCGCCAGCACGACCTCCCTGGTCGTCGTCCTGGCGGCGGTGAACCTGCCGGTGTTCGTGCGCCTCACCCGGTCGATGGCCCTGAGCCTGAACGAGCAGCCGTTCGTGGAGGCGGCCCGGGCCGCGGGGGCGGGGCCCTGGCGCATCGCCCTGCGCCACGTCCTGCCCGGGGTGTTGCCCACCCTCCTGGTCCAGGCCGCCACCGCCCTGTCCGGCGCCTTCTTCACCGAGGCGGCCCTGAGCTACCTGGGTCTGGGCGTCCAGCCGCCCACGCCCACCCTGGGCAACATGCTGAGCGAGGCCCAGGGCTTCCTCGCCGTCGACCCCTGGATGGCCGTGCCGCCGGGGCTGGCCGTAGCCCTGTGCGTGCTCGCCTTCAACACCCTGGGGGACGGCCTGCGCGACCGCCTCGCCCCGGGGGGAGGGCCGCCGGGCCGTTCCGGCCGCGCCGCCCCCTTCCCCGCCCCGTCGGCGGCGCCGGCGCAGGTGGGCCGCGACCACGCCCTCGTCATCGATGCCTGACACCCGGCCACGGGCCATGGAGGTGCGCCGATGCTCCGGTGCGTCCTGTTCGATCTCGGCTACACCCTCGTGTACGCGAGGCGGACCGAGCCGTTCGCGGCCCTTCTCCGCCGCGTCGGGGTGGAGGCGGCGCGGGAGGAGGTGGCCTACGCCCTGCACCGCGCCGACCAGCACTTCATGCGCCGCCACCCCGGCCTTCTCGGGCGGCCCGAGGGCGACTGGCTCGAACCCTACGTGCCGGTCTTCCTGCGCGAGCTCACCGGTCGGCCGCCCGACGCCGCCCTGGCCCGCGACCTGACCCGCCTGGCCCTGGCCGCGGCCGGGCCGGCGGCCGACCGGTGGCGCGCCTACCCCGACGCGCTCCCCACCCTGCGCCGGCTCGCCGCCCGGGGCGTGGTGGCGGGCGTGGTGACGAACTGGGACGGGACGGCCCGGCGCGTCCTCGAGACGACCGGCCTACGCCCCTGGGTCGGGCCGGTGGTGGTCTCGTCGGAGTGCGGGCGGGAGAAGCCCGACCCGGACATCTTCCGCCTCGCCCTGGAGCAGGCGGGGGCCGCGCCGTCGGAAGCGGTCATGGTGGGCGACAACGGCCATGACGACGTGGCCGGCGCCCTGGCCGCCGCCTGGCCCTTGGGCAGCGCGCTGCGCTATTTCGCCGACGGCTGGCAGATCTCGAAGCGCGTGGGCGGCAAACACTATTGGCGGTTGCCGGTGATGGACGGTGAGTTCGTCTGCGAAGCGACGACAGGCGTCACGAAACAGGCCGTCGGCGGCGGCAATCTCTTGGTGATGGGGCGCACGCAGCGCACCGCGCTTGCGGCGGCTGCCGCCGCGGTCCGCGCGATCGCTGCCGTGCCGGATGTGATCACGCCTTTTCCGGGCGGCATCGTGCGCTCGGGCTCCAAGGTCGGCTCCAAGTACAAGGGGGTCTCCGCCTCGATCAACGAGGCCTATTGTCCGACGCTGCGCGGCGCGGTCGCAAGCGCTCTCGATCCGGACGTCGGTGCCGTGCTCGAAATCGTCATCGACGGGCTGACGCCGGAAGCGGTCGCGGCCGCGATGCGTGCCGGGCTGCGCGCCATCATCGAGCTCGGACCCGAGCGCGGCGCGCTGCGCGTCGGTGCCGGCAACTACGGCGGCCGGCTCGGGCCGCATCACTTCAAGCTGAAGGACCTGCTGCCGTGAAACCGCTGGTGCTGACGCTGCGGGCGGTTCCTGATCAGCGGCTCGACCTTGCGGTGCTGCTGCCGCACCGGCTCGCCGGCCTTTCGGCCGCCGAGATCGAGCGTCTCGAGGTGCAGACCAGGCGCGAGCGCGTCACCGTGGGCGACGTCTTCCGCGTGACGATGGGAGAGGCGGACAGCATCCGCATCGAGGGCTCATGCGAGCGACTTGACCGCATCGGAGAGGGCATGACCGGGGGCGAGATCCGCGTTGACGGCAGCGTCGGCGCGCGGGCCGGCCGGCGGATGGCGGGTGGGCGGCTGATCATCCATGGCAGCACGGGGCCCTGGGCCGCATCGGGCATGACGGGCGGCGCGATCGAGATCATCGGCGATGCCGGCGAACGCCTCGGTGGGCCGCTCCCCGGTGAGACGGCCGGAATGCGCGGCGGTACCGTGGTCGTGCGAGGGAATGCCAAGGCGCGAGCGGGCGATCG
>JAILZS010000005.1 GCA_023512375.1 Bacillota bacterium | reverse complement strand
GATCAAGGTTGTTGTTGCTTGCCGCCCCATCGGTGCCCAACCCCACCGTCACGCCTGCCTGCAGCAAGCGCGGTAGCGGGGCGACGCCAGAGGCCAACTTTAGGTTGGACTGCGGGTTGTGCGCGACCCGGACGTCGCGTTGCCGCAGCACCTCCATATCGTCGTCAGTAAGATGGACACAGTGGGCTGCCAACAAGGGGCGTTCACCTAACCCGCAGCGCTCCACCAAGCGAATGGGCGTACAGCCGTACCGCTGGACGCATTCGGCGACCTCGCGCCGCGTCTCAGCCAGGTGGATCTGCACAGGGACGTCCAACTCTGCCGAGAGCTCGGCCACCTCGCTGAGAAAGTCGGGCGGACAGGTGTACGGAGCGTGAGGCCCGAGGGTGGTGGTCACCCGCCCATCGGCTGCGTTCTGCCAGCGTGCGACAAAGGCGCGCGCGTTGGCCAGGCCTTGCCGACGGCTGCCCTCATCCAAGCCCACCATTCCCCACGACAACACACCGCGCATACCGCTCTCCACCACCGCCGCGGCCGCATCGTGCATAAAAAAGTACATATCTACGAAGCAGGTGGTGCCGGACCGTAGCATTTCCCAGCAGGCGAGCAGGGTTCCCCAGTACACCGCTTCCCCGGTCAGTTTGGCTTCTAAAGGAAAAATCCGCTCTTCTAGCCAGGCGTGCAAGGGTAGGTCGTCGCCTGCCCCGCGCAGCAAAGTCATCGCGGCGTGACCATGGGAGTTGACCAAACCGGGAATGGCCAGGTGGTGGGGCCGTTTAACCCGCAAAACCGCGGCCGGGTCTCCTGGGTAAGTGCCTGCCCCTACCGCCTCAATCAACCCGTCCGACATCACCAGGTAGGCAGGTCCGTCGATAATGTGCTGGTCGTCTTGGAGCAAGCCACCAACTTCCAAAACCGTCTTCATACGTCGCCCTCCCCTGCCCCTGCCGCGGCAGCGTCCTGCAATGCCAACCAATCGCGGATCCGACGCTCGTTGGGGCGGGCGAGCACCCCATGCTCGGTGATCAAGGCGGTGATCAGGTCCGCAGGCGTGACATCAAACGCAGGGTGCCAGACCGGAGTCCCCGCTGGCGCAATGGGTTGACCTAACACCTCAGTCACCTCGTGTGCGGCGCGCTCTTCAATCGGGATCGCCTGTCCGTTGGCCGCTGACGGGTCAATGGTGGCCATCGGCGCTGCAACGTAGAATGGAATACCGTGGTAGCGGCAGAGGACCGCCAGTCCATACGTGCCGATTTTGTTCGCCGTGTCCCCATTGACCGCTATGCGATCCGCTCCCACCACCACGGCGTCCACTTGACCGGCGCGCATCAGCACCGCCGCCGTGCTGTCTGTAATCAGATGAAAAGGGATGTTTTCCTGTAGCAGCTCAAAAGCGGTCAATCGTGCACCTTGCAAAAACGGACGGGTCTCGTCCACCCACACGCCAGCCAACTTCCCCTCGCGGTGCAAAGAGCGAATGACGCCCAACGCCGTGCCATACTCCACAGTGGCCAGCGCTCCAGTATTGCAATGCGTCAAGATGCGCACAGGCCGGTCAAACAGCTGTGCTCCCCAATCCCCAATCTTGCGGTTGACCTGGCTATCCGTCTTCGCCAAACGCTCGGCCGCCCGCGTAATGTGTTCAGCCAGTGCCTGTCCGCTGTCCACGCCAGGGTCTTCCCAGACTTGTCGCAATGCCGCTAAGACTGCAAACAGCTGTACAGCCGTGGGCCGCGTCTGTGCCAACTCCTGACTGGCCGCTGCGGCGGCAGCGCGGACGGCTGCAACCGTCGCTCCCTTGGCGGCTGCTTGGCGCGCCGCCAAGGCGACGCCAAAAGCGGCCGCTACGGCAATGGCCGGCGCACCGCGCACGCGCATCTGGCGAATCGCCTCTGCTACATCCTCCACTTGCCGGCACGTCAACCAAACCTGGGCCTGTGGCAAACGGGTCTGGTCGAGCAAGCGCAAGCCATCCCCCGTCCATTCCAGTGCCTTCAGTGTGCGCTCTCCCCTTTCTCTGGCCCCAGCGGCCGTTGGCCTTGCACCGCCTGAGGGCAGCGACAGTCGCGCGTATGTTCACCGGCTTCAATCACGGTGAAAAACAGCTGGCGAATGCGGTGAACATTGGCTGCCATCGCCGCCACCACTTCCTCGTGTGTCAAAGGTGTCGGGCTGATGCCGGCACCATAGTTGGTGACCATGCAGACGCAGGCGTAACACAGCTCCGCTTCCTTGGCCAGCACGACCTCCGGGACAGACGTCATGCCCACCACGGCACCGCCAATCGACTGGTAAAACCGGATTTCCTGCGGTGTCTCGAAACGCGGGCCTTCCGTACATACGTAGGTTCCGCCGTCGTGCAACGTCAGACCCAAACGCCCTGCTGCCGCGCGCAGTTGCGCGCGCAACCGGCCGCAGTACGGGTCCGTCATATCGACGTGGACGACAGGACCCGTGTCAAAAAACGTGATGGGCCTGGATTTGGTAAAGTCCAAAAAACCGTCGACCAACACCAACGAGCCTGGCTCATAAGTGTGTTGCAGTGATCCTACGGCAGCCGTGGCCAACACTTGGCTGACCCCTAATTGTTTCAACGCCCACAGATTGGCGCGGTAGTTCACCCTGTGCGGGGGAACGCTGTGACCTGCGCCGTGACGCGGTAAAAAGGCCACATCTTGATTGTGGTAGCGGCCCACCGTGACCTGGACAGACCCGTAGGGTGTCTCGACCAACTGTACCTGTGCCCCCTCCAGCAGGGCTGGGTCGTACACACCCGTGCCGCCGATGATGGCGAATGCGGGTTGCATACCGTTCCCTCCTTTGGCAACACCCCGATTATACTCGAAACCCTGGGGTCGCGCGCGGTGGTCACGCGAAACGGCTGTGCCGCCGTAAAAAGCTGAGGATGGGCTGTAAGCGCGCAGGGGGACCCACTTGCATCAGGTCGCCAAAACGTTGAACGCGCCTGGGTACGGTCAACACCGTGAATTGTTCGGGGGACACCCCGGCTGCCAACTCGTCAAACGTCAGCGGCGTCGACACCGTGGCCTGCGGGTGCAAGCGGGTGGGGGAGGGGGGAGGGTGGTGGCGGGCGGGTCCGCGGGGCGAGGCCGAGCCGTGCAACGCGGCCAACGAGTGCCAGAAGGGGCTGACCTGCGTCGTCGAGCAGCCGCCGCCGGCCCGGTGCCGTGCGTCCGCTTCCACCGCGCCCGCGGCCGGGGGTGCCGCGCGCGCCCGACTTGGCCCTGCCCGGGCCTCGAGCTTCGACCCGAGTGTGCAAGGAGGTAGGAGACGGGCATGACGCGCACCCTCTTGGGGAAGGTCGGCGCGGCCCTGGCCAGCGCCAGCCTCGTGGTGGGCGCGCTGGGCACGATGGCCCCGCAGGCCCTGGCCCAGACCCACCGCGCCAGCGTGAAACCCGGCAACGGCGTCATCGTCGACGGCATCTTCGAGGAGCCCAACCTGCTCAACCCCGCGGCGGGGCCGACCATGACCTTCGGCGACATGGTGATGACCACCCTGTTCGCCAACCTGTACTACACGAACCCGCAGGGGAAGATCATCCCGCTCATCGCCACCTCGCTGCCCACGATCACGAACGGCGGCAAGGTGTACACGTTCACCCTCAAGCACACAACGTGGAACAACGGTACGCCCTTCACGGCGGCCGACGTGGTGGCGACCTGGAAGCTCGTCATGAGCCCCGGCTTCGTCGCCGCTTCCACGGTGGGCTGGAGCGACATCCAGAACATCAAGGTGATCAACCCCTACAAGTTCCAGGTCATCCTCAAGCAGCCGTTCCAGCCCCTCGTGGCGGACATCTTCGCCACCGACTACCCGGGCATCGTGCCGGCTGCGGTCTTCGCCCACCTCACCGGCAAGGCCGCCAACTCGGCCGCGTACAACCACGACCCGACGATCACCAACGGGCCGTTCGAGTTCAAGCAGTGGATCCCGGGCACGTCGATCACCGTCGTCCCCAACCCGCACTGGTTCGGTCCCAAGCCCAAGGCAAAGGAGATCGTGTTCGAGGTCGTCCCGGATGAGAACACCCTCCTGGCCGACGCCCAGAGCCACTCGATCAACGTCTACTACTTCAACTCCATCACCCAGGTGAAGCAGCTGCAGGCCATCCCCGGGGCTACGGTGCACTTCACCGTGCAGCCGGCCTGGGAGGGCATCCAGCTCAACCTGCGCAACCCGTTCCTGCAGAACGTGAAGGTGCGCCAGGCGCTGCAGATGGCGATCAACACCCAGGCCCTCATCCAGAAGGTGTGGCTCGGCCACGCCGTGCCGGCCGCCGCCGACCAGCCGCCGGACTCCTGGGCCCACAACCCGAACCTCAAGCCCTACCCGTTCAACCTCGCCAAGGCGAAGCAGATCCTTCTCTCCCAGGGCTTCAAGATGGGCCCGAACGGGTACCTGCAGAAGAACGGCAAGACGTTCACCCTCGTGTACTCGACCACGGCCAACAACCCCTGGCGCGCCCTGGACCAGGAGCTCATCCAGTTCTGGTTCAAGCAGATCGGCGTGCAGGTGATCATCAAGGACTACCCGGCCAACGCCTACTTCGGCACCGTCCTGCCCTCCGGTAAGGGATGGGACATGGGCGAGTTCGAGTACGCGGAGGGCCTCGACCCGGAGGCGGGCATGCAGCCCATGTACGGTACGGGCGGCGTGAACAACTACGGGAACTTCTCCGACCCGGCCCTGGACAAGCTGTTCGCCCAGGCGAACACCGAGACCACCCAGGCCCAGCGCCAGAAGACCCTGCGCCAGGCCGAGGTGATCATCCACGACCAGCTGCCGCAGCTGTTCCTGTACAGCCCGCAGGAGATCGACACCTCGATCGACATGACGGGTTACGTCCCCAACCCCTGGATGATCGACACCTGGAACTGCTACGACTGGGCGCCCACCAAGTAACGCCAACCGCTCGCGATGCCGGGGCCGCTCCCAACGGGGGCGGCCCCGGTGTTCGGCCATTTGGGTGGTGTACTCGCGTAGATACACTTAGCGACGCGACGCATCCGTGGTAACCTCTCTCGACAGGCGGGCGCTTGGCACCCCCTTCCGCGAAAGTGGCCTGGCCGTACGTGTAGCGGCCGGTTGTCCGTTGACCCAGGTGGGCCGGAATCGAATTGACCCCCCCTCGAAACCACCTTCCTGGATCGTTCCAGATCTGGAGGTGCCGCCGATGTTGGGAGGTGGGCTCATGCGTGCATCGTATGAGCGCCAGGCCATCTCCCTCGCCGCTGCCCAGTGCATTCGGCCGCAGGCATCACTGCTCCCATCCAACGCCCTCAAAGAGAATGCTCACGGGTGGAAGTCATGTGACTAAGTCGCTAGACTTAGTCAGGCTTTGGGGGGTGGAACAATGGCGCGGACAGTGAACGTGCACCAGGCCAAGACGCACCTTTCTCAGTTACTGGAGGCGGTGCGGCAAGGAGAAGACGTGATCATCGCCAGGGCGGGTAAGCCCATCGCTCGCCTCACGAGCCTGGACGAGGCGGCACCGCGCCGTCCTGGCGGCGCCCGGGGGCTGATCCATGTGGCACCGAACTTCGACGCCCCCCTGCCAGAGGAACTCTTGAGGGCGTTCGAGCGGTGAGACTGCTACTCGACACCCACGCCTTGTTGTGATGGATCACCGACGATCCGCGCCTCTCCGCGCATGCTCGGCGTACCATCGCTGCGCCGGAAAACGAAGTTGTTCTCAGTACCGCCAGCACGTGGGAGATCGCGATCAAGGCGGGCTTGGGACGTCTTGTGCTGTCTGAGGGGAAGGATCTCGAAGACGTCGTACGCCAGCAGGTGGAAGTGAACCGACTGCAGGTGTTGCCCGTCCTATTGGGCCATACCCTCCGAGTGGCCCGCCTTCCTCTCCATCACCGGGATCCCTTCGACCGGCTGTTGATGGCCCAGGCCATGGTGGAGGGGCTCCCACTGTTGAGCGCAGACCCGGCGCTTCGGGTCTACCGTGTGGAGGTCATCTGGTAAACCTGACCTTCGCTCACCCCGGGCGAGTGGGAACGCGGGCCGACATGTCGCCACCTGCCAACATCACGATGGAGCGCCACAGGGGAACCCCCCGGGGAGAACCGGTGGCTCTGGCCCCCCTTCATGTTGCCCGCCACCGAGCGGCGCAACATCCGGTTCAGGACCGCCGTCGCCCGCACCGAGTCGTGGAACGCCTGCCCCCACTCCCGATCGTTGCCGTTCGCCGTCAGGATCGCCGCTCCACGCTCGTAGCGGACCCTGGCGGTCCGAGGAAGACCGCGTTCTCGCGCCGCCGTGCGAAGCTTCGCCCCCGTGTCTGGCCGCCCCCCACTCCCTGGGCTCGGCCGACCCGGTCCGCCGTGTTACCCCTACAGGCTCCTAGGCCTCGCGGCCGCCGGCGGCCCCGCGGCGCCGCCACCATGCGCCCCAGCCCAGCCAGGCCAGGAACGAGAGAAGGCCGTAGGTGACGGCGAAGGCGACGCCCCTCCCCGTCCCACGGGCGATGACAACGTAGGCGACGAACCCCGTGGCGAGAGCGAGGAAGAGCCGGTACACACCCCAGAGGACCGGGTGGAAGAAGGCGTCGCGCAGGCGTTCGTACGGAGCGGCCTCCCACCACCTGAGCCCGAGCGCGACCAGCCCGAGGGTGCAGGCGAGGAACCAGGCGGCGTGGGCGGCGAGCGGGAGCCACAAGCCGCCCAATGGGGCCAGGGGCGACAGGCTCGGGAGGAAGGTGGACAGGTCGAGCGCCCACCGCACCGGCAACGGGGGGCCGGCGGCGGGCAGCGGTCCGTAGGCGTAGGAGAGCGGGACGAAGAGCGTGGCCACAAGCGAGCCCAGGAGGGCGGGGAGGGCGGCGCACACGAGGGTGGCCGCGAAGGCGTAGGCAGGGGCCATGGCGCCGCCTAGGGCGAGGGCGAGGGCGAACATGGCCAGCTGGGCGCCCACTCGACTCGAGGTCGTGAGAAGAACCCCGCCCACCATCCCGCCCAGGCCCGTCGCCACGCCCGCCGCGACCATGGCCGCTGCCACGGCCGCCGACGCCGCCAGCACCACAAGCGCGCCCACACCCGCCTTGGCCAGCCACAGGTCGCGCCTGCGCACCGGTCCCTCCAGGACGTCGACCAGGCCCCCCTGCCACCGATCGTGGGCGACGACGCCGATGCCGAAGAGCCCCGCCACGGCCACCTGGTAGAGTTGGACGCCGCCCATGCCGGCGTAGCCCCGCACCAAGAACGACAGGGCAAGGGCAGGTTGCGGCGCGGACAGGGAGAGCCAGAGCGCGAGCGCCCAGGGGGCCAGGAGGGCGGCCAGGGCGAGCCCGTACACGCCGCGGTTCACCCTCACCTCGCGATACACCACCGCCTGTGGCAAGGCTGCGACACGCCCCGCCCCCCTACTCCCACCCGGCGGATACACCGTACCCCTCCTTGCCCAGCACCACCCGCACCACCTCGGCCAGGTCGGTGTCCACGCCCTCCACAAGCGTGGCCCCCGCCTGGCGGCACAGTTCGGCCACCGCCTCTGCGTCCTCGCCCACGGTGACGAGCCCCACCCGTCCCCGCCTCTCCACCGCCAACACCCTGGGGTCGGCGGCCAAGCCTTCGGGCCACGACTGCGAGAAGACCACCTGCAGGCGGCGGACGCTGGCCTTGACCGCGTCGATCTCCCCCTCGAGCACGATGCGGCCCGCGTACAGCACGGCCACACGCTCCGCCAGCCGCTCCGCGTCTGCCGGCTGGTGGGTGGCGACGACGACGGTCGTGCCCAGGTCGGCGGCCATGTCCACGAGGAGCCTCAGCACTTGGTCCTTCAGCACCGGGTCGAGGCCGCCCGCCGGCTCGTCCAGGAGGAATAGCTCCGGCCGGGCGGCGACCCCCGCCGCCATCTGCAAGGCGGTCTGCAGGCCCGCCGACAGGTCGCCCACCAACGCCCGCCGCCCGACGCCGAGGGCGTCCAGGATCCGCCCCGCGCGCCCGTCGTCCCAGCGCGGGTAGAGGAGGGAGGCGTAGCGCAGCCACTCCTCCACCCGCAGGCCGGGGAGGACGGAGCGCCCTCCGGCCACGTATACGACGCGCTCGCGCAGGCGCGCGTTCTCCCGTCCCAGGCGCTCGCCCAGGACGGCGACCGTGCCCGCGTCCGGCCAGACAAGGCCGAGCGCAAGGCGCAGGAGCGTCGTCTTGCCCGCCCCGTTCGCCCCCATGAGGGCGTAGAGGCTGCCCGCCGGCACCCGCCAGTCGACGGCCGACAACGCCGGCCGGCCGCGATAGGTCTTGGTCACGCCCTCCATGCGCACGGCGTCGTTCACGCACCCTCCCCTCCCCTCCCTTGGCGCCAGTCGGCCAGCGCCCGGCGCACCAGGTCCACGACCTCCTCGTCCTCCATCTCCAGGTAGCGCGCCTCCCGCACGACGGGCCGAAGGGCGGCGAGCAGGGCGGCGACGCGCCGCTCGCGGTCCAGGGGTGGAGGGCGGGGGGAGACGAAGGCGCCGCGTCCCTGCACCACCTCGATCACGCCCTCCCGGACGAGTTCCTGGTAGGCGCGCGCCACCGTGTTGTGGTTGAGGGTCATGCGCGCCGCCAGCTCGCGCACCGAGGGCATGCGCTCACCGCTCGCCAGCACCCCCTTGGCCACCGCCTCCTTCACGCCCTCCACCACCTGGCGGTAGACAGGCGTGGGGGAACGCGGGTCCACGCGAAACCACATCGCCGTCCCCCTACGGAAGTGTCTGTGCGTACCATGACACACGGTACACACGAAGCGTACCTCATCCCGCCCCTCGTGTCACGCCCCGCCGGCGCGGACGGGGGAGGCGAGCTCAGGCGGATCGGGCGTCGTCCCGCGCCACCTGGTCCCGAAGGCGCCGCCAGGCGTCGTCGACCTCCGCCTGCAGCGCCGCCAGCATCTCCGGATGGGCGGCAAGGTGGCGGAAGCGCTCCTGCCCGCCCACCCACTCGGACACGGGCACGGCCCGGGCCGGCTCGTACGTGAGGCGGTAGCGGCCGTCCACGATCTCGAACAGGGGCCAGTAGCGGCTGTCGACGGCGAGGCGGACGGACAGGATGCTGTCGCGCGTCGGTGTCCCCCACCCGAGCGGGCAGGCGCTTAGGACATTGAGGAACGCCGGCCCGTCGGCGGCGGCCGCCCGCCGCGCCTTGGCCGCCAGGTCCTGGACGTGGGAGATGGCGGCCTGGGCCACGTAGGGGATGCGGTGGGCGGCTACGATGGCGGTGAGGTCCTTGCGCCGCTGCGCCTTGCCCAGGGCGTCGGGACCGACGGGCGTGGTCGTGGTGCGGGCCCCGGCCGGGGTGGCGGAGGAGCGCTGGATGCCCGTGTTCATGTACGCCTCGTTGTCGTAGCACACGTACACGAGGCGGTGCCCGCGCTCCAGGGCCCCGGACAGGGCCTGCAGGCCGATGTCGTACGTACCGCCGTCGCCGGCGAACACCACCACCGTGGGCCGCTCCCCGGCGAGGCGCCCGCGCCGCCTGAGCACCCGCTCCGCCGTCTCCACCCCGCTCGCCACAGCGGCGGCGTTCTCGAACGCCACGTGCAGCCAAGGCACATTCCAGGCCGTGCCCGGGTAGCGCGTGGTGGCCACCTCCAGACAACCCGTGGCGTTCACCACCACCACCGGCGTCTCGATGGCGTTGAGCACCGTGCGCACGACGACGGGGATACCGCACCCTGCGCACAGGGCGTGGCCGCCCAGAAAGCGCGGCGCGGCTTCCTCCCGCCGGGCCAGGTCGCGCAGGCGCACCGCATCCGCGTTCATCGCCACCCCCCCCTGCCGAGCCCGAGGTAGACGCTCTCCTGCCCGCCCGCGCCGCCCAGGGCGGCGAACAAGGCGTGGATCTCCTCCGGTCCCACGTCGCGCCCGCCCAGCCCGGCGACGAAGCTCTGCACCCGTACCTGCCCGGCGAGGGTGGCGGCCACCTCGGCGTAGAGGGGGGGCCAGCCGCCGGGCGACAGGGCGCGGTCGAGCACCCCGACCGCCGTCGCCCCGGACAACAGGGCGGCGATGCGAGCGCGCGGAAAGGGGCGGAAGAGGCGGATCTTGAGGAGCCCCACGTCCTCCCCCCGCGCGCGGAGTTCGTCCACCACGTCCTTGGCCGTGCCCGCCGCCGAACCCATGGCCACCAGGACGCGCCCCGCCCCCTCCAGGCGGTACGCCTCCACCGCCGCCACGTCCCGGCCGCTCAGCCGGCGGTAGGCGGCGGCCGTCTCCGCCCATACGCCCTCCGCCCGCTCCAACGCTTTCGCCTGCTCCACCTTGATCTCGAAGTAGGCGTCGGGCATGGCGAACGCGCCGTGGGTGAGGGGGCGGTCGACGTCCAAGAGCGCGTCCTCCTCCCGGTAGGGGCCGACGAAGGCCTGCGCCTCGGCGTCCTCCAGGAGCGCCACCGGCTCCGCGCTGTGGCTGATGGTGAAGCCGTCCTGCCCCACCAGGGCCGGCAGGCGTACCTCAGGGTGCTCGCACAGTCGGGGGGCGCACAGCATGAGGTCGTACGCCTCCTGCGCGTTCTCCGCGAACAGCTGAACGGCGCCGCTGTCGCGCGCCAGCATGGCGTCGGAGTGGTCGCCGTGGATGTTGATCGGACCGGAAAGGGCGCGGTTTCCGACGGCGACCACGATGGGCGCCCGAAGCGACGCGGCGAGGTAGAGCACCTCCACCATGTAGGCCAGACCCTGGGAGGCGGTGGCGGTCATCGTGCGCGCCCCCGCCAGGGCGCTTCCCACGGCGGCGCTCATGGCGGAGTGCTCCGACTCCACGTGCACCATCTCGCCGTGGACGCGCCCCTCCGCCAGGTGGCGGGCGAAGGCCTCGATGATCGGCGTCTGCGGCGTGATGGGGTAGACCGGCACCACGTCGGGGTCGATCTGGCGCATGGCCTCCGCCGCCGCCTGGGCGCCGGTGAGCAGACGCCGGGCGGCGACCCGCCCCTCGGCGGGCGCATCGGCGCCGGCCACCGCGGCGCTGCGGGCCCCGTCAGATGCCATCGCCCGTCGCCCCCTCCCCCGCCGCCTCCGCCACCATGGCGAGCGCCCCCGTCGGGCAGGCGGCGACGCAGATCTCGCACCCCTTGCACAGGTCGTCGTCGATGCCGAGGAAGGTGCCGCCGCGCACCCGGATCGCCCGGTCCGGGCAGTAGGCCCAGCACAAAAGGCAGTTCACGCACCGGCTCAGGTCGGCCTCCGGGCGCCGGCCCGTGCGCCAGCCGCCCGTGCGCGGCCTGCGCTCCGGGGTGGGCGCCACGCGCCCGCCCGGGAGAGAGAAGGGGACGAACCCCTCGGCCGTCACCCCGCCCATGCCCATCTCCTCCCCTCCGCCCAGGCGAAGCCGGCCGCCGCCGCCGCCTGGTTGGCGGCCAGCGCCTGGCCGGACAGGCGCCCCCCCCACAACTCGGAGGCGGCGGCGAGCAGCTCCTCCAGGGGCACGTCGCCCAGGTGGGCGGCCAACGCCCCGACCAGCACCGGGTTGGCGTAGCGGGCGCCGTGGGCGCGCCCCATGCCGTCCGCGTCCAGGCAGGCGACGGGGCCCGTGTGGCCCGTGGCCCGGCGCACCGCCTCCTCCCCCAGGCGGGTGTTCACCAACAGGAGGCCGCCCGGCCCGAGCCCCGCCGCCACCGCCTCCTCCCCCAACAGGGAGTCGTCCAGCACCACCGCCACGTCCGGCCGCGTCACGCCGTCGTGCCGGCGGATGGGTCGGCGGTCGGCGCGGTTGTAGGCGCGCATGGGCGCACCCGTACGCTCCGGCCCGTACTCGGGGAAGGCCTGCACCTCCAGGCCGGCGCGCATCTGGGCCAGGGCCAGGAGTTGCGACGCCGTCTTCGCCCCCTGGCCACCGCGGCCGTGCCAACGGATCTCCACCATCGCCGCCACCTCCCCGCACGCTTCACGAGGCGGCCGCCGACCGCCCCCCCCGCCTCGCCTCCCGGCCCAGCGCCAGCCCGGCCGCCACGGCGCGGGCGTTGAGGTCGGCGAATTCCGGCTTGGTACGCGCCGCCACCGCCGCCGCCAGCGCCTGTTCGCTCACCACGTCCGACAGGGCCGCCAGGGCGCCCAGGCCGACGATGTTCGTGGCGATCTCGTCGCCCAGCTCGCGCGCCGTGCGGCGCAGGGGAAGGCGGACCACCGCCGCCCCCTCGGCCGTGGTGTCTTCCTCCACGGCGATGCGGTCGTCCACTACCATGAGGCCGCCGGGTGCCACGCCCCGCCCGTACTTCAGGTAGCCGGGGCGCGACAGGCACAGGAGGAGGTCGGGCCGGACGACGTCGGGGAAGGCGATGGGCCGATTCGCCACCACCAGGTCGGCCTTCGTCGCCCCCAGGCGCGCCTCCGGCCCGTACTCCTGCGTCTCGGTCACGTACCGCTCGTCCCGCATGGCCGCTTCGGCCAGGATGGCGCCGGCCAGCATGATCCCCTGCCCGCCCCGGCCGGTGAGGCGGATGCGCACGGCGTCGCGCTCACTCGTCACCGTATCGTCCCCCCCGGGCGGCGCACAGGGCGCGGTACGCCTCCGTGTATTCGGTACGCCGCTCTTGCCGGAAGACGCCGGTCGTTAGGGCGGGTAGCGCCAGCCCCTCCCCGGCGCCATGGAGGTCCTCCGTGTGGTCGCGCTCCCACAGGAGCATCTCGGGTGCCTCGCCGATGCGGTTGAGGCGGCCGAAGTAGGTGGGGCACTGGGTGATCACCTCCACCAGGGCGAAGCCCGGGTGGCGGATCGCCTCCTCGATGCGCAGGGGCAGCTCCTGCATGTCGAAGGTGGTGGTGCGGGCGACGTACGTCGCTCCCGCCGCCATGGCCAGCTCCACCGCGTCGAAGGGTCGCTCGGCGCTGCCGGCGAGGGAGGTGGTGGTCCGCCCTCCCTCGGGCGTGGTGGGCGCCATCTGCCCCCCGGTCATGCCGTAGATGCCGTTGTTGAACAGGAGGACGGTGAGGTCGACGTTGCGCCGCGCGGCGTGGAGGAAGTGGTTGGTGCCGATGGCCAAAAGGTCCCCGTCCCCCGTGGCCACCACCACCGTGAGCGAGGGCCGGGCCAGCTTGAGGCCGGTGGCGAAGGCGAGGGCGCGCCCGTGCGTGGTGTGCATGGCGTGGGTGCGCACGTAGAAGGGCGTGCGCCCGCTGCAGCCGATGCCCCCCACTACGGCCACCTCTTCGGGTGGGCGCCCGAGGCGCGCCAGGGCCAGGGCCAGCGCCTGTACCACCGTGCCGTTGCCGCACCCCGGGCACCACACCGTGGGCAGGGCCTCGGTCTTCAGGTAGCAATCGACATCCACACCGAGCCTAGGCACCGGCCATCGCCTCCTTCGCCGCCCGCGCCTCGCCCGTCGCCGCGCCCTGGGCGAAGCGGGAGATCGCCTCCGGTTCGAGCAGGCCGCCGTCGGCGCGCAGGAGGGGGTAGACGGGGGCGCGCCCGGCCACCGCCGCCTCCACCGCCAGGGTGAGCTGGCCCAGGTTGAGTTCCGCCACCACCACGGCGCGGGCGCGCTCCGCCGCCTGGGCCACCGCCGCGGCGGGGAAGGGCCACAGCACCCCGAGGTCCAACAGGCCCGCCCGCGTCCCCTCCCGGCGCAGGCGGTCCACCGCCTCCCGCGCCGCCCGGGCGGTGATGCCGAAGGCCACCAGGAGGAGGTCCGCGTCCTCGGTCCGGTACGCCTCCACCGCCGCCGCCACGTCGGGGTCGGCCGCCAGGGCCTCGCCCACCGCCCGCAGGGTGTCGGCGGTGAAGGCGCCGCTCCCCCCTCCCGTCGCACCCGTCGGCCCGTGCGCCAGCCCGGTCACCACCGTCGGCTCCCCCACGCCGAAGGGCACGAAGGGGGCGCGGGGGCCGAAGCGGGGCGCGCCAGAAGGGAGAGCAGCGAAGGTGCGGCGCGCGGGCGGCGGCGGCGGGGGTAGGTCGACCGGCTCGCGCATGTGGGAGACCACGGCGTCCAGGAGGAGGACGGCGGGCAGGCGGTGGCGCTCCGCCAGGGTGAAGGCGAGGCGCGTGCGGTCGTACGCCCCCCGCACCGACGAGGCGGTGAGGGCGAGGGCGGGGCGGTCGCCGTGGGTGCCGAAGCGGGCCTGCATGACGTCCCCCTGGGAGGGGAGCGTGGGCTGGCCCGTGGACGGGCCGGAGCGCTGCGCGTCTACCACCACGCACGGGGTCTGGGTGATGGCGGCGTAGCCGATGTGCTCCTGCATGAGGGTGAAGCCGGGACCCGAGGTGGCGGTCATGGCCCGGGCACCGCCCCAGGCGGCGCCGATCACCGCGGCCATGGCCCCGAGCTCGTCCTCCATCTGGAGGAAGACGCCGCCCCGCGGGGGCAGAAGACGCGCCATCTCCTCCAGGATCTCGGTGGCGGGGGTGATGGGGTAGCCGGCGAAGAAGTCGCACCCGGCCGCCAGCGCCCCCTGCGCCACCGCCTCGTTGCCCATGACCAGCCTCAGCGCCACAGCGATCCCCTCCCCTCCCGCTCGAGGACGAAGACGAAGTCCGGGCAGCGCCCGGCGCAGGCGCCGCAGAACAGGCAGCGGTCGATGTCGGTCACGTACACGCGCTCCTCTTCGTCCAAGGCGAGGATGCGGCTCGGGCAGGCCTGGACGCACAGGTCGCACCCCTTGCAGTAGGCGCGGCGCACCACCAAGGCGCTCGTGCCCTGGCGGTAGCGCACCGTGGCCTCGGGCGCCAACGCAGGCGGCGCGCCGCCGGGCGCCAGGTCGACCGCCTCTGCCGCGCTCATCGCCCGCTCCCCCCGGCGCGCAGGTAGCGGTCGATGCCCTCGGCCGCCGCCTTGCCCCAGCGCACCGCCTCCACCACCGTGTCGCCCCCGTTCACGTCGTCGCCGCCGGCGAAGTAACGGGGGTTGTCGGTCTGGCCCGTGGCCGGATCGCAGGCGATGCGCCCGCCCTCGAAGCGAAGCCCCTCGATCCACTGCGCGAACTCGGCCCGCGGCCTCTGGCCGATGGCCTCCACGGCCGTGTCGACGGGGAGGAGGAACTCCGTCCCCGGCACAGGCTCGGGACGGCGCCGACCCGAGGCGTCGGGCTCCCCCAGGCGCATGTAGCGGCACTCCACCGCCTCCAGGCGGTCACGCCCCACGAACCGGAGCGGCGCCGTCAGCCAGGAGAAGCGCACGCCCTCGGCCTTGGCCTCCTCCACCTCGTGGCGGAAGGCCGGCATCTCCGCCTCGGTGCGCCGGTAGAGCACGGTCACCTCGCGCGCCCCCAGCCGCACCGCCTCCCGCGCCACGTCCATGGCCGTGTTGCCGCCGATCACCGCCACGCGCGCCCCCACCTCGGGCAGCCGCCCCGCCTTGATGGCCTCGATGAAGGGGAGCGACGTCCACACCCCCGGCAGGTGCTCGCCCTCGATCCCGGCCGAGCTGTCCTCCCCCATGCCCACGCCCAAAAAGACGGCGTCGAACTCCGCCTCCAGGGCGCGCAGCGCCTGGGGGCCGTCGATGCGGTGGCCGAACACGAAGCGCACGCCGAGCGCCTCCAGGCGGCGCCGTTCGGCCGGCAGGGGGTCGGCGAGCTCCCGATAGGGGGCGATGGCGTAGCGCACCAGGCCGCCTTCCTCGGGACGCTCGTCGAACACCGTCGGCGCGTACCCCAGTTCGGCCAACCGGGCGGCGCAGGCCATGCCCGCGGGCCCGGCGCCCACCACCGCCACCCGGCGGCCGGCCGGGGCCGGCGCCGGGGAGGGGGCGGGCGCCGCGAGCAGGGCGTCGGTGGCGTAGCGCTGCAGGCGGCCGATGTCCACCGCCCGCTGCCCCTCGTGCACGAGCACGCACGCCGCCTCGCACAAGACCTCCGTGGGGCAGACCCGGGCACAGGTGCCGCCCAAGGGGTTGTGGGCGAAGACGATCTCCCCCGCGCGGCGGGCGTCGCCCTCCCCGATGGCGGCGATGAACCCCGGTATGTCGACCTCCGACGGGCAGGCGACGACGCACGGGGCCTGGGCGTAGGGGCCGCCGCACAGAAGGCAGCGGTAGCTCTCCGCCATCGCCTCCTCGGCCGTGAGCGGCGGCTTGAGCTCGGCCGTCATCGCCTGCCAGGCGTCGGCGGCCGCGGGCGGCGCCGGTTGTGGCCGGGAGGCCGCCCGGCGCAGGGACGGAACGATCGGTTGGGTGCCCATCCTTCCCTACCCCCTCCCCATCGCTCCCGCGGCGGTCCGCCGCCGCGGGCGAGGCCCGCGCCTAGGCCACCTCGCGCAGCTCGCGCAGGAGGGCGGCGACGCTGGCGCGGGCGTCGCCGAACAGCATGCGGGTGTTCTCCCGCACGAACAGGGGGTTGTCGATGCCGGCGAACCCTGGCGCCATGCTGCGCTTGAGCACCACCACCGTCTTCGCCTGGTCCACGTTGAGGACCGGCATGCCGTAGATGGGGCTCGTGGGGTCGGTGCGGGCGGCCGGGTTGACGACGTCGTTGGCGCCGATCACCAGCACCACGTCGGTGCGGGGGAACTCCGGGTTCACCTGCTCGAGCTCGTACAGGCGGTCGTACGGCACGTTGGCCTCCGCCAGGAGCACGTTCATGTGCCCCGGCATGCGCCCGGCCACGGGGTGGATGCCGAACAGCACCTGCACCCCCCGGGCCGCCAGCGCGTCGCTCAGGTCCTTCACCTCCTGCTGGGCGCGCGCCACGGCCAGGCCGTAGCCGGGGACGATGACCACCTGGCGCGCGTAGGCGAGGAGGACCGCCACCTCGTCGGGGGAGGTGGGGCGCACGACGCCCTCCGCCCCCTGCCCGGCTCCGGTCTGGAGTTGGCCGAAGGCGCCGAACAGGACGTTGGCGATGGAGCGGTTCATGGCCCTGGCCATGAGGACGGTGAGGATGGTACCGGAGGCCCCCACCAGGGCACCGGCCACGACGAGCACGTCGTTCTCCAGCACGAAGCCGGTGGCGGCCGCCGCCAAGCCGGTAAGGGAGTTGAGGAGGGAGATGATGACCGGCATGTCGGCGCCGCCCACCGGCAAGACGAACAGGACGCCCAGGACGGCCGACAGGAGGGTGAGGCCCACCACGAGGACGCCTGCCGGCACCGGGTGGGCGCCGGCCACGGCCAGGACGCCGGCGGCCACCGCCACCGCCAAGAGGAAGGCGTTGAGGAGGTTCTGGCCCGGAAAGACGATGGGCCGGCCCGTCATGAGCTCCTGCAGCTTGGCGAAGGCGATGAGGCTGCCGGCGAAGCTGACCGAGCCGATGATGAGGGTGAGCATGCCCGGCACCGCCGTGGCCGCCGCCAGGGGGGCGTGGCGGGAGAGGGCGGAGAGCGCCTCGTCCAGGGAGATGAGGGCCGCCGCCCCGCCGCCCATGCCGTTGAACAGGGCCACCAGCTGCGGCATGGCGGTCATCTTCACGGCCCGGGCCACGTACGCCCCCGCCGCCGCCCCTACGACGAAGGCCGCGGCCAACCACACGGTATGGCGCAGGGTGACGGCCAGGAGGGTGAACACCAAGGCGATGAGCATCCCCCCCGCCGCCAGGAGGTTCCCCCGCCGCGCCGTGGCCGGCGCCCGAAGGAGCATCACGCCGCCCACAAACAGGGCGGCCGCCGCCATGTAGGCGGCCTCGGCCGCGCTAGCCACGGCGCACCGCCTCCCCCGTCGGGCTCTTGCGGAACATCTCGAGCATGCGATCGGTCACCACATACCCCCCCACCACATTGAGGGTGCCGAGGAAGACGGCGGCCACGCCCAGCGCCACCTGGGCGGGACCGCGCGTCAGCACCGCGGCCACGATCGCCCCCACCAGGACCACGCCATGGATGGCGTTGGTGGCCGACATGAGGGGCGTGTGCAGGACGGACGGGATCTTCGTGATCAGGGCGAAACCGAGGAAGACGGCGAGGACGAACACGAACAGCTCCTGCATGAGCGCGCCGTGCATGGGCAGCACCTTCCCTCTCGCCAGGATGCGGGCCTACCGGGCGGCGGCCGCCGCCAGGCGCTCGCGCGTGGCGGCGTGCACGACCTCGCCTCCGGCCGTGATGCGCGTGGCGGCCACGATCTCGTCCTCGCCGCGGGGCGGCTGCGTGCGGCCGTCCGGGCCGTCGGCCAACCCCTGCCCCCACAGGTGCTGGAGGTAGGCGACGAGGTTGCGGCTGAACAGCTGGCTGGCGGGCAAGGCCATCTGGGAGACGAGGTCGGTGTCCCCTACCACGATCACCCCGCCCTCGGTGCGCACCCGCTCCCCGGGCACGGTGCGCTCGCAGTTGCCCCCGGCCTCCGCCGCCAGGTCGACGATCACGCTCTGGGGCCGCATGGCGTCCACGGCACTGGCGTCGATCAGGCGCGGCGCAGGGGCGCCCGGCACCATGGCGGTGGTGATGACGACGTCCGCCGCCGCCACCGGCTGCCTCAGGATCTCGCGCTCGCGCGCCTCCTCTTCCTGGGCGGCGGCGCGCGCGTACCCCCCCGCCCCCTCCAGCACCAGGTCGGGCATCGAAAGGAAGGAAGCGCCCAGGCTCTCCACCTGCTCGCGCACGGCGGGGCGGGCGTCGAAGGCCTGCACCACCGCCCCCAGGCGGCGCGCCGTGGCCACCGCCATGAGACCCGCCACCCCCGCCCCCAACACCAGGACGCGGGCGGGGGCGACGGTGCCGGCGGCGGTCATGAGCAGGGGGAAGAACTTCCCGCTCAGCTCGGCCGCCAGCACGACCGCCCGGTACCCGGCGACGGTGCTCATCGAGGAGAGGACGTCCATGCCCTGGGCGCGCGTGATGCGCGGCAACGCGTCGAGGCTGTAGGCGTCGACGCCGGAGCGCGCCAGGGCGGCGATGCGTTCGGCCTGGGCCACGGGCTGGAGGACGCCGACGAGGACGCTCCCCGGCCGCATCTTCGCCACCAGCTCGGGCGCCGGCAGGCGCACCGCCACCGCCACGTCGGCACGGGCCAGGAGATCCTCCGGGCGCTCCACCACCTCCGCCCCGGCTTCCCGGTACGCCGCGTCCGCCAGGCCCGCGCCGGCGCCCGCGCCGGCGGCGACGCCGACGCGGTGCCCCGCGCGCACGACGGCCGCCACGCCCTCGGGCACGAGGGCCACGCGCCGCTCCCCGGCGGCGCTCTCGGGCAGCACGGCTACGTACACACGCCATCCCCCTTCGGTCGGGAGCCGTTCCGCTCAGGCGCGCCGGCCCCGCCCGGTCGTCCATCGGTCTGAGGTTTCGGCCTCCGGCCGGTCTCCGGACGCCTTCGCATCCGGTGCGCCCTCGCGCTTCATCCTTAGGGAACACCCGCGGGCCGACCGCCGGTACGACCCATCGGGCGCCCGGCGCGGGAACGATGGGCGCGCGTCCGGGGCCGTTGGGCCCCGGGCGTTGGTTCCGGCCGCCCGCGCCGGGGGCCGTCCGCCCCCCGCCGTTGGGTCCATGGGACCGCGGCCGTCCGGCCATACCTCGGGCCGGCCGGCGCGGGTATCCTGCGCGTGAGCGCCCGGCGCGCGGCCGCACGGCCGCGGCCCGGGCAGCGGAGGAGGGACGAGATGCGCTACGCGTTCGTGCCCGAGGACATCGACTCGCCGTGGCACCAGGCAATGGAGGTGGGCATCGCCCGGGCGATGGAGCGCCACGGCCACGAGCGGATCGACGATCCCCAGGCGGCCAACCTGGTCTTCCACCGCGTGCGCCCCCAGGCCCCGCGTCCCTTCCGGCGGCGGGCGCGGGCCACGTTCGTGGTCGGGGTGGCGGAGGGGCCGACGCCGGACGACGTCCTGCGGGCCACCTATCCCGTGCTCGTGCGGTCGCTGTCCAACCTGCTCGTGTACGGCCATCCGGGCCCCGACGGCAGGCCCGTCGCCCACATGGTGACGCCCGAGCTCGGCTGCTACGAGGCGGCGCGGGCGACGACGGCCGACGGCGACGCCTTCTTCGAGGCGGTATACGACCGCATCGCCCCCCTGGCCACCTCCCACCTGGTGATCGACAACGTGTTCGACGAGGACATGGAGCCCGAGCTGGCCCAGGGGACCCAGGTGACGCGGGAGCTGGCGGAGGCGGCGCGCACCCTGGACCGCTGGGCCCTCTTCCCGGCCCCCTACCCGGTGGCGGAGATGCTCGGCCCGGACGACTACCGCCACCTTCGCCACGTCTTCGGCATCGGCGGCCTGAGCTACGGCAACCTGAGCGCGCGCCACGACCGCCACCGCTTCTGGATGAGCGCCAGCGGCGTCGACAAGGGCAAGGTCGGCCAGGTGGGGAGGGACGTCCTCCTGGTGAAGGGCTACGACCCCGACGCCGACGCCATGCGCATCAGCGTGCCGCCGGGGGCCTCGCCCCTGAGGGTGTCGGTGGACGCCGTCGAGCACTGGCAGGTGTACGAGCGCCACCCCGAGATCGGCGCCATGATCCACATCCACGCCTGGGTGGACGGGGTGGCCACCACCGAGGTGAACTACCCGTGCGGCACGGTGGAGATGGGCAAGGCGATGGCCGACCTGTTCGACCGCGACCCCCACCCGGAGCGGACGATCATCGGCCTGCGCAACCACGGCATCACCGCCACCGGCCCGAGCTTCCCCGACATCCTGGCGCGCCTGGAGAACCGGGTGCGCACCCAGGTGCCGATGACGTGAGCGCCCAGACGCCGCCCCCCGCCCAGCCGCGCTTCGCCGACCACCCCGTCCTCCTGTTCTGGGAGACGACGCGCGCCTGCCTTCTCGCCTGCCGCCACTGCCGGGCCAGCGCCCAGCCCGACCCCCTTCCCGGCCAGCTGGACCGCGCGGAAGGCATCGACCTCCTGTTCCAGGCGGCGGAGTTCGCCCCCCACCCGCCGGTGGTGGTGTTCACGGGCGGGGACGTCCTCTTGCGCCCGGACCTCGAGGAACTCCTGGCCGTGGCCCACAGCCTGCGCCTGGTGACGGCGGTCTCGCCTAGCGCCACCGACCGCCTGAACGAGCGCACCCTGGACCGCCTCGCCGCCTTGGGCGTGCACGGCCTGTCCGTCAGCATCGACGCCGGCCCCGAAGGCCACGACCGCCTGCGCGGCGTTGAGGGGACGCATGCGCGTTCGGTGACCGCGCTTCGCGCCGCCCTGGCGCGCGGCCTGGTCGTCCAGGTGAACACGGTGGTCATGCGCTCCACCGTGGCCGACCTGCCCCACGTCGCCGCCACCCTGGTGGGCGCGGGGGTGCGGGTGTGGGAGGTGTTCTTCCTCGTCGCCACCGGCCGCGCCCTGGCGAGCGAATACCTCACGCCCGCCGAGGTCCTCGACGTATGCGCCTTCCTGGTGGAGAGCACGCGCTACGGCATCGAGCTGCGCACCGTGGAGGCCCCCTTCATCCGCCGCGTGTTCGAGGGCATGCGGGAGGGGACGCTCGTGCTCGGGCCGCTGTACGACCGCCTCACGGCCGACCTCAGGGACCGCCTGGGCCCGCCCAGGCGGCCGCCCCACCTGGCGCGGGCCGGCACCCTGGACGGCGACGGCATCTTGTTCGTGGCCCACGACGGCACCGTCCATCCGGGAGGGCTCCTTCCCCTCCCCCTCGGCAACGTGCGCTCCGACCGGCTCGTGGACGTGTACCGCACCCACCCGGTGCTTCAGGCCATCCGCGCCCGCGCCTTCCACGGCCCCTGCGGCGAGTGCCCGGCGCGCTTCACCTGCGGCGGGTCGCGCGCCCGCGCCTACGCCGCCACGGGCGACCCCCTCGGCACCGACCCGCTCTGTCCCTGGGCCGCCGCCGCCCAGGATACGGCCGTCGCCGCGGCGGCGCCCGCCTCCCCCGCCGGCTAGGCGCGCGCGCCCCCCTCCTCCCGGGCGCCGGCCACGGCGCCCGGGAGGAGGTCGTCCCATACCCGCCACAGGGAGGCCAAGGGGCCGCGGCGCACGCGCCCGCGACCCGCCTCCCCGTCCGCCGGTGCCAGAAGGTGGACGTGGAGCGCGCTCTCGCCTTCCGGCACGTCCTGATCGGGGTCGTCCCCGACCATGAGGCACTCCTCCTCCTCCAGCCCGAGGGCGGCCGCCAGCTCGGCGAAGTAGGCCGGGTCGGGCTTGGTGGCGGAGGAGGCCTCGAGGCAGGCCACGTGGTCGACGTCCTCCTCCCCCAGCCCCGACCAGCGCATGCGCTCGACGATCACGCGCCGGGGGTAGATGGGGTTGGTGGCCAGGGCCAGGCGCAGCCCGCGCCGGCGCGCCTCGGCCACCACCTCGCGCGCCCCGGGGAGGGGTCGAACCAGCGGCCGCAGGGCGGGAAGCACCTCCGCCGCCACGCTCTCCAGGCGCGTCCACAGCGCCCGGGGCTCCTCCCCCAGCTCCGCCGCCAGGGCCCGGAGGAGGCGGTCGCGGTTGCGCTCCTTGGGCGAGCGCTCCGCCAAGAGGCGGTAGGAGGCGCCGGCCACCACCGCCATCCCGCGCTCCGGATCCTCCGGCATGAGGCGGCGGGCAACGGCGCGGGCGTAGCGCTCCACGAAGGCGTCCACGTCCACCTGGATGAGGGTGTTGTCGAGGTCGAGCAGGAGCCCGCGGATCAACGCCTCTCCCCCCGCCTCAGAAGTACTGGAGCGCGCTCGGGTTGAGGTCCACAATCACGCTCTTCGTGTCCAGGTAGCCCAGGACGCCCTCCATGCCGAGCTCCTTGCCGTAGCCGCTCGCCTTGAGGCCGCCGAAGGGCGCCGTGGGGGTGAGCACCTGGTAGGCGTTGACCCACACCGTCCCCGCCTCCAGGGCCCGGGCCACGGTGAGGGCGCGGCGCACGTCGCGCGTCCACACGGCGGCCGCCAGGCCGTACATCGTGCCGTTGGCGATGCGCACCGCCTCCTCCTCGTCCGCGAACGGGAGGATGGCGGCCACGGGCCCGAACACCTCCTGTTGCGCCAGGGCGCTCGCCGGGTCCACGCCGGCGAACACGGTGGGGGCGACGAAGAACCCGCCCTCGTGTCCGGCCACGGACAGGGGCTCCTCCCCCCCGAGGAGAAGCTCGCCCGCCCCCTCGCGCCGGGCCCGCGCCACGTGGCCCAGGACGCGCTCCCGCTGGGCGGCGCTCACCAGGGGGCCCAGGTCGGTCATCTCGTCCTCCGCCCCCCCGACGACGAGCTCGGCCGCCCGGTCGGCGAAGCGGCGCGCGAACTCGTCCGCCACCTCCCGCTGCACGAGGATGCGGCTGCCCGCCTGGCAGACCTGGCCGGAGTTGAAGAAGACGCCGAACAGGGCGCCCGCCACGGCCTCGTCCAGGTCCGCGTCCGCGAACACGATGTTGGGCGACTTGCCCCCCAGTTCCAGCGCCACGCGCTTGGGTCCGTCGGCCGCCGCACGCGCCACCGCCCGCCCGGTCGCCACCTCGCCGGTGAGGGCCACCTTGTCCACCCCGGGATGGGCCACCAGCGCCGCCCCCGCGTCGTCTCCCCCCGGCAGGACGGTGAGGGTCCCCTCCGGCAGGCCCGCCTCCTGGGCGGCCAGGGCGAGGGCCAACGCCGTCAGCGGCGTCTCCGGCGCCGGCTTGAGGACGGCCACCGACCCCGACGCGAGGGCCGCCGCCACCTTCCAGGCCGGCATGAGGAGGGGGAAGTTCCACGGCGTGATGAGGGCGGCGACGCCCACCGGCCGCCGCTCCGTGAACGTGAGATAGCGTGTCGTCGCCCCCGGCAGGCTGAAGGGGAGGGTGTGGCCGTGCACCAGCGTGCCGGCGGCGGCGAAGAAGTCGAAGGCGTCGGCCGCCATGGGTACCTCGATGAACCGGGCGGCATGCATGGGCATGCCGCTCTCTCGCGCCACGAGCCGCGCCAGGTCGAGCGTACGGGCGCGCAGCGCGTCGGCCATGGCGGACAGGATGCGCTGGCGCTCGAGCACCGGCATCTCCCGCCACGCCCCCGCCTCGTGCGCCGTCCGGGCGGCGCGCACGGCCCGGTCCACGTCGGCGGCACCGGCCTGGGGCACGTGGGCGAAGACCTGACCGGTAGACGGGTCGACGTCGGGGCGCGGCTCGCCCTCGCCCACCTCCTGGCGCCGGCCGGCGACGAACGCGCGCCCGTCCACAAGGTCGGCGGGCAGGGGAAGGCTCACAGCTCCACCACCAGCTCCGGCCGCCCCAGGCGACGCACATGCTCGGGGTAGAGGGGGTAGATGTCGTCCAGGCTGGGGAGGAGCTTCATGGCCCGCGATAAGGGGCCGCTGGCGCGGATCTGCTGGCGCGACAGGGCCTGGGCGAGGTCGAGCTTCCCCTGCCAGAACCGGTTGGCGAGGTCGGCGTCCTGGTCGAAGGCGAGGAGGGGCTCGGGTTGCGGCTCGCCCAGGACGACGCGAAAGTCGCGCCCGGTCTGGGCGGGATCTTCGGGCACCCAGGCGATGCGCGCCTCCGGGTGGTGAAAACGGAAGGCCACCACGCCCCCCACCTTGTGGATGAGGGCCGCCTGAGGCAGAGGGATGAGGGACTCGAAGAAGCTTCCCAGGACGCGGTACACGTCCTCGGTGTCGGAGAAGTACATCCGCCGCCGTCCTCCCTTCGCCGCCGTCGCCGGCCTAGGGCTCGCCCCCGAGCGCCACCATGGGCCGGGTGGCCGAGCCGGCACGCAGGGCCGCGAAGGCGTCGTTCACGCGCTCCAGGGGAAAGGGTTCGCCCAGAAAGGCCTCGAGGTGGATGCGCCCGGCGCGTTGCGCGCCCAGGAGCGCGGCCACATCCTCGGCCAGGTCGCCGCCGCCGTACCAGGTGCCGGTGAGGGTCTTCCCTTGGGAGGGGAAGGCGAAGGCGTTGAGCGACACCTCCTCGTGCGGCGGCGCCACCCCCACCACGACCGCCGTACCGCCGGGCCGCACGGCGTTGAACGCCTGGGCGATGGTGGCGGGGGTGCCCACCACCTCGAAGGCGTAGTCGGTGCCCATGCCGCCGGTGGCGTCGAGAATGCGCACGAGCGCGTCGCCCTCCCCCTCGCCCACCCGCACCAGGTCGGTGGCGCCCAGGCGCCGCGCCGCCTCCAGCCGGGCGGGGAAGCGGTCGACGGCGAAGATGCGCTCCGCCCCCATGAGGCGGCTCGCCTGCACCACGTGCAGGCCCACGCCCCCCACGCCGATCACCGTGACGGAGGCGCCGGGGCGCAGGCGGGCGGCGTGGGCGACGGCGCCGTACCCCGTGGTGGCGCTGCATCCCAGGAGGGCGGCCTGCGCCAGGGGGACGTCGGCGTCCACGGCGACCGCCCCCTGCTCCGGCACGACCGCGTACGTGGCCAACGTGCCCGTGAGGCTCATGACCGAGAGCGGCCGGCCGTGCGCATGCACCCGCACGGCGCCGTCCCACAGCGTGCCCTTCTCCGCCGCCCGGCTGGTGGTGCGGCACATGCCGGTCCAGCCGGACCGGCAGGCCTGGCAGCGGCCGCAGGCCGGGAGCCAGGAGAGGACGACGCGGTCGCCCGGGCGAAGGCGCGTCACGCCCGGCCCGATCGCCTCCACCACGCCCGCCCCCTCGTGCCCCAACACCATGGGCACGGGCAGAGGGAGGTCGCCTGTGACGACGTGCTCGTCGGTGTGGCAGACGCCAGAGTAGGCCATGCGCACGAGCACCTCGCCCGGTCCCGGGTCGTCCACCTGCACCTCCCACAGCTTCAGGTCCTCCCCGTAGTCCTCCAGAACGGCCGCCCGACCCGTCGGCATGCGAAGCCCCCCCATGGCGCACCCATGGGCACGGTACCCGTCCTCTCCCCCCTCCTGCCAGGGACCTCGGGCCCCGTCCGCGGGGTCGAAGGGCCGCGGCCGGTCGGACGCCGACGCCGGCGCAGGGGGAACCAGCGACGCCGCCGCCCCTGCGGGGCGGCGGTGTCGTCTCCGTGCTCAGCGCGCGACGAGAAACCGCCCCCCACCCAGCCGCTTGGCGCGGTACAGGGCGCGGTCGGCGCGCGCGAACGTCTGGCCGAAGTCGCAACGGGCACGGCTCCAGCGCGCGGCGCCGCCGCTCGCCCGAACGCGCTGCGGCCAACGGCTCGCCTCCGCCGCCCGGTCGAGGGCGCCCTCGAGCGCCCGCCCCACGCCCGCCCAGTCCCGCCCCGGCGGCAGGCAGAGGACGAACTCGTCCCCGCCCCACCGCCCGCACCAGCCGCCCTCCGCCTCGGCCAGCGACCCCAGGGTGTGGGCGACGACGCGCAGCACCTCGTCCCCCATGAGATGGCCCCAGCGGTTGTTCACGGCGCTGAAGGCGTCCAGGTCGATCACCCCGAGCAGACCGCTCGCCTGCGCGGCCAGCGTCTCCTCCCAGGCGCGCGCCATGCCGCGCCGGTTGTACAGGCCCGTGAGGGCGTCGCGCAGGGCGTCCTGGGCCGAGTGCATCCCCTGCCACCAGTCGGCGGCCACGCGCCGGAAGGCGTCCCACGGCTGCATGGACAGGCCGAAGCGGCGCCACCCCTCGGGCTCCCGCCAGTACACCCCGAGAAGGCCGACGCCGCTCTCGCCCCGCTCCCCCAGGGGCATGACCAGGCCGGAGCGCACGGGGTCGCCGCCGAACGCCTCGGGGATCTGGTAGATGGTGGTCTTCGTGTCGGCGATGAACATGTTATATCCCTGCTCGGCCGCCCGCAGAAGGGCGCTCTGGCGGAAGTGGTCGGGGTCCTCGCGCATGAAGGCCACGAGCCGCCGCCCGCGGTCGCCCATGGCGCCGCGCTCCGCCACCAGGGAGAGGTGGGGCTCCCCGGCCCCGTCGCGCGTCACCCGGTAGAGCGACCAGTGGTCGCCGCCCAGCCGCTCCACCATGACGGTAAGGCGTTCGTCCCACTCCGACGGGGCGGTGGGCACGCCGAGCGAGACCGCCTCCTCCAGCACGGCCTCCGTGTAGGTGCTCTCCACCCGCTGGCGCAGAAGGTACCACAGGCCGGAGACGACCACGTGCAGCGGGGGCGGCGCAAGCGGCGGCTCCTGCCGCCACCCCAGCCCCAAGGCGCCCACCCACGTCTCCCGCCCGACCGCGTCCTCCGGCGCGACCAGGGGGAGGAGCCATCCCCCCGCCACCCCCGCCTGGGCGAGGGCGCGCCGGTACGGCCCGCGCACCGTGGCCGTGAGCACGCGCTGCGGGGCGCGCTCCCGCTCCAGATCGGCGTGGGGGCGCGAACGCCTCGGCAGCACGACCACGTCGGGAAGCTCGGTGGCCAGCCGCACCCAATCGCCGTTCGGCGGCAGCTGCGCCCACATGACCACGACGTCGGCCCCCGTGTCCGCCCGCAGGTGGCGCTGGATGTCGGCCATCACGCTCAGCCAGGTGTCGTCGCGCCCGAACGCCCGCCACCAGGTGTCGAACCTGAGCTCCCCCAGCCTGGACCGGTGGTCGGACACCGATGCCCGCCGTGCAGCGCTCACCGCCATCCCTCCGTTCCCTGCGCCGCCCGGTGCCGGTCCCGGTGCACGCCGGTGCTACGCCTATCATGAGGGTAGCCACCATGCCCGGACAAGCCGCCGTCCCGCGGGGCCTGGGACACCTCTTCTCCCCCCCGCACAGACTGGGGCGGGAGGTGGGTATCGTGCCGTACGACCCCCGCCGCCTTGCGCCCGGCGACGTCGTCCTCGTGCCGGGCCGGGGGGTTCTGGCCTGGATGATCGAGTTCAGCACCGCCAATCCCTTCAGCCACGCCGCCGTGGCCACCGGCGCCGGGACGCTGGTCGAAGCCGGGATCGTGGTCGTCGAGCGGCCCGCGCCGCTGTACGCGCGAGAAGGGTGGGCGTACCGGGTGCGGGCGTCCGAAGCCGAGCGCGTCCGGGCGGTGGCCGCCGCCCGCCGTCGCCTGGGAGAGCCTTACGGCGTGCGCGAGCTCCTCTTCGACGCCGCGCGCTTCGACCTCCACCTCGTGCCGAAACCGCGACCGCTCCACCATTTGACCTGCTCGGGCTTGGTGGCGGCCTGCTACGCCGAGGCGGGCGTCATCCTCACCCACGCCCCCTGGCCTGCGCCGGCGGACCTGAGCTATTCGCCTCTCCTGGAGGGGCCTCGCCCCTGGCAGACCGCGGTGCGGCCGAGGCCGCAGGCTACCGCGCCCAGGCGCCGTGCCCACGGCGCCAGCGCGGGCCGGGTCGAGCGCATGGCCTGGGAGCAGCTCAGGCGCACGCCGCCCGCCGGGGGCCGGACGCCGTAGGCCATCGCCCTCCCCTGCGCCGGCCGAGGCGCCCGACGACACGCCTGCCGCGTGGCGGGGCCGCTTGCGCCGGCACCGCCGGGCCGCCAGGATCCGGTACGTCGTACGGTGGGGTCGTGGATCCGACGAGCGCGAAACCGGCCGCATGCGGGGCCACCGCAGGGTGAGGCGGCGGTGGCCCCCCCTCCGTGACCGGCGGCACCGGCGGCAGGGCAAAGACCCGAAAGCGTCTCGGCCCGCCCCGCGTCCTCCCGGTGGCGCCATGGCCCGCCCCGTCGGTGCGGCGAGGCCGCCCCGCCGCCGGGATCATCTTGCGGTTCCCGGTCGGTCGTGGTTCAATGCCTGCGACGGAGTTCGGCGGGTGTAGCTCAATGGTAGAGCGCCAGCCTTCCAAGCTGGTGACGCGGGTTCGATTCCCGTCACCCGCTCCACCTTGAAGCCTTGGAGCCCAAGACCTTCAGGGCCCGGCACCTCCCGGCGGGAGCTGCCGGGTCCCCGTTTGCTTGCCTGCTTCTCGCCCGCCGGTCGCCCCGGTGCGCCATGTCGGCGCACGTCGGCGCAGAGCCCCAGGCCCCGCACATCCCCATCGCTGCGCATCCCGGCGCTAGAGCGGACAGGCCCGAGCTGTGGACGTGGACGCGGGCGACGCCCACCCCATCGCGCAGCGGCGGCCTTCCCGGGGGTGCGCGTCGGCCGCTGGAAGGTCGGCGGAGGGCGTGCCCGGGTCCGCCGCGCCCTGCCGCAGGACCGAGCGCAGCCGGCCGGCCTCGATCTGCCGCCCCCACCCGCTCCGGCAGGAGGACATCCCCCGACCATCCAATTGAGGTTCGGAATCTTCTCTCACTTCATCCGATCGGGGGGAGGGCATCGATGGTCCGCCGCAGTGCGTCCGCGGGCGGTAGCCGCTGGTGGTACCTGCTCCTGCTCCTACCCTTCGTCGCCACCCTGCTGCCACCCATCTACAACCGGGCGACGCCCGCGCTCGCCGGCCTGCCGTTTTTCTACTGGTACCAACTCGCCTGGGTGGTGGTGAGCGCGCTCATCACCCTGCTCGTCTACGCCCTCACGCCGGAGCGCCCCGAGGCGCGCGGGACGGAACGGGGGAAGGGGCGATGAACACCACCGCCATCGTCGTCTTCCTCGTCCTGTTCGCCTTCGTGACGGTGCTCGGGTTCTACGCCAGCTCCTGGCGCCGGGGCGACCTCTCCGTCCTGCACGAGTGGGGCCTCGCCGGCCGTCAGCTCGGGACCTTCATCACCTGGTTCCTCCTGGGCGGTGACCTCTACACAGCCTACACGTTCGTCGCCGTCCCCGCCCTCGTGTTCGGTGCGGGGGCGCTCGGCTTCTTCGCCGTGCCGTACACCATCATCGTCTACCCGTTCGTGTTCGCCGTCCTCCCCCGGCTCTGGTCGGTGGCGCACGCCAAGGGCTACATCACCGCCGCCGACTACGTGAAGGCGAGGTTCGAGAGCCGCGGCCTCGCCCTGGCCGTGGCGGTGACGGGCATCCTGGCCACGATGCCGTACATCGCCTTGCAGCTGGTCGGCATGCAGGCGGTGCTGCAGGTCTTGGGCATCACGGGCACGGGCTTTCTCGGCCGCGACCTGCCGCTCATCATCGCCTTCGCCATCCTGGCCGTCTACACGTACACCTCGGGCCTGCGCGCCCCCGCCCTCGTGGCGGTGGTGAAGGACACCCTCATCTACATCACGATCATCGCCGCCGTCATCCTCATCCCCGCGCACCTGGGCGGTTTCGGCCACATCTTCGCCCTCTCTCAGGCGCACCTGAAGTCACTGCCCAAGCCGGGAAGCACCCTGTTGGCCCCCAAGGCGTACGCCGCGTACGCCACGCTGGCCCTCGGCTCCGCCGTCGCCCTGTTCTTCTACCCCCACGCCCTGACGGCGGTGTTCAGCACGAGCTCGCGCCAGGTGGTGCGGCGCAACGCCGCCTTCCTGCCCCTGTACTCGCTCATGCTCGGCTTCATCGCCCTCCTCGGCTACATGGCCATCGCCGCGGGCGTGCACGTGCCGGGGACCGACACCAACCTCGCGGTGCCGCTCCTGTTCCAGAAGGAGTTCGCGCCGTGGTTCTTCGGCTTGGCCTCCGCCGCCATCCTCATCGGGGCGCTGGTGCCGGCCGCCATCATGTCGATCGCCGCCGCCAACCTCTTCACCCGCAACATCTACAAGGAGTACTTCGCCCCCGGCGCAACGCCCCAGCAGGAGGCGGGCGTGGCCAAGGTCGTCTCCCTCGTGGTGAAGCTGGGAGCGCTCGTCTTCGTGCTCGGCATCCCCCTGCAGTTCTCCATCTACCTCCAGACCCTGGGCGGCATCTGGATCCTGCAGACCGTGCCCATGATCGTCGGTAGCCTCTACACACGCTGGTTCCACCGCAGCGCGCTCCTGCTCGGCTGGTTGGTGGGCATGGTGGTGGGCACGGCGATGGCCGCCAGCGTCCAGTTCAAGTCCTCGCTCGTGGCCGTGTTCGGCGTCCTCGGTTACGCCGGCATCTGGGCCCTCATCCTCAACCTGGCGGTGGTCGTGGTGCTCACCCTGGCCCTCAACGCCGCCCGCGTGCACAACGGCGTCGACGCCACGGCGGACGCCGACTACGAGGCGGACAGCGTCACCGCCTGACGGCGCCGCCAGCCTTCCCGCCGGCCGGGCGCGGCGCCCGGCCGGCGCGCGTCCCAACGGGACGGCCGCCCCGGCGGCCACGTCCGAGTCCACACTGGTTACGCGCCGCAACGCCGAGGGCATTGCACCCACCAACGATGCGGCGTGTCCCTTCAGACGCCCCCCTTTACGAGGCGGGTAGGTAGAGAGGGACCAGCCGCCCCAAGGGCTGCCAGGCCTGGGGCGCGAGGGGAAGGTCGAGCCGGCCCGGCGCGCCCCGTGCCGCCACGACCTAGTACAGGCGTCCCGCCCGTACGGCCGCGCCGGCCGCCCCGGGAGGGAGCACGAAGTCGAGGCGGCGTGCGCGCACGAGATCCACCACCGTCACCCGCCACAGGTTCCGCCCGCCCACATCCTGGCGGTTGCGCACCACGAGGTCGTCGCCGATGACGTAATCCCTCGATTCCGCGCTGGCCGGCAGCTCGAGGAGGATGCGCCGCTCCGGCAGGTCGATGACGCTCTCCCGCCGTGGCGCGGCGGCTACGGCGCGTCGCCCCCCGTCGGCGACAACGCCGCCTGGACGAGGAGGTATGGCCCCGCCGCCTGCCAGCCCGTGACCGCCTTCGGCACCGCCGAGGAGAGACGCCAAAGCGGGCTCCGCCCCCGGCCCTTCCCGAGGGCGACGACCAACGGCGTCCGCGTCACCCCTGCGCTCGAGACGGTGAGCAGGCCCCGGGGCGTGGTCAGCGGTCCCTGCACCGGCACAAGGTGCGGTACGGTCGGCAGCAGGGCCCCCGGACCGGCGCCCGCCGGACGGGAGAACAGCCCCACCGCCGGCACGAGCGTGAACCACACAAGCGGCACCAGCACCGCGACGGCCACCACCACACGCAGCGCCATCGCCCGCCGCCATCGCCGCACGCACGTCTCCCCCTTCCCACGCGGGACGGCGCCGCCCCCGCGGCGCCGCCCGCCCGCCCTTCAGCCCGCCTCCCCCCGGCCCTAGCCGCCGCCTCCCCCCGTGCCTGCGCCGCTCGCCCCGCCCGGGTGCCAGAGCACCCGGATCCTCGCCTGCTTGGCGAGCTTCGCCAGGCACGCCTTCACACCGCTCTGGAAACGCTGGGCGGCCAAGGTCTTGGTGATGGCATCGGTCGCCGCGCTCAGGCTCTGGCGCCCGGGGGCGCGGACGGCGAGGAGCTGCAGCACGTCCCAACCGTTCGGCGTCGAGGCCAGCGCGTACTCTCCCACCTTCATGCGCGGCACGGCGCGGGCCACGGCCCCGCTCAGCTCGGACAGCGTCACCCACCCGAGGTCGCCCTGTTCGGGCGCGCTCGCCGTGTCGATCGACTCGGCCTCCGCCAGGGCGCCGAAGTTCGAGCCGCCGTCCGTCTCGAGCTCATGCAGGACGGCCTGCGCCTGGGTGCGGGTCGGGACCACGATGACCCGCAACTCGTACGCCCGCGGCGCCGAGAACTCGCTCAGGTGGGACCGGTAGTACGCCCGCACCGCCGAGGCGGGGACCGGCACCTGTCCCACCAGCTTGCGCAGCACGCCGTCGAGGGCCAGCTCGAGTTCTACGTAGCGGACCACCTCGCCTTTGCGTCAGGTGGTCGAGGCGAAGCGCCTGGTCCATGGCCGCGGCGTCCGCGGAGTCCTTGCCGAGGACGCTCTGGTAGCTCTTCACCGCCTGCGCGTTAGGCGGCGGAGTCGACGGCGATGTGGGCGCGGGCGGCGGCCTGGACGACGAGCGTCTCCTGGATCATGCGCTCGAGGATGCGCGACGGCCGTGTACTTCGGCTCCTTGCCGGCCCAGAGCTTCCATGTCGTCTCCGACGGCGAGATCACGGCGGTGAGCCCGGACGCGGGCACGATCTCGTCCCCGACGGCGATGGACATCGCGGTGGTCACCTCCTGCGCCGACGACGGCGGCCAGACCTGGCCCGCGGCCACGAGCCGCGGCACGCGAGCGGCGACTCCGCCACCGGGGACTTCCCGGCCGGCGACAGCGTCCAGATCACGGCGCCGTGGACCGGCCTGTCGCTCACGCCGAGCTTCTCCATCCCCGGCCACTCGTTCGCCAACGCCGCGCCGATCAGCGGGCGAAGGAGCTCACGATCGCCGCCACCGCCAGGGCGAGGAGGATGGACGCCACGTACTGGGCCACCGATCCCCTCTGCCAGTTGCGGAAGGCGTCGGCAAGCGCCGTCACCGCCCGGGCGGGCCACAGATAGCCGTACGTCCACAGGCGGTCGCGGTAGCGCACCCGGTAGCGCCGCGCCCGGCCGCCCAGGACGCTCGGCCGCTCGGCCCTCACCCCCGCCCAGGCGGCGAGGGAAAGGCGCAGGGGATGGCTCAGGCTCTCCGCCGTGTAGGTCATGGCCGGGGCATAGGTGGCGCGGCCGCCCGCCCAGGGTGCGGTGCGGCGGGGCGGGCGCGCCATGCCGGTAGCCCCTAGGCGCACGAGAAGGTAGACGACGGCGCCCAAGCCGAGGGCGATCCAGGTGAGGTCCCAGGGCGAGAGGACGGAGAACCCGCCCCCGGGGGTGAGCACCACCCCGGTCGCTCCCGGTAGACCCCGTCCCACGGCCGCGCCCACCCCGACCAGGGTGGGGCTGAGCTGCGGGGCGCGGAACAGGGGCAGGACGACGGCCGGACCGGGAGCGTACGCCGCCTGCCACAGGGGCACCAGCCAGGGAGTGGCGATCCCCGCCGCGGCCAGGGGGAGGAGGGCGACCGCGAGCCCCACCCGCGGCCACCCCGGCCGTTCGGTTACGCCCACGGCGCGCCCGCTCCGTCCGGGACCGAGGAAGGCCGTACCGTACCAGCGGAGGTAGGCGGTGAGCGACAGCGCCGCCAGGACGGCCACGGCCGCGCCCAGCATGGCGAGCAGGACGTGCACGCCGGCGGCCTCGGGCAGGGGCATGAACAGGGACTCCAGGAGGAGCCACTCGCCGACGAACGTCCCCAGCGGAGGCATACCCGCCAGGCCCAGGGCACCAACCAGGGCGGTCGCCCCCGTCCACGGCATTCGAGCCATGAGCCCGCCCAGGGCGTCGAGGCGCCGGCCGCCCCCGGCCGCCTCCACCTCGCCCGCGGCGGCGAACAGAGACAGCTTGCCGCCGGCGTGCGCGAAAACGAGCGTGGCCGCCCCCACGAACGCGGTCGCCGCCTGCGCCGGGGCGTGGAGGGCGCGCAGGAACAGGCCCAGACCGAGGGCGAGGAAGGCGGCGCCCATCGCCTCCACCGTGCCGAAGGCCAGGATGCGCTTTGTGTCGCCGTCGAACAGCGCCCCGAGCGCGCCGATGCTCAGGCCGGCCAGCCCCAGCCCGCCCACCGCCGCGCCGAGGGGGAGCGCGGGTGCGTCAAGCCACGCGATGACGCGCAGGAGGGCCGCAAAGGCCACCGCGGTGAGCGCTCCGGAGAGGAACCCCGCCACCGCCCCGGGGGCCTCCGGTTCCGCCACCGGAAGCCAGAGCTGGAAGGGGACGAGCGCCGCCTTGGTGCCGAACGCCGCTACCGCCAGGAGGGCGAGGGTAAGCCGCACCCCCGGTGTCAGGGCGCCCAACGCCCCTGCGCCCCCGCCCTGCGAGAAGAGGGCCACCGCGTAGAGCGCCGCCGCCCCCGCCTCGGAGACCCATAGGAGCAGGAAGGAGGCGGCGTATACGCGCCGGCCGGGCCGGGCGGCCAGGAACAGGAGGTAGGTCAGGCCGGACATCGCCTCCCAGGCGGTGAGGAGCGCGAACGGCGTCGTCGCGGCCAGCACGCCCGCCCCCATGAGAAGCGTCAGGTGGGCGAGCGAAGCGGTGGCCGGGCGCGCCATCCTACCCCCGCGGCCGTCTTCGAGCAACAAGCCGAGGGCGAAACCCAAGGCTCCTAGGAGAAGGAGCCACAGGCCGCCGACCCCGCCGGGGGTGAAGGACAGGGAGGGGAGCGGCGAAGGCAGGGCGAGCGTCCACCCGCCCACGCCCATGAGCCCCGCCGCCCCCCACGCCGCCACAGCCAGGCCGCCCGCGCACAACGCCGCCCGGCGCGCGGGGGGGGCGGCGGCGCCGACCAACCAGGCGACCGCGGCCAAGGCCGGGAGCGCCCACGTCATCGCGCCGCCGCCTCCTTTGCCCAGGCCGGCGTGCGCCCGACCGCCTCCAGGATGCCATCGAGGATGGCGCGCGGGGTGGGGGGACAACCCGGCACCCGCACGTCCACCGGCACCACCCCCTCGAGGGTGCCCCGCACGCCGGGCTGGAGGGCGAACAGCGAGTCGCCCAGCGCGCACCCCCCGACCGCCACCACCCGCTTGGGGGCGGGCATCGCCTCGTAGGTCTGGCGGAGCACCGGCACCATGGCCTCGGTCACCACGCCGGTGACGAGGAGGAGGTCCGCGTGGCGCGGCGAGGGCGTGAACACGAACCCCAGTCGCGTGAGGTCGTAGACGCAGCTGGCCAGCATGGCGATCTCGCTCTCGCACCCGTTGCAGGACCCGGCGTCGACGTGGCGGATGGCGAGCGACAGGCGAAGCGGCGAGGCCGGAACGGTGCCCGTGGCGGAGACGGGAGCGGGCGTAGGCGCCGGACCTGCGCCGGGATCGTCGCCGAACGGGTAGCGGGTGGTCGCCGGACCACGGCGCAGGGCGCGGAGGAACCCCGGGTAGATCACACCTGTACCTCCTCCATCCCGAATGTTGCCGGAATGGGCGTCGGGCCGGCGTCGCCGGCCCCTCCCGGCGGCGACCCTCCCCTTCTCCTTTCCTCACATGTCGCTGCCGGCCGCGCTCAGGGCGAAGCTCGCCTCGATGATCGGCACGTCCTGCAGGACGTTGCGCCGGGCGACCGCGACGGGGAGCAGGGCCCAATTGCGCAGGGACGGGGTGCGGGCCCAGACGCCCGCCGTCCTGCCCTCCGGGTCGAGCCGCACGGCGTACACCACCTCGCCGCGGGGACCTTCGGCCCGGCCCAGGCCCCAACCGTCCCCACCGGCAGGGATCGGGTCCGCCTCCTCCCGGCACCGGTCGGGAAGCGAGACCGCCGCTTGCTCGAGCCAGGACAGGCTGGCTCGCACCTCCGCCGTCTTCACCCGCCAACGGGCCCAGGCGTCGCCCGCGTGGTCGTACGGCAGGGGCGAAGGGGGGTGGCCGACGTACCCGGCGTACGGTCGGTGGCGCCGGCAGTCGGGTCCGCTGCCGCTCGCCCGGCCCACCGGGCCCAGCGCGCCCATCTCGACCGCCTCGTGGCTCTTGACGATGCCCGCCGCGTGCAGGCGGTCGAGGAACGAGGGCGTGGCGTCGAGATCGGCCACGATCCGGTCCAAAGCGGGGCCGAGGCGCACCACGGCCATGGCCGCCTCTACCCAGGCTCGGTCCCCGGGGTCGACGGCAAGGCCTCCGGGAGCCACCGCCCCGCGCAGGTAGCGGTGGCCGACGAGGGCGTACGCCGTGCGCAGGACCGACTCGCGCAGGGCCATGAGCTCCTGCTGTGCGGCGGGCAGGCCGGTGGCCCCGGCCAGGGAGGCCAGGTCGAGGAGGTGGCTGTGCGCGCGCTCGATCTCGGCCAGGATGCTGCGCAGGACGGCCGCACGCCCTGTCACGGGGCGCCCCCGGGCCGCCTCCACCGCCTGACTGAAGGCGAGGGCGTGCGCCACCGCCGACGTGGCCGTGGTGTGTTCCACCACTCGCACCGCCTCGGCGACGGGAAGGCCCACCGCCGCCTGCTGCACCCGCCGCACCTTCCAGCCCAGGTCGACGCGCAGGCCGAGGACCTCGTCGCCCATGCCCGTGAGGGTGAGGGCCGCCGACTCCATGACGTCGCCCCGCACCGGACCGATCGGGAAGGTGAACGCCCCCCGGGCGGCCACGGCGTGCGCCGGCCCGGTCCCGTACCGCCCCTCCCCCTGCGCCACCGCCATGAGGCGCGCCTCCTCCAGGGCCGTTTCGCGCGCCCCCGCCTCACTCGGCCACACGAGCTCCGGCCGCCAGGGCGCTTGGAGGCGCACCACCGCGTCGCCCTCCTCCAGGACGGCCTCCACCAGCACCTCGCCGCCCTCGCGCACCTCCCACAGGGCGATGAGGTTCGTGCCCACCGGCGCGTCTTCGCTCGGGCGGGCGTGGCGTAGGCGGCGGTGCACCTCGGCGCCGAACGCCTCCGGCCGCACCCCGACGACCGCCGACTCCTCGACCCTCATCGTCCCATCCCCCCCTGCGCGAGAGAGGCGGCGTGCCTCAGGACGTGCCCAAAGGCGGCGGGGACGGCGACGCCCGCTGCCAGGCCGAAGAGCGTGAGCGCCGCCATGGGCCACAGCTCGCCCGCCGTCTCCCATGCCGCCCCCCGGCCGGCGACGGGCTGCCGCGGTCGGCGACCGCCGAGAAGGATGCGCGGCACCTGGCGGCCGAGTCCCACCGCCACGGCGGCCAGGAGGGCGGCGGCGGCCGCGGCCGCCGCCGCGTCCCCCTGCCGGACCGCGCCGCGCAGGATGAGCCACTCGCTGAAGAACGGCCCGAAGGGTGGCAGGCCGGCGATCGCCCATGTGCCGAGGGCCACCGCCCAGCCGGTACGGGGCATGGCGCCCAGGAGATGGTCGGCCTCGGGCAGCTTGGCGGCGCCGAAGCGGTGGCGCACGTTCCCTGCCGCGAGGAAGAGGCCGCTCTTCGTAAACGCGTGCGTCCAGACGTGGAGGAGGGCACCGACCACCGCCATGCCGCCCACCCCGGCCCCGAGCGCGACGAGTCCCATGTGCTCGACGCTGGAATAGGCGTAGGCCCGCTTGAGGTCCCGCTGCACGCCGATGAACAGCGCCGCGAGCGCAAGGGACAGAAGGCCGAAGATGACGAGCCACCGCCCCGGCCAGGCGGATCCGGTGGCGATGGCGACGATGCGCTCCAGACGGGTGAGGGCGTAGAGCACCGTGGCCAGTTCGATGCCGCTCAGCAGGGCCGACACCGGCGCCGGCGCCTCGCTGTGGGCGTCCGGGAGCCAGCCGTGCATGGGGGCGAGTCCTACCTTGGTGCCGAAGCCGACGGCGGCGAAGGCGAACCCCACGAGAGCGGCGGGGACGGCGGGGGCCGCCAGCGGTGCGGGCAGCACGCCCGGCGGGGCGCCCAGCGACACGTGGCAGGCCGAGGCGATGAACACCGTGCCGAGAAGGGCCAACAGGCCGCCCACGCTGGTCGCCACGAGGTACTTCCACGCCGCCTCGACCGAGGTCGGCAGGCGCGGATGGGCGACCAGGAGCACCGAGGCCAGGGTCGTCCCCTCCACCGCCACCCACATGAGCAGGATGCCGTCGGCCGAGGCCACCAGGGCGATCGTCGCCGCAAACGCGCTGTACAGGGCGAGGTAGCGCCGCTCGAGCACGAGCCTGCGCTCGGGCGAGACGTCGGCGTGCCCCGCCTCCCGGGCCAATAGCGCGTCCGACGCCCACAGTCCCAAAGCGCCCAACCCCAGGCCCGGGAGGAGCAGCCACAGGGAGAGCGCGTCCCACGGCGCCCGCCCGCCCAAGGCCAAAGCGCCGCACCACACGGCCAGTACCCCGAGGCCCGCCGCCACCGCCCGGGCCAGAAGGCGCGACCATCGCGCCGGCAGGGCGGCGATGGCGAGCGCACCCAGCGCCGGCCAGGCGGCCGGCGCGTACACCGCCATGAGCGCGCTCATCCCCGCAGCACCGTGAGGAGGCTGGCGTCCGCCCGACCGTGGATGCGGATCACGCGCGCCAGGAGCACGCCGAGGAGGAGGGCGAGGACGAGGAGTTCGGCGATCGAGATCACGTCCGCCGCCACCGGGAGGTGGCCCACCAACAAGAGGGCGGTGGCGGTGATGCCGGCCTCCCCGTGCAGGAGCCCCGCCGCCTGGGCGGCGAGCTCGTGCCGGACCGCGGGGGCGAGGAGCCCGACAAGGCCGGAGGCCATGGTGGCGGCCATCGCCGTCTCCAGGGCCGGGGGGGCGAGGACGACCGAGACGCGGTAGGCGAACATGAGGATGCCCACGACCACGGCCAGGGAGGCCGGCGTCCCGAGGTGGCCCGTGAGGCCGTAGTGGGGATGATGCATCTTGGGCCAAGGAACGACGAGGAGCCGCGGCGCGATCAGCCCCTTGAGCACGAGGATGGCGGCCGCCAGCGCGTAGAGCTCGACGTGGCCGAAGAGGACGGCCAGGAGGGCGGCGATTCCCGCCTGGGGTACGGACGCCAGGGCGTACAGGGCCACGGTCTGGCGCGGGTCGCGGGTGAGGATGGAGCCGCTCGACAGGGCGAGCAGGGCGAAGCCGGCGAAGGCGAACAGTCCGGTCAGCGCGGGTAGGGGCATGGCGACCTCCTTCGAATCAGAGGGACGCGGCGGCGCCGGCGGCGGCGGCGATGAGCACGGCCGCCAACAAGTACTCGGGGATGCGCAGGAGGCGGAGCTTGGCGAACGCGACCTCCACCGCGACGACGGCCAAGCCCACCAGGACGAGCTTGGCGAACACGACCGCGGCAGAGAGCGCCAACGCGGGCACGGTGAGGGAGGTGGCCAGGCCGAACGGCGTGAACAGGACGTTGGCCAGCACAATGGTGAGGACCATGAACTTCATCCAGCCACCCCATTCGTAGAGGGCCAGATCGGGGCCGGCAGCCTCGAACGTGCGCGCCGGGTCGATGAGAGACAATTCCTGCGCCGAGGCGGGGTTGTCCACCGGGATGCGGCCCGTCTCGGCCAACAGGAGAAGGATCCACGCCAGCATGAGGAGCACGTGGGTGGGCGACCAAAGCCACGGGGTGCGGCTCATCACCTGGTTCACCACGAAGGGGATGGTGGCGTGGGCCGACGCCGAGGCGGCGAAGACGGCGAGGAAGGCGATCGGCTCAGTGAACACCCCGACGAGGCGCACGCGGCTCACGCCGAGGGTGCTGAACGCGCTTCCCGACTCGAACGCAGCGAGGAGCAGAAAAAGGCCCGCGCCGCCCAGGACGAAACCGGCGCCGAGCATGTCCGCCGTGAACGCGAACGGGAGCGGGAAGGCGGTGAGCGCCGGGATCATGGACGCCACGAGCAGGGGCGCGACGAAGTACGCGAAGGGGGAGAACCCGGAAAGCCACGTGGCGTAAGGGCTTCGCAGGCGTTCCTTCGCGAACCACTTGCGCAGATCGCGGTACGGTTGGACCACGGGCGGGCCCTGACGGAAGAGGAGCCGCGCCTTGGCGCGCTCGAGGATGCCGCGCAGAAGCGGCGACAATGCGAGCACGAAGAGCACGGCGCACACCTGAGCCAGGATCGCGGCCGCCGACGGGACCATCCGTTCCCCTCCTGACCATTCCCAACCGCCGTGGGGCAGCAAAAAACGAACCCCTAGGATACCCTAGGAGTCATCAGCCGCATGCGCGGCGGTTCGGGCCTAGCCCGGGCGGCCTCCATCGCCCTGTACGCGCCGCAATGTATCATCGGCCGCTGCCTTCGTCAAGGCCGCAGGGGTAGGGCAAGAGAGCGACGCGTGGCGAGGGCGTCTCAGCGCGAGGGGCTGACCTGGGGAGGTGACCGCAAGGACCGACCGATGTGGCCGCCAAGAGCACACGCGATGCCCGGCGTGCATGGGGCGCGGGCCAGCCGACCGCGGCGACGAGGCGGCGGGTGGCCTCGTCTCGGTTGTCGTGAAGCCGCCTCCGGCCGGTGGCGGCGTGCGACAGTCCATGGGGACGGACGACGACCACGGCTACACCGGTGAGGGTCGTCCTGTCGGCGGCACCCTAACGCTGTCATCCCGGGTGAACGGCGCTTCGCTCTCTCCCGCTACTTGCCGGGCGTTGGGTGGACGGGTGGGCCCGATGACAACGAGGTATAGCGCTTGCCTTCCGACCCGCGCCCTACCCGCCCGTGAAGAGAAGAACTTGATGGGTAGAACACATCGTTCTACAATGAGGCCAGATACGGCGTCTACCTACCGACCCCCGACATCTTGGCTGGAGGCCCGGATGGAGCAACAAATCCCTGTGCGTGAGCTCAACCAGCATACGAGTGCCATCCTGGCCCGGGTAGCCCAAGGTCAGGCAGTGACCATCACCCGCGACGGGCGGCCCATCGCCCGCCTGATTCCCATTCCGCACGGCTCATCCTACCTGAATCGCGCGGTCGCCACGGGTATGGCGATCGCCCCTACGGCAGAAGGGCCCCTTCCCACGCCTCCGCGTAACGCACACCCGGAAAGGGACGTTGCCGCCCTACTGGTGAGCGACCGCGAACAGGAGCGTGCATGATCTACCTCGACTCGTCGGCCCTTGTCAAACTCGTTCGTTTCGAGCGGGAAACGCCCAGCCTCCTGGCATGGCTCCGGGAGAGGGCTTCAGCACCCCTGGTCTCCTCTTTCCTTGCGGAGGTCGAGGTAGCTCGTGCCGTCCGCCGGTACGATCCGACTGCTCTCGTCAACGTTCCTGGGGTGATGGCCCGGCTCTATCGCATGGAAATCGACGCGCGGATTCGGGCCATGGCAGCAGCATATGACGATGCGAACCTTCGCAGCTTGGACGCCATTCATCTAGCCACGGCGGAACTCTTGGCTCTCGAGAGCCAAGAACTTCAAGCCTTCGTTGCCTATGACGAGCGCCTTGTGGCAGCTGCGAAAGGGCGCCACCTCGTGGTGGCGATGCCTGGCCGGCCTCTGTCGGCTGTTTCAACCGTCGGCACACCCAGCCCGAATGGATGAGTCAGTCAGATTCCAATCCAATTTTTGCGTTCCCCATCCCCGCGCCGTAACCGGCACCTGACGCGTCGCCTGGCCGGTGACCATGGACGCCGATCGGCGCCCCTTGCGGACGGACGCTTCGTCGATGGCTTGAGCCCTCAGCAGATCCACGTGCATGCCGCGGCGCCAGACGCCGGCGACACGTTCGACCCGGTGGCGCCCTATCCCCCACTTCTCTGCCACCCTCGCCATCGGCATCTCCTTGGTCAGGCCGAGGATGTGGAACACCGCGTCACAGGTGCGATGGCGCCCACGGCACGGCCCCAGTGTGGACCCCCGTCCGGGGAGTCCCCGAACGTCGCGAACCACCCGGTCCACCCCCACGCGCTCCCTCCCGCTCGCTGTGGCGCGGAAGTGACGGCGACCGCACAGGGAGCCATGCGCAGCGGGCGTGGGGGTGGATGCTCACCCGTCGCCAGCACCTGCGAGGGCACGCACTGGCCCCGGGGCCGTAGATGGGCACCAAAACGGGGACCCGGTTACCTCGCTTGGGTACGCCGGGTCCCTGGAAGTCTTCGCGCTTCAGGATTCGGAAATGGTCGGGGCGGTGGGATTCGAACCCACGACCCCCAGCTCCCAAAGCTGGTGCGCTACCCCTGCGCCACGCCCCGCAAACCCTTCGCCATTCTAGGCCGATGCGGCCCGAACATCCAGCGCCAGACGCCGGAGGGCGGGCAGGAGAAGCTGCGTCGCCCGCCCCCGGTGGCTGAACAGGTCCTTGGCCGCGGGCGCCAGTTCCGCCATCGTGCACCCCATGCCCAGGGGCTCGAACACGGGGTCGTAACCGAAGCCGCCGTGTCCGCGCGGGGCAAACGCGATCCGTCCGCCCACGGCAACCTCGACCTCCGCCAGCACCCGCCCGTCCGGCGAGGCCACAGTGAGGTGGGCGACGAAGGCGGCTCCCCGCCGGGACGCCGGTACGCCGGACAGCGCCTCCAACAGCCGCCGCACCCGCCCACCGTCATCCAGCCCCTCGCCCCCATAGCGCGCCGAGTGGACGCCGGGCGCCCCGTCAAGCGCCTCGACCTCCAGGCCGGAGTCGTCCGCCAGCGCCACCCGGCCGCTGGCCCGAGCTGCCGCAAGCGCCTTCGTGCGCGCGTTGTCCGCGTAGGTCTCGCCGTCCTCCGGCGGGGGCACGTAGCCGTCGCCGGCGAGGGAGAGGTCCGCCACCTTCCACGGCAGCGACGCCAACAGGCGGGCAAACTCCGCCCGCTTCCCCGGGTTGGTCGTGGCCACCACCAACAGCGGTAGGCGCTGCCCGGGCCCGTCGGCGATCGCCATGCCATCCCCCGTCCCCATCGTGCGAAGAACATTGGTGGAGGCGCGGGGGAACTGCCCCCCCGGTCCACCGGGCATCCCGACGAATCCCCTACGAGCGTAGTCCTCGTACGCTTGTCGTCCGCGGCGCCCCCGAGGACGGGGTCGTCCGCCTTCCCAGCCCGGATGCGTCTTTCGCCCGCGGCCGGGCATCCGCGTGCGGCATCCCGCTACGTTACGTCCTCAGGTCGCCGCGGGCCTGCGGGTCCCGGGACGTCGCGGCGTTACGCCGCGAGTGCCAGTTCGCTGTTGCGGTTGGCAGGTAAGGAACGCCGTGTTGTTGACGGGGCCCGGCCCCCCGGCTCGCGTCCTCGTCCGGATCGCCCGATGTCGAAGCTGACTCGCCCCCAAACCTTTTCGCTCTCGGCCGTCGCCCCTAGCCGCCGCGCTGGCGCTGTCGCAGGGCGCGCGCAATCTGGCGCTGGGCGTCGCGCTCCGCCATGCTCTGGCGCTTGTCGTATCGGCGCTTGCCGCGTGCGAGGGCGATCTCCACCTTGGCCAGGCCCCGGGGCGTAAAGTACACCCGCAACGGCACCAGGGTGAGCCCCTGCTGGCGCACGCGTCCCTCCAGATGGTCGATCTCGCGCCGGTGCAGCAAGAGCTTGCGGGAGCGCGTGGGGTCGTGATTCATCCGGTTCGCCTGCTCGTACGGCGCGATGTGGGCGTTCAGGAGGAACACCTCGCCCCCCCGCACCAATGCGTGGGCGTCGCGCAGGTTCACCCGCCCCAGCCGGAGCGACTTCACCTCGCTGCCCGTCAGGCACAGGCCGGCTTCCATCGTCTCCACGATGGCGTAGTCGAAGCGCGCCCGACGGTTTTCCGCCACGGTCCGTTGCTCGCGCCCCACGTCGCCCTCCCGGCGGCGTCGCCGCCGCAAGACGCAATTCTACGCGCGCCGCGACATCGCCGCAAGCGACGGACGCCGGTGTGCGGGGCCGCGCCGCGTTCAGGCGCCGCCTGCGGCGGCGCGCATCGCCGGCCGCGCCGCCTCGAGCGTGCGCTCGACCTCCTCGTCGCCGTGCGCCGTGGACACGAACAGGCACTCGAAGGGCGAAGGCGGCAGCAGCACCCCCCGGTCGGCCATGGCGTGGTAGAAGCGGGCGTAGGCGGCGGTGTCGGAGGCGCGCACGTCGTCCAGGTTCGTCACCGAACCGGCGCGGAAGAACGGGGTGAGCATGGATCCCACCCGGGCCACGTACAGCGCAACCCCCGCCTCCCGCGCCGCCTCCTCCAGGCCCTGGGCGAGGGCGGCCGCGGTGCGCTCCAGCCCCTCGTACGTCCCCGGACGATCGAGCTCCCCCAACGTGGCGAGGCCGGCCGCCATGGCCAGGGGGTTGCCCGACAGCGTCCCGGCCTGAAAGACCGTGCCCTCGGGCGCCAGAAGGGAGAGGATGTCGGCCCGGCCGCCGAACGCCCCCACGGGCATGCCTCCACCCACGATCTTCCCCATGGTCGTGAGGTCGGGGCGCACGCCGTAGCGCTCCTGCGCCCCGCCGCGGGCCACGCGGAAGCCCGTGATCACCTCGTCGAACACGAGCAGCGCCCCGTAGCGGTCGCACAGGGCGCGAAGGCCGGGGAGGAAACCCGGCAGCGGCGCCACCACGCCCATGTTGCCGGCCACCGGTTCCACGAACACGGCCGCCGCAGGGCGCTGCCGAAGCGCCTCCTCGACAGCCGCAAGGTCGTTGTACGGCACCACCACCGTGTGCCGCACCGTGTCCTCCGGCACCCCCGCGGAGCCTGGGATGCCCGTGCTCAGAACGCCGGACCCCGCCTCCACCAGGAAGGCGTCGGCGTGGCCGTGGTAGCCGCCGGCGAACTTGATCACGTCGTCCCGGCCGGTGAACGCCCGCGCCAGGCGCAGGGCGCTCATCGTCGCCTCGGTGCCGCTGGAGGTGAGCCGGACGCGCTCGACGCTCGGGACGCGCTCGCAGATCGTCTCCGCCAGGCGCACCTCCGCCTCCGTGGGGGCGCCGAAGGTGGTCCCGTGCCGCGCCGCCTCCGTGACAGCCGCCACCACGGCGGGGTGGGCATGGCCCAGGATGAGCGGGCCGTAGGACATCGCCCAGTCCACGTACTCCCGCCCGTCGGCGTCCACGGCGTACGCCCCCCGGCCGGAGCGCAAAAAGCGGGGCCGTCCCCCCACCGCCCGCGCCGCCCGCACGGGCGAGTTCACGCCCCCCGGGATGCGCCTTTGCGCCCGCTCCATGAGCGCCAGCGACGCCGGCCCGGGGCCCGCCGTCCCCACGCCCCCCTGCGCCGTCCTCGCGCCCTCTCCCGTCTCCATGCCCTCTCCCCCCATGCACCGGCGCCGCCCCCGGAGGCGGTCAGACGTGGAAGCGGAAGTTCACCACGTCCCCGTCGGCCATCACGTACTCCTTGCCCTCGAGGCGCACCCGCCCCAGCTCCCGCGCCCGGGCCATGCTGCCGGCCGCCCTGAGGTCCTCGAACGCCACCACCTCGGCGCGGATGAAGCCTCGGGCGATGTCGGAGTGGATGCGCCCGGCCGCCTCCTGGGCGGTGGCGCCGCGCCGGATCGTCCACGCCCGCACCTCGTCCGGCCCGGCGGTGAGGAACGAGATGAGGCCCAGCGCGCTGTAGGCGGCGCGGGCCAGGCGGTCGATGCCGCTTTCCTCCACCCCCAGGTCGGACAGGAAGAGGGCGCGCTCCTCCGGCCCAAGCTGGGCGATCTCGGATTCGATCTTGGCGCTCAGGACGACGAGCGGGACGCCTGCCCGCGCCGCCGCCTCCTGCACCCGCCGGCGCACCGGGTCGTCGCCCGTAAGCTGCCCCTCGTCCACGTTGAGCAGCCACACCGCGGGCTTCTCGGTGAGAAGGCCGAACCCCGCCAGGAGGGAGCGCTCCTCCGCACCCAGGTCGAGGGAGCGCACGGAGCGCCCCTCGCCCAGGGCGGCCACGCACCGCTCGAGAAGGCGGCGCTCCGCCTCGTCGGCCGCCTTGCGCTTGCCGGTGGTCAGGCGCTCCAGGCGCCGTTCGAGCACCCCCAGGTCGGACATGAGCAGCTCCAGCTCCACCGTCTCCAGGTCCGCCAGGGGGTCGATGCGCCCCTCGGGGTGCGGCACCCGCGCATCCGTGAAGGCGCGAAGGACGTGCACCACCGCGTCCACGGTCCGGATCTCCGCCAGAAAGCGGTTGCCCACCCCCGCCCCCTCGCTCGAGCCGCGCACCAGGCCGGGCACCTCGACGACCTCGAGCTGGGCGGGGGTGACCTTGCGCGGGTGGTACATGTCGGCCAGGTAGGTCAGGCGCCGGTCGGGCACATTCGCCACGCCGCGCTCGGTCTCCGCCCGGCCCGTGGCGAAGGCGCGCACCTCAACGCCCGCGCCGGTGAGCAAATTCAACACTGTGGAGCGCCCGCTGAGCGGGAGCCCCACCAGGGCCGCCGTGAGCACGGACCTCCCCTTCTCCTCCGCTGCCTCGTCCTTCCGCAGTGTACCGGTTCGCGCTCTGGGACGGAAGGCGAGAGGGAGGAGATCAGTACCCCTGCTCGATCTGCTGCACCAGGGTGGCCAGGGCCTGGGCGTCGGCCGAGACGCGGGACCAGTCGCGCGCCCGCACGCCTCCGCTCAGGTCGTCGGACAGGTCCCGGAGCTCGACGAAGGTGGGCGACTGCGTGCCCACGAAGTCCAGGGCCAGGACGTCGAACTCGCTCGCCAGGCGGTTCATGTCCAGGCGGGCCCGGGCGGCGTCGCGGGCGGCCACGCGGGCCTGCGTGTCGGTGAGCAGGGCGGTGAAGTTGTTGATGTCGAGGACCGGGATGCGGTCCACGGCCAGCATGCCGGACAGGCGCAGCCACTCGTTCTCCAGTCGCCCGAGCGTGGCGGCGGCGGCGCGCCACTGGCCGCGCTCCACCTCTCCGCCGGCGGCCGCCACGTCGCCCGCGGCCGCCGCCAGGATGTCGCTCTCGGGCACGGCCACCGTGGCGGCCGCCGGGCGCGCCTGCGTCCGCCCCGTCCCCAAGGCCTGCCCGCCCGCCACGTAGCCGGTCAGCTCACGCCACACCGCCTGCCCGGCCGTGCCGTGGTAGAGGGCGGCCAGGGCGAGGACCAGGAGGAGCACGCCGATGAGGCGTCCGGCCCAGGGCCCCTGCGGCTCGGCCGGGGGCGGCGGCGTGGCGGGGGAAGACCGGTTCCAGCCGATGGTCTGCGCCCGCACGATCCCACCCCCTCGTCCCCACCGTATGGCCCGTACGCCTGCGGTAGAACGCTGGGGAGGGGGCGCCCCCGGTCGCCCTCCCCCGACACAGGAGGGAAGCCTCGAACGATGGACCTCAGGCCCGACGCCCCCGTCCTCCCCACCCGCGAGGTGGAGGGGTTCTTCGCCTACGACCTGCGCGTCGGCACGGTGCGGTCGGCCCGCCCCAACGAGGGGGCGCGCAAGCCGGCCTACGTGCTGGAGATCGACTTCGGCCCGTTGGGGATGCGCACTTCGAGCGCCCAGCTCACCCGGCGCTACCGCCCCGACGAGCTGGTGGGCCGGCAGGTGGTGGCGGTGCTCAACTTCCCACCCCGCCGCATCGCCGGCGTGCGCTCGGAGGTGTTGGTCTTGGGGGCCATGCCGGAGGAGGGCGACGTCGTCCTCCTGCACCCCGACTGCAAGGTGCCCGACGGCACCCGCATCGCCTAGGCCCGCGCCGCGCCAAGGCCCGGGCGATACCGCCCGGGCCGCAAGATGGCGCCCTAGCGCCGGTCGTCGTCTTCGCTGTCCGCCCTCGCCGTCAGGCGCGTGGGCGTGCGCCGCGCCCGGTTGACGGCGGCGAGCCCGCTCGCCGCCCCCGCCGTCACGCCGGCCCGGCCCACGGGGGCACGGGGGCCCACCTCCATGGTGGCCTGGATGTCGTCCTGCACCTCCCGCACCGCCGAGTCGGGCGGGCGGTCCTCCGGCACGGGGGCGTAGTCCACCCCCAGTTCCTGCGCCAGCTCGTAGGCGAAGCGGTCGCGGTCGAAGCGCCCTCCTGCCATGCCATCACCCCCGGCGCTAGGTTGCCCCACGCCGGCTTGTCATAAGCGGCGGACGGACGCTTCCCGTACCCGCCTACTCGCCGCCGCGCGCCCCGGGCTCCGTCATGGCGCGCACGTCCAGGAGGCGCTCCACCTCGTCGGCGGGCAGGATGCCGTCCTCCACCAGGACCGCCCGCACCATGCGGTCCTGGGCGAAGGCCTGCTTGGCGATGGCGGCCGCGCGGTCGTAGCCCAGGACCGGGTTGAGGGCGGTGACGATGGCGGTGGAACGCTCGATCGACCACGTGCACCGCGCCTCGTTCGCCTCGAGGCCGCGCAGGGCGCGGGCGGTGAAGGCGCGCACGCCGCCGGCCAGGATCTGCACCGCCATGAGGGCGTTGTAACCGATGACGGGCATCATGACGTTGAGCTCCAGCTGCGCCCCCTGCGCCGCCTGGGCGACGGTGGCGTCATGGCCGAACACCTGGTAGCAGACCATGTTGAGCATCTCGGCCATGACCGGGTTCACCTTGCCCGGCATGATGCTCGACCCGGGCTGCACCGGCGGCAGGCGCACCTCGTCGATGCCGGTGCGCGGCCCCGAGGCCAACAGCCGAAGGTCGCTGGCCAGCTTGCCCAGCGCCACCGCCAGGGCCCGCACCGCGCCAGAGGCGACGACCACCGCGTCCAGGTTCTGCATGAAGGCGAACATGCTCTCCGGCAGGCGGAACGGCAACCCCGTCTCGCGCGCGATCTCCTGTGCCGCCAGGGCGCCGAAGCGAGGGTCGGCGTTGAGACCCGTGCCCACCGCGGTGCCGCCCATGCCCACCTGGTAGAGCCCGTCCAGGCTCGCCTCCACCGCCCGCCGCGCCAGCCGGACCGCCCCCAGGTAGCCGGAGAACTCCTGCCCCAGGCGGATGGGTACGGCGTCCTGCAGGTGGGTGCGGCCCGACTTCACGATCGGGTCGAAGGCCCGCACCTTCTCCTCCAGCACCGCCTCCAGCTCGTCCAAGGCGGGCAGGAGGTCGCGCGTCACCGCCTCGGCCACGGCCACGTGGATGACCACGTGCATGGTATCGTTGGTCGACTGCGCCATGTTCACCGCGTCGTTCGGGTGGACGCGGGAGGTGTCGCCGCGCTGCGCGCCCAACAGCTCGCACGCGCGGTTGGCGATCACCTCGTTCGCGTTCATGTTCTGCGACGTTCCCGCCCCCGCCTGGTACACGTCGAGGGGGAAGTGGTCGTCGAGCCGCCCCTCGATCACCTCCCTGGCCGCCGCCTCGATCGCCTGCGCCACGTCCTCCGCCAGCATGCCGACGGCGCGGTTGGCCCGCGCCGCGGCCAGCTTGACGATACCTTGGGCTCGGATGAAGCGGCGCGGGAAGCGAAGCCCGCTCACGGGGAAGTTCTCCCGCGCCCGCTCCGTCTGCGCCCCCCAGTACGCGTCGCGCGGCACCCTCACCTCTCCCAGGGAGTCGCGCGCCACCCGGTAGGCGCCCGTATCCGATTCCGCCACCCCGACCCGCCTCCTCGAACGCGTTGACGTCGACTCGATTGTAGCCCAGGGCGGACCAGCTGCCGCGCATGCCGGCGGCCGTCGCAGGACACCGTGGCTACCGTAGGCCGCCAGCGGCGGCCGAAGGTCGGGCGGGAGGTGGCGGCGACGGCGAGGGTGCACACGGGGGCGAGACGGTGGGCGGCGACGGCGGCTCTGGCCCTATGCGCCGTGACCGCCCTGGGTACGGCCTGCGCCCGCGGCGCTCCCCGCACGGCCGGCACGGGCGCCGCCGTCCCCCCCGCCTTGTACCGCGTCGCCACCTCCCGCCCGGCCGTCGCCCTCACATACGACGACGGCCCCCGCGCCGGCCCGGGTGGCACCGAGGCCATCGTCGCCCTCCTCAAGGCGAACGGCGCCCACGCCACGTTCTTCGTCCTGGGCGAGGAGGTGGCCCGCCACCCGGAGGTGGTGCGGGCGGCGGCGCGCGCGGGCATGGAGATCGAAAACCACGCCGACCGCCACCTCCACCTCCCCGGCCTGGGAGAGGCGGCCTTGCGCCGGGCGGTCGCGGGCGGCGCGGACGCGGTCGAGCGCACCGTCGGGCGGCGGCCGCACTGGCTGCGCCCCCCCTACGGGGCGCTCAGCCCTCGCGTGCGGCGCGTCGCCCACGACCTGGGAGAGCGGGTCGTCCTGTGGTCGACCGACACCCGCGACTGGACGAATCCGGGCAGCGGCGCCATCGTCCGGCGCGTACTCGGCCGGCTCCGCCCGGGGGACATCGTCCTCATGCACGACGGCGGCGCCGACCGCAGCCAGACCGTGGAGGCCACGCGCCAGCTCCTCCCCGCCCTGCGGGCGCGGGGGTACGAGATGCTCACCTTGGACGAGCTGGTGGCGGCGGGGCGCGCCCACCCCACCCCGGCCGCCGGCTCCGCTACAGGCGCCGCCCCTCGGCCACGCAGGTGACGAAGGCCACGCTCGCCCCCGGGGCGGCCGCCCCCGCCGCGCGCAGGATCTCCAGCACGCCGTCCACCTGGTCGTCCTCCACACCGGCGAACAGCGTGGTGTTGCCCCTGCGCAGAAAACCGCCGCTGGAGGCGAGCCTCGTCACCCCGTAGCCGGCCGCGCGCAGCCGCTCCAGCGCCGCCCCCGCGGCCCGCCGGTCCACCACCGCGATCACCAGCCGCACCGCCGCACCCCTTTATGCCTCGATGGGGCCAGTGTACAATGGCAACCGCGTTGCGGCACGCGCGGTCGGCGAGCGTCGGCCGTGTCTATGACCTGCTCCCAAGATCAAGGCACAAACACAAGTCGCCGGCACGACCGGCGGGGAGGGGCCGACGTGGCAGAGGAGAGCGACCGCATCGTCGTCACCGGGGTGGGGGCGGTGAGCCCCTACGGCATCGGCCACGAGGTACTGTGGCAGGGTTTGGCCGCCGGGAAGAACGCCGTCACCCGCCTGCCGTTCCCTCACGACGCGCTGCCGGTGCGGGTGGGTGCGAGCGTGCCGGACTTCGACCCCGACGCCCTCCTGGGACATCGCACCGCGCGGCGCACCGCCCGCTTCGGCCAGTTCGCCCTCGTGGCGGCGCGGGAGGCCCTGGCGATGTCGGGCCTCGACCTGTCCGACCCGGAGGTGGCCGAGGAAACGGGGGTGGTGATCGGCACCGCAGGCGGCCTCTTCCAGGGCGGCGACCAGGAGCAGGTGCTCCAAGCCCGCGGCGCCCGCCGCGTCGATCCGCTCTACCTGTCGAAGTGGGCTGGATACATGGCCGCCGTGCGGGTGGGCATGGAACTCGGCCTGCACGGCGTGGCCACTACCGTGAACAGCGCCTGCGCCAGCGGCCTGGACGCCATCGGCCAGGCGATGCATCTCGTGCGCGTCGGGCGGGCGGAACGGATCCTGGCCGGAGGGACGGAGGCGATCCTCAACCCCCTGGCCGTGGCCGTCCTGGGGCAGATCGGCGCCCTCACGCGGCGCGAGGACCCCGAGGGCGCCTCCCGCCCCTTCGACCGCGAGCGCGACGGTTTCGTCCTGGCCGAGGGGGCGGGCGTGCTCGTGCTCGAGCGCGAGTCGCGGGCGCGCGCGCGGGGCGCCCCCATCCTGGCCGAGGTGGCGGGCGCCGGCTGGTCGTTCGACGCCCGCGACGAGACCGCCCCCGACGCCGCCGGCCAGGCCCTGGCCATGCGGCGGGCCCTGGCCGACGCCGGCGTCCGCCCGCAGGAGGTGGACTGGGTGAAGGCGCACGGCACCTCCACCGTCCTCAACGACCGCACCGAGACGGCCGCCATCAAGGCCGTCCTGGGCGAGGCCGCCTACCGGGTGCCGGTGTCGAGCATGAAGTCCATGATCGGCCACGCCGCCTCCGCCTCGGGGGCGATGGAGGCGGTGGCGGCGGTGAGCGCCCTGCGCCACGGCCTCATCCCGCCCACGGCCCATCTCGAGCACCCCGACCCCGAGTGCGACCTCGACTACGTGCCCGGGAGGGCCCGCCCGGCCCCCCTGCGCACCGTGCTCCTCAACGCCTTCGGGCTGGGGGGGCAGAACGCCTGCATCGTCCTTCGGCGCTGGGACGGCGCTGCCTGAGCCGCCACAGGGGCCTTACCGTCACGCCACCGGCAGGTCGCGCCGGCAGTGCGGGCAGACCACGGCGCCGGTGCGCACGAGCTCCCGACACCAGGGGCAGACGGCGTGCGTGCCCGCGGCCAGGCGCTCGGCGCGCACCTGGTCCTCGTCCGTGCCGCCGGGGAGGACGAGGACCACCGCCACCCCGAGCCAGCTCAGGAAGACGCCCAACAACAGCCCAACCAGGCCGAGGCCGCGCCGCTCCCCCAGATGGTAGGCCACGGCTGCGGGCGCCACCCACAGGACGGCGAAGAGGAACAGGACGAGGAGCATCCCCTCGATCCCCCTCCCTCCCTGCCCGAGGCGGGCGACGAACAGGAAGAGGAGTGGTATCACCCCGCCCCAGCCCCCTTCCGCCACGCCCGACCGCGACGGGGCGGGGGCGGCCTTCGCCGCCCCCGCCCCGTCCTCCTCCCCGGCCGCCTCACGAGCAGTTGGAGAACCCGCAGGCGTGGCAGGTGCGGCAGCCTTCCACCATCTCCATGCTGTACGTGCCGCATGCCGGGCAGAGGTCGAAGTCGGCCTGCCGTCCCTGGGAGGGGGGCGGCGCCGCCGGGGCGGTCGCGACCGCCGTCGGGGGAGATGTGCCGCCGTCCAGGCTCTCCAAGTACTGCTCGAGGCCGCGGGCGATGCCCTGCGCCAGGGAGGCGGCCGCTCCCAGGGCCACGGGTCCGTTCTTCGCCCCCCCGATGTTGCGGAACTTCTCGATCAGGATCTCCAAGCGCTCGCGCTTGGGCACCGGCCCCTTGAGGCGCAGGAGGACCGACGCCGCCATCCCCAGGGCGACGGCGTCCGCCATGAGGTCGGACCCCGCCGTGCCGGCGCTGGCGATGATCTCCACCGGCTCGCCCGTGGCCGGGTCCTCGTGCACGTCGAGCGTCAGGTTGCCGAAGTGCGTGGGCACCAGGAAGCACTCGCCCCGCATGCGGCGCGGGCGGCGGGCCAGGCTGGGGCCGCCGTCGTCGGCCGCCGCCTTGACCGCCGGGGCGGAGGCGGAGGCGGCCGCGGCCTCCTCCCCCTCGTCGGCGCGGTGGAGCACCTGGGCGTGGCGGCTCTGGTCGCGGTAGATGGTCACGCCCTTGCAACCCAGGTCGTAGGCCAGCTCGTACAGGCGGCGCGTGTCCTCCACCGTGTAGTCGGCGGGGGCGTTGGCCGTCTTGGAGATGGACGAGTCGGTCCAGCGCTGCACCGCCGCCTGCACGCGGATGTGCTCGTCCGGCGTCAGATCCATGGCGCCCACGAAGTACGGCGGTAACGGCTCCCCGGGGTGGTCGCGCATCCACTCCTCCGCCACCGCGACGTACTGCTCGTCCACCCCCAGGCGGCTCTGGCGCAGGTACTTGAGGGCGTAGAAGGGCTCGATGCCGGTGGAGGTGCCCACCATCGTGCCCACCGTCCCCGTCGGTGCCTGCGTGAGGAGGGTGACGTTGCGGATCCCCTTGGTCCGCACGCGCTCGCGGATGTCCTCCGGCATGCCCTGCATGAAGCCGCTTTCGAGGAAGCGCTCGGGGTCGAAGAGGGGGAAGGCGCCCTTCTCCTCGGCCAGGTCGCAGGAGGCGGCGTACGCCTCGTGGGCGATGAAGGCGTACAGGCGGTCGATGAAGCGCACCGACTCGGGCGAGCCGTAGCGCATGCCCAGGCGGATGAGCACCTCCCCCAGCCCCATCGTGCCCAGCCCCAGGCGCCGCTCGCCCTTCTGGGTGGCGGCGTTCTCCTCGAAATAGTACGGGGTGGCGTCCACCACGTTGTCCAAGAAGCGCACGGCGGCGCGCACGGTGCGGCTCAGCCCGTCCCAGTCCACCTCGCCCTCCGCCACGAAGCGGGAGAGGTTGACGTGCCCCAGGCAGCAGACGCCCCACGCCGGCAGGGGCTGCTCGGCGCAGTTGTGCACCACGAGGCCGCCCGCCACGAAGGAGTGGGTCTCCGGCTCCGTGAGGTCGTAGACCGCCTCCATGCCGTCCTCCACCACGCGCTCCACGTGGGCCACGTAGCGCTCGGGCGCCAGGGGGTGGCGGCGCAGCTCCGCCGCCGCGTCCGCCAGCGCCCCGCGCCGGCTGGGCGACAGGGCGCCCACGACGGCGCAGAAGCGGAGCAGGCCCTCCCGCTCCAACGTGAGCAAGGCGGGGAGGTTGTCGTCCAGCTCATGCCCGCGCGCCGTGCGCAGGCGGGAAGCGATGCCCATGTTGAGGAGCAGCTGCTGCACGCCCCGCAAGAGCCCGGCAGGCGCGCGCGCCGTGAGCACGGGCCGCCCCCGCGCCTGGGAGAGGTAGCCCCCCGCCTCGAACACCGCCTGCAGGTAGCCGCGCTGCATCGCCTCGCTGCCGCGGCTCACGGCGTCGGGCACGGCGGGCGAGCCCACGCCCAGGCCGTGGGCGAAGGCGATCTCACCCAGCTGATGTCCCACCATGGCGGCGCTTCGGCTGCGCCGGGCCGGGCCGCCGGCACCGGCGGCGTCCTCCCCCACCCCGCCCAGCCGACGCACGCAAGCCGTGAGGAGGGGCTCCAGCTCCGCCTGGCGCTCCGGGGCGAAGGCGAGCCGCAGCGTGTCGCCGCGCCGCCTCGCCGCCACCGACATGTAGCCGAGGACGCGCCCCAGGTCCTCGCTCCCTTCCGTACCGAAGCCGCCCGGATGGTCGAGGATGCGGACGGCCTCCCCCCGCCTGAGCTCGGCCGCCGGCACCCAGCCGCGCTCGTCGGAGTAGATCCGGTGGTCGGGCGTGACGCGAACGCTGTATCCCTCGCGCGTGAGCACGCGCACCACCGGCTTGAGGCCGGTGAGGAAGACGGGCGATGCCGCGGCCGTCCGCCCCGCCTTCATGCGCCCGTCCACCACCGCCTCCACCGGCGTGTGGGACAGGAAGAGCTCGTCCGCCCGCCGCAGGCCCTGGCCGGTGAAGATGAGGGTGTCGCCGGTGACGCACGGGTTGGTGGCGATGAGGGGGTGGAAGTACCAGGAGTTCGACTGCTTGTTCGAACGCTCCAGAAAGGCGATGCCCGGTTCGGCGCTGGCCCAGGCGCTCTCGATCAGGCGCTGCCAGATCTCCCGCGCCGGGCGCCGGTCGTAGGTGATCGTGGGCTTGCCGGCCCGCTCCCACGCCTCGAGGTCACCGGTCCACAGCGCGTTGTAATCGGGGTCGTCCGTGTCGGGGAAGCGGAGTTCCCACATCTCGTCCCGCTTGACCGCCTGCATGAAGGCGTCGGAGACGCACACGGAGATGTTCGCGTTCTCCACCATGCCGGGCGTGCGCTTGGCGTCGATGAACCGCAGAAGGTCGGGGTGCCAGTCGTGGAGCATGAGCATCAGGGCGCCGCGGCGGCTGCCTCCCTGCTCCACCAAGCCCGTGGCGCGCGAGTACAGGTCCATCCAGGAGACCGCCCCGCTCGAGCGCCCGTTCACGCCCCGCACCACGGCGCGGCGCGGACGCAGGGAGGAGACGTTGATGCCCACGCCTCCCCCGCGGGACATGATCTCGATCATCTGTCCCAGGGTCTCGATGATGCCCTGGCGGGAGTCGCGGGGGCTGGGGACGACGTAGCAGTTGTACAGCGTGAGGTTACCCATGCCCGCTCCAGCCAGGATGCGCCCGCCGGGGACGAACTTCCACCCGGACAGCGCCTCGTAGAAGCGCTCCCGCCACAGGGGGCGGACCTCCTCGCGCTCCACCTCCGCCAGGGCGTCGGCCACCCGGCGCCACACCGCCTCGGGCGTGGTCTCCACCGGGCGGTCGCAGGCGCTGCGCTCCCGCCGGATGCGCTCGCCCTTCTCCGGACCGGTGACGATCTCGAGCTCCAGCTCGTCGCCGTCCACCCGCAGGACGCGCGCCACCTCCTTGCGCGGCCACTGCGGATCGTCCAGGACGAGCGCCAGCGCCACGTCGCCCACGCGGAAGCGGCGCTCGATGTCCTTCTTGGTATAGCGGTCCAAGAACACCTTGTACGCCAGGTCGGAGCCGAAGTGGCGGGAGGGGTCGTAGCCGCCCTCGCCGCCCTGCCCCTCCCCCTTCCTCGCACCGACTCCGGGAGCGGCGCCGCCGCCCCCGCCCACTGGCACGACCTCGGGACCGACGCCGGGATCGCCCACCTGGTCCCCTCCCCACCCTGCATGCCTGGACGGTGGACGGCCACCGTCGCGCCTCCAGCATAGCGACCGGTGCGCAAGGGTCGAACCCTGCGGACAGGCCGTGGGCCCCGCTCTCCCCCGCTTCCTCCGCCCGTTCCCCGGCAAGCGCGGGCGGACGCCCGCTTTCACCACATGTTGGGGACGATATCGAAACCGAAGCAACATCTAGGTGGGGGGGGACGCCGAACCGCCGCCCGACGGGGCGCCGTTGCCCCCCACCCCCAGGCGGCGCAGCTCCTCGTAGAACCGCTCCAGGTCCCCGAACTGGCGGTAGACGGAGGCGAAGCGCACGTAGGCCACCTCGTCCAGGTCGCGCAGCCGGCGCATGACGGCGTCGCCGATGGCCCGGCTGGGGATCTCCCTTTCCCCTCCCTCGCGCACCTCGGCCTCCACCTCGTCGACCAGCCGTTCGATCTCGGCCTCGGCCACCGGCCGTTTCTCGCACGCCGTCCGCACCCCGCGCACGATCTTCGCGCGGTCGAACGGCTCACGCCGGCCGTCCTTCTTCACCACCTGCACCGACCTGCGCTCCCACCGCTCCACCGTGGTGAAGCGGCGGCCGCAGCGGTCGCACACCCGCCGGCGCCGCACCTCCGTGCCGGCCGCGTTGGGGCGCGAGTCGATCACCCGCGTCTCGTCCGCGCGGCAAAAGGGGCAGTGCACGCCGCCCTCACCCCCTCCCCGCCTCCGGCAGGGCACCGGCCCGCCGCGCCCCGTCGATGCGCCCACGGTACCGCACGAGGAGGGCGTTGACCAGCGGATCGGCGGGCCGGCGCCAGGCAGGGGCGAGGAGGAGGGCCAGGTCGCAGGCGTGGGCGGCGGCGGCGAGCGCGAGCAGGGGGCGCGCCAGTCGAAGGCGGCGCGCCTCCCCCTCCCCCTCGCCCCCCAAACGCAGGAGCAGGCTGCGGGCAGGCCCAGGCACTCCCTCCAGGCGGCCCGAGAAGACCGCCGCCCGCAGGGCAGCGGGGGCGTCGCGCCACAGCTCCACCCCTCCCATGGCCGCGAGCAGCCTCGTGCCGAGGAGGGCGCCCACCGGTAAGAGGAGCGCCGCCCACGCGATGTCGCGCCGGCGCGCCGGCGCCGAGGGCGCGGCCGCCAACGCGGCCGCGCCCAAGACCAAGGCCCGCTGCGTCCACCAGGCGCCGCTCCAGGGCGGGCCGGACCCACCGGCCGGCCCGCCCTCCCCCGACGCCAGGGCGTGGGCCAAGGCGGCCGCCGCCGGGCGGGGAAAGGCGCCGTCGCCGTGATGGGGCCGCACCGGCAACGTGTCGAGGTAGGCGGCGTACGCCGCCGCCGCCCCCGCCGGGCCCTCGCCCGCGAGCGAACGCCCGCCGCCCAACCGCTCGCCCCCCGTCGCCCTCAGGCCGTGCGGACGCCCTCCGCCTCCAGCGCCCCCGCCACTCGCAGGCGCGTGCGGGCCCGCTCCAGGGCCGCCTGGGCACGGACTCGGTCGACCTCGGGCCCGCCGCCCGCCAGTCGGGCCTGCGCCCGCTCCAGGGCGGCGCGTGCCCGCGCTACGTGGATGTCGTCGCGCCCCTCGGCCACCTCGGCCAGGATCACCACCCCGTCCGGGCGCACCTGCAGGAAGCCCCCGTGCACGGCGAAGGCGAGGCGCTCCCCCGCCGCCGTCTCCACCTCCACCGGGGCGATGCGCAACGCGGTCACGAGCGGCAGGTGATGGGCGAGGATGCCCATCTCGCCGTCGATCCCCGCCACGTGCACGTACACGGCCTCGCCGTCGAACAGCTGACGGCTGGCGCTCACCACGCGCAGCCGAAAGGCCGTCGCCACGCCCTCGCCTCCCCGCTCACGCCGCGCCCTGCTCGCGCATGGCGCGCGCCTTCTCCACCGCCTCGTCGATGCCGCCCACGTACAGGAAGGCGGCCTCAGGCAAGTCGTCGTGCTTGCCGGCCAGGATCTCGGCGAAGCCCCGCACCGTCTCCTGGACCGGGATGTACTTGCCCGGCGTACCCGTGAACACCTCGGCGACGAAGAACGGCTGGGACAGGAAGCGCTCGATCTTCCGCGCCCGCGCCACCGTCAGCTTGTCCTCGTCGGACAGCTCGTCCATGCCCAGGATGGCGATGATGTCCTGGAGCTCGCGGTAGCGCTGCAGCACCTGCTGCACACCCCGCGCCACCCGATAGTGCTCCTCGCCCACCACGCGCGGGTCGAGGATGCGCGACGTGGAGGCCAGAGGGTCGACCGCCGGGTAGATGCCCAGGTCGGAGATGCGCCGGTCTAGGTTGGTCGTGGCGTCCAGGTGGGCGAACGTGGTCGCCGGGGCGGGGTCGGTGTAGTCGTCGGCCGGCACGTACACGGCCTGGATCGAGGTGACCGAGCCCCGCTTGGTGGAGGTGATGCGCTCCTGCAGCTGGCCCACGTCGGTGGCCAGGACCGGCTGGTAGCCCACCGCCGACGGCATGCGCCCCAACAGGGCGGACACCTCGGACCCGGCCTGGATGAAACGGAAGATGTTGTCGATGAACAGGAGCACGTCGCGGTTCTCCTGGTCGCGGAAGTACTCCGCCATCGTCAGCCCCGTGAGTCCCACGCGCATGCGCGCCCCGGGCGGCTCGTTCATCTGCCCGTACACGAGGGCCGTCTTGGCGATGACGCCCGACTCGCGCATCTCGTGCACGAGGTCGTTCCCCTCGCGCGTCCGCTCGCCCACGCCGGCGAACACGGAGATGCCGCCGTGCTCGGTGGCGATGTTGTGGATGAGCTCCTGGATGAGCACGGTCTTGCCCACCCCGGCGCCGCCGAACAGGCCGATCTTGCCGCCCTTCTGGTAGGGGGCGAGCAGGTCGATCACCTTGATCCCGGTCTCCAGGATCTCGCTCGTGGTCGACTGCTCGGACAGGGGCGGCGGGTCGCGGTGGATGGGCAGGCGCTCGGTCACCTCGACCGGCCCCATCTTGTCGATGGGCTCGCCCAGGACGTTGAAGACGCGACCCAGGGTGGCGGGACCCACGGGCACCGTGATAGGCGCCCCCGTGTCCACCACCTCCATGCCCCGCACGAGGCCGTCGGTGGAGGACATGGCGATGGCCGCCACCCGGTTGTCCCCCAGATGGTGCATGACCTCGAGCGTGAGGTCGATGGGTCGAGGCGGCTCGCCGCTCCCCTCGAGGGGCGGCACCTCCGCCTGGATCCTAAGGGCGTTGTAGATGGGCGGCAGGTCGCCGGGGGCGAACTCGACGTCGACCACCGGGCCCACCACACGGCTCACGCGTCCCACGCGCATGAAAGGCTTCCCTCCTTCGGCTTGCGCCGTCGTGCCGCCCGCCGCCGGCGCGCAGGCCGCTGCCCGACGCGGTCCGGCCTCTGCCTCACTTCACCGCCTCCGCCCCGCCGACGAGCTCGGCGATCTCGTTCGTGATCGCCGCCTGGCGCAGGCGGTTGAGGCGCAAGGTATAGGAGCGCACGAGCTCCTTGGCGTTGCGGGTGGCGTTGTCCATCGCCATCATGCGCGCCCCCTGCTCCGCCGCCTTGGCCTCCAACAGGGCCCGGTACACGAGGGAGTTCAGGTAGGCGGGCAGAAGGCGCGACAGCACCGTCTCCGGGTCGGGCTCGAACTCGTACGGGTGGCGGCCCGCGCCCACCTCCTGCGGCGGCTCGGGCAGGGGGAGAAGGCGCTCGGCCACGGGGCGGCTGGAGAAGGCGCTCACGTAGCGCGTGGACACCAGGTAGACCTCGTCCACCTCTCCCTCCACGAAGGCCCGCGCCGCCGCTTGGGCCGCCTCCCGCGCCTGCACGTCGCTCGGCTCGTCGCCGATGGGGGCGTAGGCGGCGAGCAGGGGGATGCGCCGCCGCTCGCAGTAGTCGCGCGCCCTCCGGCCGAGGGCCACCACCGCCGGATCGCCCGCCCCCTGGGCGCGCACCTGTTCCATGAGGCGCAGGACGTTCGCGTTGTACGAGCCGCACAGGCCGCGGTCGGCCGCCACCACCACGACGCCCGTGCGGCGCACCTCGCGTCGCGCCAGCAGGGGAAGGCGCGCGACCTGCCCGCCCCCCTCCGCCGCCACCGCCGCCAGCACCTCGCGCAGGGCTTCGGCGTACGGCTTCGCCGCCTTCGCCCGCTCCTCCGCCCGGCGCAGGCGCGAGGCGGCCACCAGCTTCATGGCCGAGGTGATCTTGCCGATCGACTGCACGGTTCGGATGCGGCGGCGGATGGCCTTGAGCCCCTGCGGCACCGCTACGCCCCCCTGCCGGCGGCGGGAGCGAAGGCGGGGACGAACTCCTCGAGGGCGCGCTTGAGCTCCGCCTCCGTCTCGTCGTCCAGCCGCTTCGTGTCCCGGATCGTCTCCAGCACCTTCGGGTGCTCGGCCTTGAGGAAGGCGAGGAACTCCTTCTCGAACCGGCCGATGCTCGCCACGTCGACGTTGTCCAGGCTGCCCGAGGTGGCGGCGTAGATGACCACCACCTGCTCCTCCACCGGCATGGGCACGTACTGGTCCTGCTTGAGGATCTCGGTCGTGCGCTCACCCCGGCGCAGCAACGCCTGGGTGGCCTTGTCGAGGTCCGAGCCGAACTGGGCGAAGGCGGCCAGCTCGCGGTACTGGGCAAGGTCGAGGCGCAGGCGGCCGGCCACGCGCTTCATGGCCGGGATCTGCGCCGCGCTGCCGACACGGGAAACCGAGGTGCCGACGTTGATGGCCGGCCGGATGCCGGCGAAGAACAGGTCGCTCTCGAGGAAGATCTGCCCGTCGGTGATGGAGATCACGTTCGTCGGGATGTACGCGGCGATGTCGCCCGCCTGGGTCTCGATGATCGGCAGGGCGGTGAGCGAGCCCCCGCCCAGGGCGTCGTTCATGCGCGCCGCCCGCTCCAGCAGGCGGCTGTGCAGGTAGAACACGTCCCCGGGGTAGGCCTCGCGCCCCGGCGGCCGACGCAGCAGGAGCGACATGGCGCGGTAGGCGACGGCGTGCTTCGACAGGTCGTCGTACACCACCAACGCGTCCTCGCCCCGGTACATGAACTCTTCGCCCATGGCGCAGCCCGCGTATGGCGCCAGGTACTGCAGCGGCGCCGGCTCGGAGGCGGAGGCCACGACCACCGTCGTGTACTCCATCGCCCCCGCGTCCTCCAGGGTCTTCACCACCCGCGCCACCGTCGACGCCTTCTGGCCGATGGCGACGTAGATGCACTTGACCCCCTGGCCCTTCTGGTTGAGGATCGTGTCCACGACCACCGCCGTCTTGCCGGTCGACCGGTCGCCGATGATGAGCTCGCGCTGGCCGCGCCCGATCGGCACCATGGAGTCGATGGCCTTGAGGCCGGTCTGCAGGGGCGTGTTCACGCTCTGGCGGTCGATGACGCCGGGGGCGACGGCCTCCACGGGCCTCAGGCGGGTGGCGGCGATCGGACCCTTCTGGTCGATCGGCTGCCCCAGGGCGTTCACCACCCGCCCCAGCAGGGCGTCGCCCACGGGCACGCTCACCACCCGGCCGGTGCGGGTGACCCGGTCGCCCTCCTTGATCTCGTCGTCGGGACCCATGAGCACGACGCCCACGGTGTCCTCGTCCAGGTTGAGCACCATCCCCTCCACGCCGTTGGGGAAGGTGACCAGCTCGCCCGCCATCACGCGCTCCAGGCCGTAGACGCGGGCGATGCCGTCGCCGACGGTGAGGACGGTGCCCACGTCCTCCAGGGCGACGGTCGGTTCGTACCCTTCGATCTCCTGGCGGAGAACCGCCGTGATTTCCTCGGGTCGGAGCTTCATCCCCGCCCTCCTTTGCCTCAGCTTCCGCCGCCGTCGGCCGCCCCGCCCACGGCCGTGCCCGCGAGGCGCCGGCGCATGTCGCGCAGGCGGCGGGCCACGGACAGGTCCAGCACCCGGTCGCCGACCCGGATCTCCAGCCCGCCCAGGAGGGCAGGGTCGACCTCGACCGATACCTCCACGCTGCCTCCCAGGCGGCGCTCGAGGGCCTCGCGCACCGCCGCCACCTGGTCGTCGGTGAGGGGCGCCACGGAGCGCACCACCGCCCGCCGCCGCCCCTCCGCCCGGTCCACCTCGGCCCGGAGCGCGTCGGCCACCGCCGCCACTTGGCCGGCCCGACCGCGGGTGAAGGCGACCGCGAGCAGCCGCCGCACGGCCTCCTCCAGGTCGGGCCCGAATAGGCGCAGGAGCACTCGTTCCTTCACCTGGGGCGCGATCAGGGGGTGCTCCACCACCCGGCGCAACTCCGCCGACTCCGACAGCGCCTGGGCGATCTCCTCCAGCTGCCCGAGGCAGCGCCGCGCCGCCTCGGGCCCGCCCGCCGCCTCGTACAGGGCGCGGGCATACCGCCGCGCCGCCTCGTCGACGATCATGGCACACCCGCCACGTCGTTGAGCGCCTGCTCCAGGACCGCCCGCTGCCGCTCCCCGTCCAGCTCGGCCCGCACCACCCGCTCGGCGATGCGCAGGGCCAGGTCGGCCACCTCGGCGCGGATGGCGCGCAGCGCCTCCTGCCGCTCGGCCTGGATCTCGGCCGCCGCCGCCGCCTGCATCTGGGCAGCCGCCTCGCGGGCCGCGGCCACGATCTCCGCCGCCTCCTCGCGCGCGGTCTTCTCCGCCCGCTCGAGCAGGCGCTGGGCCTCGGCCCTTGCCGCCGCCCGCTCCTCCTCCAGCTGGCGGCGCAGCGCCTGGGCCTCCTCGCGGCTCTCCGCCGCCTCCTTGAGGGCGGCGGCGATGCGGTTCTGCCGGTCGGCCATGAGCTGGCGCAGGGGCTTCCACGCCAGGCGGGAGAGCAGGAAGGCAAGGACAAGGAAGCTGACGATCGCCGCCAGCGCCGTGTCGTTCACGAGCAGGCCCATCGCGGCCTCCCCCTTCCCCTTCCTACTTCACCACGCCGAACAGGATCAGGAAGCTCACCAGGAGCGCGATCACCGGCAGGGCCTCGACGATGGCGAACAGGACGAACGCCTGGCTCACGAGGGTGCCCCGCATCTCCGGCTGCCGCGCCATGCCCTCGATCGCCCGACCGAACACGAGACCGTCGCCGATGGCGGCGCCAACGGCCGCGCCGGCCGCGGCCACCCCGGCGCCCACGAGGGCGAGCGCGTGTGCGAGATCCACCTAGGTTCACCCCCCTTCACGGGCTCGTGGGAACGGGTCCGCACGGCGGCTCGGCGGGCTAGGCCGCCTCCCCCTCGTGCCCCTCGTCCGCCATGGCCATGCCCACGTAGGTGAGCGTGAGGGCCATGAACACGTACGACTGGATGGCGTCGACGAACAAGGAGAACAAGAGCCAAGCCACCTGGGGAGCGAAGCCGATGATGTACCCGAAGCCGAACGGGATGAGGTGGGTGAGCACCCGGGTGAGAAGCTCACCCGCGAAGATGTTGCCGAAGATTCGCATCGACAGCGTCGTGGGGTTGGCGACGAGCTCGATCAGAGCCATGAGTACCAACACGGGACGGATGAACACCGGCGCCTTCGGCGCGAAGTGGGCGAAGTACCGGATCCCCTTGGTGCGAAAGCCGTAGTAATGGGTCATGACGAAGACGATCGCCGCCATCCCGATCGGCACGTTGGCGTCCGCCACAGGCGAGTGCACGAACGGGATGGCGCCGATCACCGTCGCCAGCACAAGGAACAGGAGCGTCGTCGCCAGGTAGTCGAAGAGCATCGCCCCGGCCTTGGGGTTGACGCTCTCCTGTACGAAGCTGCCGATGAAGTCGAAGGCGTACTCGAGCACGTTCTGAAGCGGCCCGGGCACGTCGGGGTTGGCCGTGCGCACGATCAGGGTGGCGCCCACGAGGAGGATCGCCATGACGATCCACATGGTGACGAGGGTGTCCGCGTTCAGGCTGAGGCCGAACACATGCCATTGCGGGTGAAGCAGGGGGTTACCCAGACCCGAGCCGCCGCCGCCCAATGCGTCACTCCTCCGCCCGTGCAGGTTGGTCCGGCCTTCCGCTCGGGGTGCCGCCCTTCAGGTGCCGCAACGCACGCGCCACCCAAACCGCCTCCCCCGCCAGGTAGCCGGGAAGGATCCATGCCGCGTCACCCGGCCAGACGGCGCGCGCCCACAGGAACGCGGCGAGGAGGAGGGCGGCGCGGGGGGCGAAGGAGACGCCCACCGCCCGGCCCGTTCCCGGCCGCCTGGCGGCCCGGGACATGGCGTACGCCAGAAGCCCCCCCGCCGCGAAGCCCGCGCCCAGGCCCAGGAATCCCGCGCCCGCCGCGCCCAGGCCCGCCATCCCGGCCCCGGCCGCCGCCAGGGACGACACGGCCAGCCCCGCGAACAGGCGCACGAGAAGCCACCTACCGGATCCGATCCAGGGCACGGCGGATCACCCGGTACGCGAGGTAGGCGCCCACGGCCATGCCCGCGACGATCCCCACGAACGTGCCCCAAGGGTGCCAGCGCAACCGCCCATCGACGTACCGGCCGAGAAATCCGCCGGCCAAGATCGGCAACGCGACGTCGAGCCCCAGCGAGAGGCCGGTCGCAAGACTCTGCCAACCCGTCCCCGGCGCCCGGTTCGACACGGTGCGCCCTCCCACGGCCCAGTATACGGGCCGGACCCGCGTCTCGGCAAGCCTGGCCCCCCTCCGTATGCCCACCGGCAGGCCGGCCTATGCGCCGTACTCGCCTCGTCGCCCCCGAGCGGCCCCGGCGCCCAGCGACGCCGGGTCGGGCGGCACGTAGGGCGCGGGCGGATGGGGAAGGAGGCCGAAGGCGTAGCGCAGGAAGGCGACGATGCGCTCGGCCGCCCGCCCGTCGCCGTACGGGTTGAGGCGGGCGAGGTCGCCGCCCGCCCGCCTCCGCGCCAGCTCGCGCTCCAGGGCGGCGGCCACGCCGTCGCGCTCCACCCCCACGAGCTCCACGGTGCCCGCCGCCACCCCCTCCGGTCGCTCGGTCTCCGTGCGCGCCAGGAGCACCCGCACCCCCACCGAGGGCGCCTCCTCCTGCACGCCGCCGGAGTCCGACAGGACGACCGCGGCCCGGGCCAGCAGGTTGGCCCACTCGACGTAGGGCTGTGGCGCCACGGTCACCACCTGGGGATGGCCGCCCAGGACGTCGGCCACGGCCTCCTCCACCACCGGGTTGGGATGGACGGAGAATACGGCCAGCGCCTCGGGCCGGCGCCCCAAGGCGTCGGCCAGTCCGGCCAGCACCTGCCGCATGCGCTCGCCCCAGTTCTCGCGCCGGTGCACCTCCACCGCCACCACCGGCCGCCCCGAGGCCACGGCCTGGGCCACGGCCGGGTCGCGGAAGGCGTGCTCCCGCCGTACCACGCCCAAGAACGCGTCGACGGCGGTGTTCCCCGTGACGAACACGCCCGCCGGGGAGAGGCCCTCGCGCAGGAGGTTGTCGCGCGCCCACGGCGTGGGGGCGAAGTGGAGGGCGGCCAGGGCGTCCGTGAGCCGGCGCGACCCCTCCTCGGGGAAGGGACTGTAGAGGTTTCCGGTGCGCAGCCCCGCCTCCACGTGCCCCACCGGCACGCGGTGGAGGAAGGCCGAGAAGCTGCCCACGAACGTGGTGAGGGTGTCCCCGTGCACGAGCACGAGGTCGGGGCGCTCCTCCTCGTACACCTCGGCGAGGCGCGGCAGCGCCGCCGACGCCAGGTAGGTGAGGCTCTGGCGCGGCCGCATGAGGTCGAGGTCGTGGTCGGGCACGATGCCGTAATGCTCGAGCACTTGGTCGAGCATCTCGCGGTGCTGGGCGGTGACGCAGACCCGCGTCGTGAGGTCGGATTGCGCCTTGAGGCGTTCGACGACCGGCGCCATCTTCGTGGCCTCGGGCCGGGAGCCGAAGACCACGAGCACCTTGGGGCGGTCGCGCCCCGCGCGGACGGCCAGGCGGACCAACTCGCACCTCCCCCGCTACTCTCGCCCCGAGCCCAAGCCCGGCTGCGCTCACATGGCGGGCGCGCTCGGCCCCTCCTCGCGCGCCGGCGTCCGCTCCACGCGCATGCGCAGAAGGTCGAAGGACTGGGCGCCGCCGAAGAACATGCCGGTGACGATGGCCAGCACGGCCGCCCCGATGCGCACGCTCACCACGGACATGAGCACCGCCGACGCAGACAACCCCATCGTCACCAGGTACAGGATGAGCGCCACCTGGCGCTGGCTCAGGCCGAGCCCGAGGAGGCGGTGGTGTAGGTGGCCGCGATCCGCCTCGGACATGCGCCGCCCCGCCAGGGTGCGGCGCACGATGGCGAAGCCCGTGTCGAAGATGGGGATGCCGAGGGCGAGGATCGGCACGATGAGGGCCACCGTGGTGGTCTCCTTCAGCGTGCCCTCGACGGCGATGGCGGCCAACATGTAGCCGAGGAACATGGCCCCCGTGTCGCCCATGAAGATGGTGGCGGGGTGGAAGTTGTAGCGCAGGAAGCCCAGAGCGCTGCCGGCCAGGATGGCGGCCAGCAGGGCCACCCCGCTCGCCCCGCGGCCGGCGGCCACGACCAGCACGGTGAGGGCCACGATGCCCGACAGCCCAGCCGCCAGCCCGTCCAATCCGTCGATGATGTTGATCACGTTGGTGACGGCCACGATCCACAGGATGGTGAGCGGCACGGACAGCCATCCGAGGTGGAGCATGCCCCCCATGGGGTCGGTGAGCCAGGTGATCCTCGCCCCCCAGGAGACCGCCACCGCCGCCGCCGTCACCTGCCCGAGCAACTTGACGTACGGAGGAAGTTCGATGATGTCGTCCACCACGCCCACGCCGGCGATGAGGAGCCCCCCCGCCACCACGCCCTCCAACGGCGGGCCCAGGCCCACGCCTTGGCCCGCGAGCAACAGCATGACGATGAAGGCGAGGACGATGGCCACGCCCCCCAGGCGCGGCGTGGCCACGACGTGGACGCGGCGCTCGTCCGGCTCGTCCATCGCCCCCGTCCGCACCGCCAGGCGGCGCACGAGAGGCGTCAGGGCGAGGACGATGAGCCCGGACCCCACGAAGGCGGCCACATAGCGCAAGTCCACCGCGCGCACCCTTTCCCGCCGGTTTGCGGAACCCCGGAGCGCGTCGCCAGGGCGCGCCCCGTCGCGCGCACGTACGCTGGATTCAGCACCGCCATGATAGATCCGGGATAACGTGCGGTCAACGCGCGCCGTCCTCCGCGATCGCCTGCGGCGGCCGCACCGCCGCCGCGTCCGCCGGCGTCAGGTAGCCTCGGCGCCTCAGCTTGTCCAGGTGGGCGCGCATGGCGTCCTCGACGTCGATACCGTAGGTGTCCTCGAGTACGAACATCATGGTAATCGCGGTCTGGGCGACGTCGAGGAGCTCCAGGGCCACACGCCTTAGCGCCTCCCCCTCGGGCATGGCGCGCTCGCCCGAAAGGCCGCGATACTTGCCGATGGCGGCGCCGAGCTCCCCCGCCTCCTCCATGAGCTTGAGGGCCGTCGACTCGAGCGTGGGCCTTAGGCCGTCCAGGCGCGGCAAGGCGAGCGTCTTCAGGGTGATCGCGGCCGCCGCGGGCCCTTCCCCCTCCCTCCCCTTCACCGCGTGACCTCACGGACGTGCGCCGGCGCGAAGCCGAACAGGCGGTCGCCCGCGTCGCCCAGACCGGGGACGATGTACTTGTGCGCGTCCATGCCCGGGTCGATCGCCCCCGCCACCACCCGCACCCCGGGCAGGGCCCGGTCGGCAGCCGCGATGCCCTCCTCCACGGCGATCGCCACCACCAGCGTCACCTGCCCGCCCTCCGCCCCCCGCTCGCGCAGTCGGCCGAGGGCGACGGAGGCGCTGCCGCCGGTGGCCAGCATGGGATCGAGGACGTAGACGCGCTGCCCGGAACCGACGGGCGGCACGTGGTCGAGGTAGGGCACGGCCTGCGCCCTCTCGTCCCGCACCACCCCCACCATGGCGACCGCCGCCTCCGGCACCAGGGCCCGAAACGCGGGCAACAGGCCGAGGCCGGCGCGCAGGATGGGGAGAAGCACCACCGCCCCGGCCGCCACGCGCTCGACCCGGGCGGGGGCCATCGGGGTCTCGACCTCGCCCGGCACGAGCGGCAGGTCGGCCAACGCCTCCACCGCCAGGACGCGGGCCAACCGGTCGAGCGCCGCGGCGAAGGCGGCGACGTCCGCCTCTCGGTCCCTCAGGACGGCCAGGGCGGCCGCGGCCGCAGGATGGCGCGTCACTTCCACCCGCGCCCTCACGCCCCCTCCCCCCCGCCGCACGCCTCGGCCTCCAGCGCCGCCACCTTGGCCAGGCGGGCGGCGTGGCGCCCGCCCTCCCAGGGCGTGGCCGCGAACTCGCGCACCGCCGCCAGCGCCACCTCGTCGCCCACGATGCGCCCCCCCAGGCACAGGACGTTGGCGTCGTTGTGCGCCCGGGCCAGGCGGGCCCCCACCGTCTCCGACACGGACACCGCCCGCACCCCGCGCACCTTGTTCGCCGCGATGGCCATGCCCAGACCGGTGCCGCACACGAGGACGCCCCACCCGACCCGCCCCGACGCCACCGCACGGGCCACGGGGCGGGCGAAGTCGGGGTAGTCGCAACTCGCGTCGCCGTGCGTACCCGCGTCCTCGACCCGAAAGCCCGCGCCGCGCAGGTGGGCGCACACCAGGTCCTTCAGACGCCGTCCGGCGTGGTCCGCCCCTGCCGCCACCACGCGCCCCAGGGGAGCGGGCTGCGACAGGTGGGCGGCGGCCGCCTCCACCCACCGTTCGATCCGGTCCAGGGTGCGGTCGTAGGCCTCGTCGTCGCCGCCGTAGGGGTCCTCGACGTCGCCTTCCTCCCCGGCCGCGTCCGCCAGCGTGAGCACGCGCCCGGCGAGGGCCGGGTAGCGCTCCGCCAACGCGGCGCGCTGGCCCTCGGTCATGGTGAGGCAGACGTCTGCCGCCCGCAGGTCCTCCTCCCCCACGCGCCGGGAGCGGTGCCCGGTGAGGTCGAGGCCGCGGCGCGCGGCGGCGCGCATGGCCGCGGCGGTGGCCGGCGCCCCCGGCGCAGCCCCCACCCCGGCCGACGCCACCTGCCACCCGGGCCGCTCGCGCCGGAGCACCGCCTCCGCCAGCGGGCTGCGGCAGGTGTTGCCGCTGCACACGAACAGGACACGCACGCCCTTCCCCCCTTTGTGGCCGCCCGCCCCGGCGCCAGCTTCCGCCTGTACGGCGCGCCCCATTCCCATTCGAAGCGCGGGCCACCCAGGCACGGTTCGACGGCTCGGGCCCACTCCCTGGCGGACTCTTCCGGCTCGGACCGGCGCGGACCACCGGTTCTGGCGGCGCGTGCGGGCTCCCCCGGCCTAGGTCGTCCCCTCCGGTTCCAGCCGCCGTCCCTCGGCCGCCCGCACCAGGCGGTCGCGCACGGCCGCCCGCCGGCCGCGCCCGTCGGCGGGCAGCTCCGCCAGGGCCTCCTGCGCCCCCACCTCTTCCAGCCAGCGCAGACAGGCGAACAGATCGCGCGCCGCCGCCTCCCCCTCGGGGTCCGACTCCCCGCCCAGGGGTCGGGCCCGCACCCGCCCCGCCGCCTCGCCCAGCCGAGGCAAGAGGTCGGCCAGGCGCTCGGGGGGCGCCAACACGCCCACCGTCCCCGGCCGGCCGGCGATCCACTCCGCCAGCCGCGCGCTTGGGCACCCCGCTTCGAACACCCACAGAGGAAGGCGGGGCGCGTAATGGCGGTGGCGAGTCCCGGGCGACCGGCGCCCTTCGCCGCCGGCCGCCACGGGTCCGGCCCAACGCGCCACCTCGGCCGCCGACAGGGCCCCCCAGCGCAGGATGCGGGGGCGGTCGCCGGTCACGTCGACCACCGTCGACTCCACCCCCAGGGGGGCAGGGCCGCCGTCCAACAGCCACACGTCGGAGACGTCCTCGCCCGCCGCCGCCGCCTCGGCCAGATCCTGCCACACGCTCTCGGCCGTGGTCGTGCTCGGCCGCCCGCTTCGGTTGGCGGACGGCGCGGCCACGGGGCGGCCCGCCGCCTCGACCAGGGCGCGGGCGACGGGGTGGGCGGGGACGCGCACCGCCACGGTGTCGAGACCCGCTGCCGCCGCCTCGAGGACGCCCTCAGGCCGGGCCACGACGAGCGTCAACGGTCCGGGCCAGACGTGCTCGGCCAGCGCCCGTCCCATGGGCCCGAGCGGCCCCAGCGTCGCCTCTACGTCGGCCAGGCCTGCGAAGTGCACGATGAGGGGGTTGTCGGCCGGCCGTCCCTTCACGGCGTAGATGCGGCGGCAGGCCGCCGCCTGGGTGGCGTCGGCCCCCAGGCCGTACACCGTCTCCGTGGGGAAGGCGACCAAGCCGCCTGCCCTCAGGTGGGCGCCGGCGGCGGTCAGGACCGGGTCGTCCGGCCCCCGAAGGCGCATCCGCCGCGCGCCCGCCGTCACGGCCGCCACGATCCGTACACCACGCGTTCGACGCCGGCCAGGTCGCGGATCGTCCCGGTGGGGCCGCCCAGGGCCGCGAGGAGGGCGCGGGCGGCCCCCGCCTCGCCCGCGCCCACCTCGATCCACACCCCTGCGCCCGGCCGCACCCCCTCGCCCCGCGCCACGGCGGCCACCAGCCGCCGCACTACGCCAAGGCCGTCCGGGCCGCCGTCCAGGGCGAGGCGCGGCTCGCGCACCACGTCCCGGGGAAGGCGGGCCAGGTCGCGTGTGCGCACGTAGGGAGGGTTCATGACCACAGCGTCCACCACCGCCTTCGCCCGCACGAGGGGGGCGAGGAGATCGCCGGGCGGCAGAACGCGCACCTGCGGTGCCCAGGCGCGCGCGTTGGCCCGGGCGAGGCGCACCGCCGCCGAGGAGAGGTCGGTGGCGTAGACGCTTGCCCGGGGGAGCTCCCGCGCCAGGGCGATGGCCACGGCCCCGCTGCCCGTGCCCACGTCGACCACCGCCCCCTCGCCCCCCCGCTCCCGCAGGGCGGCGGCCACCGCCTCCACCAGGATCTCCGTCTCGGGCCGAGGCACGAGCACGCCAGGGGCGACGGCAAGGTCCATGTCCCAGAAGGCCGCCCTCCCTGTGAGGTAGGCGAGGGGCCACCCCCGCCGGCGCGCCCGCGCCAGACGGCGGTAGCGCCTGAGGCGTTCGGGGCCGACGGCGGTGCGCCGGTCCAGGGCGTACAGGGCGCCGCGCTCGATGCCGAGGACATGGGCGAGGAGGAGCCCGGCCTCCCTCGCCCCGAGCGCCTCCCGCCCCCATGCCAGCGCACGCCCCACGTCCCAGGCGCCGGCGCGTCCGCTCTCCTCAGGCGTCGCCACCGGCCGCCACCCCGAGGCGGGCCTGCCGCTCCGCCTCCATGAGGGCCTGGGTGAGCTCGTCCAGGTCGCCGTCCAGAATCGCCTCCAGGCGGTAGAGGGTAAGGCCGATGCGGTGGTCGGTCACCCGTCCCTGGGGGAAGTTGTACGTGCGGATGCGCTCGCTCCGGTCGCCGCTGCCCACCTGGGAGCGGCGCGCCTCGGCTACCTTGGCCGCCTCGCGCTGGGCCAGCGCGTCGTGCACCCGCGCCCTGAGCACCCGCATCGCCTTCTCCCGGTTCTTGTGCTGGGAGCGCTCGTCCGTGCACACCGCCGTGATGCCGGTGGGCAGGTGGGTGATCCGCACCCCCGACTCGGTCTTGTTCACGTGCTGGCCGCCCGCGCCGCCGCTCCGGAAGGTATCGATCTTGAGGTCCTCGGGGGCGATCTCCACCTCCACCTCGGTCGGTTCGGGCAACACCGCCACCGTAGCGGCCGAGGTGTGGATGCGCCCCTGCGCCTCCGTGGCGGGGACGCGCTGTACCCGGTGCACGCCGCTCTCCAGGTGGAGCCGCTCCCGCACCCCCCGCCCGCTTACGCCTAGGACGGCCTCCTTGACCCCGCCCAGGTCGGTCTCCTGCAGGGCGAGCACCTCGGCCGTCCAGCCGCGGCGCTCGGCGTAGCGGGTGTACATGCGCAAGAGGTCGCCGGCGAACAGGGCGCCCTCCTCCCCGCCGGTGCCGGGCCGGATCTCCACCACCACCCCGCCCTCGCTCTCTCCGCCGGGGAGCAGGGCCCGGTCGAGCGCCTCCGCCAGCGAGCGCACCCGCTCGCTCAGGCGCTCGACCTCCTCCTCCGCCAGGGCGCGCAGGTCCCGGTCGTCGCCCGCCTCGCGCACCAGGGAGCGCGCCTGCTCCAGCTCCGCCTCCGCCCGCGCCAGCGCCTCCGCCAGTTCGCCCTGCTCGCCGAGCTGCGCCGCCTCCCGCGCCAGGCGCGCGTATGCCTGCGGGTCGGCGACGAGGGCCGGGTCGGCCAAGCGCGCGGTCAGCTCGCGGAAGCGGCCGAGCACGCGGGCATGGCGCTCCTCCACCGCTCGCCCCTCCTCGCCTCTCGACTGACGGCCGGCCCACGGCGCAAGGGAGGAAGAGCCGGTCGGCCCTTCCTCCCGTCCCCGCTCCGGCTAGCGGCCGGCCCGCTGGTACCGACGCCGGAAGCGTTCCACGCGCCCGCCCGTGTCCACGATGAGCGAGCCGCTGCCCGTGAAGAACGGATGGCAGCGGGCGCACACGTCCACCCGCATCCGCTCCCGCGTCGACCCCACCTCGTAGGTGGCGCCGCAGGCGCAGACGACCTGCGCCGTGTGGTAGGCGGGATGCACCCCTGCCTTCATTCCTTGCACCTCCCGGCCATGCGCCGAACGCGAGTATACCACGCCGTAGGCGCCGCCCCAAGGGCGCGCCGCGCCCGCCCCGGTCGCGCCCGCCCCTGCCGGAAGGGAGATGGTGTCTCGACACGAATCCGCACGCCGAAGGGGTGGGCAAGGCGGGGGCGGTCGGCATGCGTGTCCTCCTGCCTCACGGAAGAATACCCGTCGGCGTTGCCCCAGCTCCTGGCGCGACGGGGGCTCGATGGGCACTGGGTGTAAGCGCCAACGGTATGTGGGGCGGACAGACAGGGTTCCGATCATGCTAAGTGACACCGACCGACAGACAACAGCCGGGCGCCGATCCTCTCCAGAGGTCGGCGCCCGGCGACTTCCGTTGCAGGAAGCCATGTGTGGCCTGGAAAACCGATCGGCATCCTACCGCAAAGGGGTTCAGGGTACGGGCCGTTGCCGCGGCACCGCAACCCGCCAGGCCATCGTCATCGTAGCGCGAGTCGGCCAAGCCGACCAGACACAGCGGACCATCGTTGACGTGGACGGACCCAGGCATCTCGCCGCCCATGGCGGTCGGCGCTGTCCGTGCTGCGGTCGTGACACCCTGATCGGTAACGGTCACCGCCGACGCACCTACCAATGGCAGGCCGTCCGGCGCGGCCGGCCACGCTCGCTCGTCGCGGTGTATCGGGTGGTCTGCACCGCCTGCCGCCACAGCCACACCGTCCTGCCGCCCCAGCTTGGCCCACATAAGCGCTACGCCCTCACCACCATCGAGCAGGCCCTCGTGGCCCTCTCCGCCGGCACACCCAAGGCCCGGGTGTCAGCGATGCTCTCGGGCGTGAGCACCGAGCGCATCTCCACCTGGCTCGACCATCTCCGCGAAACGATCCATCGTGTCCGCCTCGCTGCTGAAGCGATCGTCACCACCGATCCGCTCTTTCGCCTGCCTGCCGCCGTGCCCCAGGCGGACGTTCTCACCTACCTGACAACGCTGCTCGGTCGGCCCCAGGGCTTGGGCCTCCTGGTGGCCCTGAACCTCCTGCTCAGTTACAACCTGCCGCTCGCGACCAACCTTCTCTTGCACCCACCCACTTCCCATAGGCGCTCCGGCCGGCCCTGTCCAAGCGCGCCGGTGGGAGGGATGCCATTTGGATGAGTCCATGGACAAACCACACCTCGATGCCATCGCTCGTTTCAGCCTGGTCGGCGGTCTGCTGCACCGGACCCTCGACCGGGGAGAGCTCTCGCGCGCCATCGACGAACTCACCAAGGACGAGGTGCATGTCGACGGTCGCGCGCGCCGTCTAAGCCGCTCCACCCTCTACCGCGACCTGGGCAAGGCCCGCCGCGGCGTCTGGGAGCTCATGCGTAAGCCCAGAAAGGACAAGGGGACGGTCCGTGCCCTCAGCCCCGAGCAGCTCTCGGCCCTCATCGCCCTACGTGAACAGGCCCCGGCCGCCTCGGTCCCCGTCCTGATCCGCACCCTCGAAAACCGCGCCCTCGTCGCGCCTGGTACGCTTCACCCCTCCACCATCCGCCGCATCCTGCGCGAACGCGGCCTCTCCAGTCGCAGCTCACCAGCCCCTACGCGTGCCTACCGCCGCTTCGAGGTCGACGGTCCCATGGCCATGTGGATGGGCGACGCCTCGCCGGGCATCTGGGTCGGCAAGGTGCACGCCCAGCTCTATGCTTGGATGGACGCGTTCTCCCGTGCCATTGTCTCGGCCCTGTACTACCCCAATCAGCGACTGCCGGCGTTCGACGATTGCCTCATGCGCGCCATCACCCGTTTCGGCGTGCCCAGGTCGATCTACGTGGACCGCGGCAGCCCTTACGTGAGTAACCATTTCCGGCGCGTGTGCGGTGACCTGGGCATCCGCCTTGTGCACGCCACCCCTCGCCAGCCGACCGGTAAGGGGCGCCTCGAGCGCTTCTTTCTCACCTGCCAGCGCCAGTTCGAGGCTTCCGCCCGAGCCCTCGTCGACGACGGCTCGATCAACACCCTCGACGACCTCAACGCCTACTTCGTGCGCTACCTTGACGAGTTCAACGCCCGCCCCAACGCCACGACCAAGGAGGCGCCGCTCGCCCGCCTCGGGGTCCAAAACCCGTACCCCGATCTGCGTAAGCTCACGGAGATCTTCCTATGGCGGGAGGATCGCCAGGTGGGACGGCGCGGGGAGGTCGCCCTCGCCGGCAATCGCTACAGCGTCCCCGACGACCTCGTCGGCAAGACGGTCACCGTCGCCTACCGGCCCTTTGATCTGCGCGAGGTCTACCTCGACCTCGACGGTCGGCTGTTCACCGTGCTGCCGTCGGTGCCCGTGCGTCACCTCGCACACCCCAAGCTTGAACGGCCACGCAGCAAGCCCTCCGGTCCGGCCGACTACGTCCGTCGCCTACCCCAGCGCGCCGGCCCGGATCTGCCCGCCCCGGACTTCGGCCGGGACGATCTTCTCGCGCTCCTCGGCGGCGTCCTCGACCGTGAGCTCGGCCCGGAGGAAAGAGAACTGGTCTCGGTCTACCTCACCCGGCCCGGCCTGCCCGCACGTGCCCAGGTGGAAGTTCGCCTCGCTGCTTTCGTGCGCCGCCACGGCCAGGGCCAGCACCTGAGCCACTACCTTGACGCCATCTGGGGGAGCCTCTGATGGCCGCCGCCTTCGAGGCCCTGGCCACCGACAACCTTCTCCCGTCCCGTTCGCGCGACGCCCTCGATCGTCACCTCACCGACACCCTCGACGTCGGCGGCATTGCGATCGTCACCGGCGAGGCCGGCGCCGGCAAGACCGCTGCGGTGCGCGCCTTCGTCCGCAGCCTCGACCCGCGCGGCTACCTCACCGTGGCGCTCGTGCCGCCGCTCAGTAACCCCCGCGCCCTCCTTCGGGCCATCCTCTCCGCCCTGGGCGAGACCCCCGAGTGGGCCACGCCCGACGCGCTCTCCCAGCTCAGCCGCCTCGTCATGCCCTGGCACGAACAGGGTAGGCGCCTGCTCATCGTGATCGACGAGGCCCAGGATCTGCCCGGCACGGTCCTGCTCTTCCTGCGCTCCTTGCTGCAAACCCCGCTCGGCGACCGCCTGCCGGTGCGGGTCGTCCTCATCGGCACACCGTCGCTCACAGCCAAACTGCGCGTGCAGGCCATGGAGCCCGTCGCCCAGCGCGTCACCAGCCACAGCCAGATCCTCGGCTTCACGCGGGAAGAGACCCGAGCCTACCTTGAACGCGAGGCCCGTACCGCGAATGTGGGCATCACGCCAGAGGCCTGCGAGCTCATCTTCCAGCGCTCACGCGCCATCCCGCGCGTCGTCGCCACCGTGGGCCGGCTCAGCCAACGCCTCGCCCAAGACGATGGGGAGATCCGGCCCGAGCACGTCCTCGCCGCCCTCGAAGAGGCAGAGATCCGATGACCGCGGCCATGGACCTCGGCCTCGACCCTGCACAGTTGCGCGCCATCGGCCGTCAAGAAGGCGCTAGCGCCGACGACCTCGAGGAAGCCCTGCGTCGCATGCGCAACAACCCCCGCGTCCTGCGAGGTGAGGTGCATAGTCCCGGAGCCTTCTTCCGCGGCATCCTCCGCGGTGTTCTGGCCGACCGATCGACGACGCGACCGGCACCGCCGCGTCCTGTGCCGCCACCTGTGTCACCGACGCCCTTGCCACCGCCTGTCGACCGTACGTTCGGACGGATGTGCCTGCGGGCCTATCACCTCTCCCAAACCGGCGCCGACACGCCCGGCGTCCTCGCCTGCCTCCTGCACGAGTTCCCGTCTGCGCCCACGGTCGACGTCGTCAAGGCGGCCGCCTCCGGCCAAGCCCTCTACCGCGCCCTGTCCAAGTGATCACCGCGAAGCTGGACGGAGAGCCGCACAACGGCTCTCCGTCCACCTACGCCCTGATGGCCAGTATCATTTTCCGTGATCGTTCCAGTCCATCTATCTCGGTCGATCACAACTGGGAACCGGCGCCGCGCCTCGTGACCGATAGAGTGAAATCGGCCATCGACCGCGCCGTCTTCCTCCATATCCCACCCTTCGGCTATTCCCAACGCCCGCTGCTCCAGACCTTCGCCAACAACGCGGCGTACACGATCCAGCCATGGATGCGCGAGGAGGAAGCCCACATCGTCCGCCTGCGAGGGCGCCCGCCGAGGTAACCTCGCAAGTTGGGAGGTCCGCTCTCCCCCGCGCCCTCCCGGCGCTGTGTCTCGACCGCGCCCTGCCTGCCCTTCCACTCTCCCCGCGGCCCGCCAACGGGATCTCTCGCCCCGCATCCAACCCGCCCGGCATGGCGGCCGCGCATCGGCCCCTGTGGGAAGTGATCCGGTGGATCGCCGCGAAGCCGCCCGTCTCCTCGGGGTGGGGCCCTTGGCCACCCCGGACGAGATCCGCCGCGCCTGGCGCCGGGCGGCGCTTCTCCACCACCCAGACCAGGCGGCCAGCCCCGAGGAGAAGAAACAGGCCCACGAGCGCTTCATCGCCCTCACCCTGGCGCGCGACGTGCTGCTTGGCGCGGCGCCCGGCGGTGTGGAAGGCGTCCGGATCACCTGGGACGACGACGAGGACGAAGAAGAAGAAGAGGTAGAAGAAGAACAAGAAGACGAGGAAGACGAAGACGAGCGGGAAGAGGACGCCGAAGACGGTGAAGGCGACTTCGCGGAGGGCGGCGGCTGGCCGTGGGCGGCCGGGTTGCGCTCCCTTCGGGCCTCCCTTGCGAGCCTACGGACGTTCGCCCCCCAGTTCGAGCAGCTGGCCGCCGCCCTCGCCGCGGCAACGGCGCGGCATGCGGACCTCGCCCACGCCGACGCCCTCGACCTCCTGGCCTTTTGGGCCGAGGTCGGGCCGCATCTCGTCCGCCTCCAGGAGCTGACCCAAGGCCTGGCCGATGACGGCCTACTCGAAGCCGCCGAACGGACGCGGTCGCTTCTCCTCCGCGCCGCCCGCGCCAAGCGCATCGTGCCGCGCGTGACCTTCGTCGACGCACGCCATTGCCGCGTGCCCTCCGACTCCCGGCGCGGGCACTGGTATCACGTGGACGTGGTCGAGGTGGAGTGCGACTGTCCCGACTTCACCGCCGGCGGCCATGTCTGCAAGCACGTGCTCGCCGCCCTCCTGCGCTTGGCCGAAGAGCGCGGCCGCGCCATCGGCCTGTGAGGGCGGCTGTGCCCGTCAGGGTTGCGGTTCCACCCCGCCGTCCGGCACCGGAGGCGACGCTGCCCTGGCGCCCTTCCGGCGGCCGTCGCGCAAGACGGCGACGCCGAGCCGCCCCGTTCCCTCCGTCCCGCGCGTCACCGCGCCAGCGGCGCCGGCCGTCTCCCTCAACCGGACCGGCCGCGGGTGCGCGCCAGGGTGCGGGCGCGCGCCCGCCAGTGGCTGGCGAGGACGAACGGGCGGCCGGCGAAGGCAAGGCCGAGGGCGAACAGGATCGCGCCGGCCGCGAGCTCCCCAAGCCCCCCACCTCCCGTCGCCGCCCGGTACAAGAGGCCCGTACCGACCACGCCCGCCGCCAGCGCAGGCAGGAGGACATGCGCCCGCGGCGGGGGCGGCAGGGGCGGAAGCCCCCGATCCGCCGCGCTCACCGCTCCTCCGTTTCGGCGTAATGCCGGCGCCAGATGGCGCGGTAGAGCGGTACCCAGTAGGGGATGTCGCGCAAGCCGGGGATCCACGGCACCAGGAGGAGGAGAAGGCTCACGACGCCGACCGTGAGCCCCACCATGAGGTCGCCTGAGGAGGACGCGTTGTAGGGCGGGATCTGGTACAGAAGGGTGTAGAACCAAAGCCACACCGCCCCCGGGTAGTTGCCCGGTTCCTTCATCATCCCCCACTCGCTCCCGAGCAGGTGCTGGCGCTGGGCCACGGACTGGAGCGGCTGATCCTGGAGGAGGAGCAGGGCGCGGGTGAAGTCCGTCTGGTAGACGCGGCCGCTCAAATTGATCACGGCCTCGAGGGCGCCCGTGCGGGCGAGGTCGACGTACGCCGCCAACATGGGGGCGAGCGGCCCCGCCCCGGGCGCGGGGATGGGGAAGCGAGCGCCTTGGCCCGCGCGCGCCAGGGCGCGAGCATAGGCGGCCTCCCAGGCGGCGCGCCGGGCGGCGGAGGCGGACTCGAACCGCCTAAGCGGCGCCGCCAGGGCGGGGTCGAGGGGGAGCATGCGCTCGAGCGGCGTGAGGACGAAGGCGCGCGCCGCGTCCACGGGGATCGTGACCCCTGCCCACGCCTGGGGTGAGAACGGCCCGAGGCTCTGGAGCGAGCCCGTGCCGTGGTTGTACGGCGGCCCGTACGAGGCGATGGTGCCCTGGCCGTCGAGGGCGTCGAGCGCCACCTGGGCGATCGCCGCCGGCTGGCGGGCCGCCACCTGCTGCGCGGTGAGGGTAGGCTCGTCGGGGCTGGAGAACAGGGCGGCGAGGACGATGAGGAGCGCGGTCATGAAGGCCACCGCGTAGGCCAGTTCCTTCACGAGATCGGCCTCCACCATGCGCGGCCGCCCGCCCGGCCGCCGCCCCCGTCCGCCGTCGCCGGCGGCGCGCAGCCCAGCCCTGCTGCGCCCGCCGGGGGCGGGCTTACGCCGGGCGCCCATCGCGCCCACCTCGCCGCCGCCGGTCGACGGGGATCGGCTCCACCACGCCCTTGGCCCTTACGAGAAGGATGTGCACGCCGATCAGGAGGGCGATGATGAGCGGCACGACGGCCACGTGCAAGCCGTACATCTGGCCGAAGTTGAGGAGGTTGAAGAACGAACCCACCCCCAGGGCGTTGAATGCGTCCTTGCCCTGAAGCCCGATCCACTGCGAGTCGAAGTTTTGCTGCGAGAGAAAGCCGGTGAACGCGGCCACGATCGAGACGAAGAACAACAGGACGCCGGTGGCCCAGTTCGCGCCCCGGCCGTCCCGCCAGGCGGCCATGAAGAACTGGGCCCACAGGTGGAGGACCATGAAGAAGAAGAAGGCCTGCACGCCCCAGAAGTGGACGCTGTTGACGAAGTGGCCGACGCCCGAGACGTGCCACCAGTCAGGACCGGCGAAGGCGAGCACCACGCCCGACGCCACGAGGAGGATGAACGCGCTTAGGGTGAGGACGCCGAACAGGTAGACGTACGAGTCGACGTACGCCGGCAGCTCGTCCGGCAGAAGCTCCTCCAGCGGCACCTCGCTCTCGATCCAGCGCCGGACCGCCCGCGTCCAGTTCCGGTCGCTCATCGCCGGCGCGGGTACGGGAGGATGAGGGCGAGTGCGAACACGACGATCATGAGGGCGACGACAGCGAGGTCCGAAGCCGTCAGGCCGAGGATCTCCCATCCGGGTGCAGGCACCATCCCGCCTCCCTCCGCCATTTCCTGTACTTTACCATGCCGCTGCCGGCGCGGCGCACCGGACGGCCGGACGGGAACCGTCGCCAGCGCCCTTGCCGCGAACTCGCGCCAGCCCTCGACCCGCTCTTGACAGGCGGCTATCGAGATATATTGTAAACTTGCAATGTTACAGGATATAGACGCGGTAGGACCCGGCGCGTTGCCCGCGGCGAGCGAGAAACAGCCCGTCCACGAGCCGCACCCCTGCGGATCGGGTAGCCAAGGGGCGAGCGCGGGGGGCGAAGGACAGAGGGACCGTCCGCCTCACCCGCAGGCGGTTCACTTTCGGGTCGGAGCCCAGGCGCTGGAGCCAGAGTCGTGTCGCGCACGCGAGTCTTCCCAAGCGGCAGTCGAGGATGGACCGGTGCGGGTAGGCGGGAGGTGCAAAGAGTGGCAACGGTTCGCATGCGGGACGCACAGGATGCGAGGGCGGTGGAGCTCGATGCCGAGGTCCGGTTCTTCCGCGGTCTTGGCAACGCCCAGCGCCTGCGCATCCTGGAGACCTTGTTCGAGGGCGAAAAGAACGTCGGACAGATTGCGAACGACACCGGCATTCCCCAAAGCCAGGTTTCGTCGGGCCTCAACTGCCTCAAGTGGTGCGGGTTCGTGGCATCCCGCCCTGCGGGGCGCTCCGTGTACTACCGGATCGCCGACGCACGGGTGAAGCAGGTCTTGGCGCTGGCCCGCGCGATGGTGTCCCGGCACGCGGAACAACTTTATACCTGCACCACGCTGGCCTTGGAAGAAGGAGGCCCTTCCCTTGAGGTGACGTACTGATGCAGTACGCGTCACCCGAATCGAAGTGGGAGTACGCCGTTCTGCTGCTTCCCATGGCCTGCTGCGGAGGTTCGCTCCTGGTCACATTGGGCGGCGCTGCGGTTGCGTGGACCAGATCGCACGGTTTATGGCTGGGTGAAGGAGATAACGTCCTGGCTGGCGCTCTGTCCCCCATGCGATAGCGCACGGGGCGCGCTGCGTCCGCGCAGATGGCGGCGCGCGGCTCGAGATGACTTTGCGAGGAGGGATGTAGGATGCAGCGGGAACTCCAAATTCGCGGCATGCACTGCCTGGACTGCGCGGTGAAGGTGAAGAACGCCCTTGCCGGAGTACCGGGTGTGCAGAGAGCGGAGGTCAAGTACGTGCGCAAGCGGGCGACCGTGCAGGTGGACGAGTCGGTGCCCGTTACGGCGCTCGTCGAGGCGGTCCAGAAGGCGGGGTACGGCGCCGAACCGCTGTGATCCGTGCCTATGGGGCCCAACGTGACCCACATGGGGGGAAGGCCACTTGGCGACCGGCCGGTATGACCTGGCGGTGATCGGGGGCGGCTCGGCGGGATTTGCCGCGGCCATCGAAGGTGCCCGGCGCGGCGCCCGGGTGCTGTTGGTGGAAGAGGGTACCATCGGCGGCACCTGCGTCAACGTCGGTTGCGTGCCGTCCAAGACGCTTCTCGCGGCGGCCGAGGTGCGGCATACCGCGCAAGGCGGACGCTTCCGGGGGCTCGCGACGTCGTCGGGCGAGGTGGACCTTGCCGCCGTGGTGGCCCAAAAGGACGAGCTCGTGGCCGAACTCCGCAAGGCGAAGTACCTGGACGTCCTCGACGCGTATCCGAACATCGCCCTGCGAAGAGGGCACGCGACGGTACGGGGTGCGGGCCGCCTTTCGGTGGATGGCGATGAGCTCACCGTGCGTGCGGTGGTGTTGGCCACAGGCGCCCGCCCGTGGGCCCCGCCCATCGACGGCCTCGCCCAGGCTGGATATTGGACGAGTACGGAGGCGCTCAGCCCGCCGCGCCGTCCGCAGCATCTTCTCGTGCTCGGCGGGAGTGCGGTCGGTTTGGAGCTCGGCCAGATGTACGCGCGCATGGGCAGCCAGGTCACGATCGTGGAGGCGCTGGACCGGCTCGCACCCGGTGAAGACCCCAGCGTCGGCCCGGCGTTGGCCGAATATCTGGCGGAAGAGGGGATCACGTCGCACGTCGGCGTCCAGGTGCGGCGTGTGTCGCGAACGGACAAGGGATACGTGGTGGACGCGCAGGAGGCGGGCGGAGGGACGCTGACCCTCACGGGCGACGCGTTGCTGGTGGCCACCGGGCGTCGGGCGCACACGCAGGGGCTGGGTCTTGAGGAAGCCGGGATCGAGAGGACCGGCCGGGGGGCGGTGAAGGTGAACCGCCGCCTGGAGACGACGGTGCCCGGCGTGTATGCGGCGGGGGACGTGACGGGGGAGGCGATGTTCGTATACGTGGCCGCGCACCAAGGCACGGTCGCGGCACAAAACGCGCTTTCGGAGGGGGAAGGGCGCGAGGAGGATCTGAGCGCCGTACCGCGGGTCACCTTCACGGACCCCTCGATCGCTGCGGTGGGCCTTACGGAGGCCGAGGCGCGGGCGCAGGGGCTGGACGTTCGCACATCGGTTCTGCCGCTGGGGTATGTGCCGCGTGCGCTGGCCAACCGGGACGCACGCGGCTTCATCAAGCTGGTGGCCGAGGTCGGCACCGACCGGATCGTCGGTGTGCACATCTTGGCGCCCAGCGCCGGCGAGATGATCACGGAAGGGACGCTGGCGGTACGCTATGAGCTGACCCTGCAAGATCTCCGCGATACGCTGCATCCGTACCTCACCTTTGGCGAGGGTCTCAAATTGGCCGCCTTGAGCTTCGACCAGGACGTCACGAAGCTTTCGTGCTGCGCGGGCTGAAGATCACGCCCGCAGCTTGGGGACGAATCTGCCCGCGTGCCAGGCAGGCAACGAGCAGATCCCGCTACGTGACATGAGGGGGATACCGAACGGCTGGCGGCGGTGGGAGCGACGCACGGGCGCGCATCGCACGCCGCGTAGGGCCATGAAATCGCGACCTAGACGGCGCTGCGGTTGCCGCGATGGCCCAGCACGGCCTACCGCTCGGGGCGCACCGGCGTGACGGCGCCAGCCGCCGCAGCGACGCGCGCCGTGGCTGAGGAGGTTCAGCAACCCCGTTGCGGCGCACTTCGTTGACCGGCGAGAATCTCGCCTTCCGCGCTCCCACCCGCCTCCTCGAGTTCCCATCCGCCCCCCGCATGGTGATCGGCCTGTCCATGCAGAGCACGTCGGAAGCGATCCGCGCGTGGAGCGTGGGTCGGTCGGGGACCTCGCGGCCGACCGAGACGTGCGGCCAGGCGGGGCGCGCCCCCTCACGCCCGCTCTTCCCCTGCGCCGTGCCGCGCGCGTACCGCCGCCTCCCCCCATCGCCTCTCGGGCGGCGGCGAGGGGGCGTGGGCGTACACAGGGTTGACGAACGCCACAAGGCCCCCCCGCCCATCGAGCACCTCGACCCGCAGCCAGCGGTAGACGCCGGCCGGCCACCGCCGGCGAAGGCTGTGCCGCCCCCGGGCCGAGAGGGGCTCAAGGGCCACCTCCTCGCCGTTCTCGACCCACCGCACCCATCCCTCGCCGGGACCCTCCTCGACCCGGAGCGAGTACTCAAGCTCTACCGGCCCGCCGTCCGGCGCCAGATCCTCCCCGGGCAGCCGTCGCTCCCCTCCGACCACCGCCTCGGGCGCAAGTGCGGGCCCGCGGGTGACGTACACCCGACCGCGTCGGATGCCCTCGACCATGCCGGCGGGCGTGAGGGCCTCGGCCCACACGCAGGTGGTGGGGTCCCCCACCACCTGGGGCGGTTCGTCCGGCGCCCGGCGCTCTTCGGGCAAGAGGTGGACGTCGCTGCCGCCCACGCCCCACACGCGGTAGCCAAACCGCCACATCTCGTCCCAGAGGGCGAGCGCCCCGCGTGTGGCAGCCGCGTTGGCGGGGTAGCTCGGATCGTTGAGCACCTCGATCGCCTGCACGCGGGCGAGCGAAAGCCCCTCCCACTCCCACCGCCACGGCTTGAGCAGGGGGTGGTTCACCGAGCACACCGCCCCCTCCGCGGCGTAGGCGGCCAAGAGGCGGTCGATCGCCGCCTCCGATTCCAGTGTGGGAGCCTCCCCGTACCAGAGAGGGGGAAAGCTGCGAACCCCTAGGACGTTGACGTGGCCGCGGGTGGAGGTGAGCTCCACGCCCGGGATGACCATAAGGGACGTCGGGACCCACGCCGTCGTAAGGGTGTTGTGCTCGGTGATCACGGCGAAGTCGAGGCCGCGCTCCAGCGCCAGACGCGACAGGAGGTCGGCGGAGAGACGGCTGTCGGACAGGAGCGTGTGCAGGTGGAGGTCGCCGCGGTACCAGCGCGCGCCCGCGGCGGCGGCATGCTCCCAGCCGTAACGGTCGTAGGCCGGCTCGCCCGGGCGCGCGGCGCCGGACAGCCAGGCCACCGGACGGGCGTCGGTCTGCGGTTCGTCGGGCGGAGCGCCGGTCCCGGCCGTCACCTCCACGCGGTACCGTGGCCCCTCCCCGTGCCTCGCCACGTCCGCCAGGAGAAGGTGCCAGCCGCCGGCGGGGAGCGAACCGGGCACCGCCCCCGGCCAGAGCGACGCGCCCTCGTCCAGGCGGGCAGGGACGATGAGCGGCTCGCCCAGGCGCAGGCCCCACCACTGCAGCCGGGTGGCGCCCTCCGAGTCGACGGCGTACAGATTCGGGAGGTCGGCTCCGGCGAAGTGGGCCCGCACGCGTAGCCAGTCCATGCCGGGCGGCAGCTCGAAGACAAGCCTGCCCACGCCCAGCCCACCTTTCGCCCCCAGACGCCCCTCGGCACGCGATGACCACATCGTCACCGACCCCCTCGCTCGACATGGAAGCGCCCCGGGCGTTCATCCCCGCTTAACACGCCTGACCGATCATGCGGACAGCGGAGGTGGTAGCGGTGGGCATGACGCCCTGGGATGGCTTCGACCTCTTCTTGGTGCGGCACGGCCAGAGTCACTCCAACGTGGAGCGCCGCCTGTGCGCCCGCCCCCCCGGCCCGGGGCTCACCGAGCGCGGGCGAGAGCAGGCGGAACGCGCGGCCACCCTGCTCATGCGCCAGGTGCGCGCTCCAGTGCACGTCGTCACCAGCCCGCTCCTGCGCGCCTGGCAGACGGCCGACGCCTTCACGCGCCGCCTGGGGGGCCGAGCCCCCGCCGTCCTCACCGAGCTGAGGGAGACGTCCTTCGGGCCGTGGGAGGGTCGGACCCACGCCGAGCTCCTCCCCCAGGCCGCGTACCGGGCGTGGGCGGCCGATCCGCTGGCGGCCACCCCGCCGGGCGTCGAGGGCGTGCTCGAGGCCGGCGGCAGGGCGCACCGCGCCCTCACCGCGCTGGCCTCGGCCCTCCCCCCCGCCTTCTCCTTGGTCGCCTTCAGCCACCAGCACGTGATCTGGGGCTTCGTCCTCCTGTGCGGCGTGGACGCGGCTGAAGCATGGTTCCCCAACGCCGCCGTCGTGCACGCCCGCTGGCGCGAATCCGACGGGGGGTGGCAGGTCCTATCCGTGGACCGCACCGCCACCGACGGTGGCGTCTGGCAAACGGCTGAGGCCCTACCCCAGGCGTGACGCGCCGCTCCCAGCGCCTCTCTCACCGGCCTCCACGGCCGATGTTGTCCCTGTAGTGCTGTAGAAGCACTTCTTCGGGGCGTCACGCAGCGACGCTTCTCTTATGGCCAGTTGCCGCGTCCTCACTCGGTTGAGGGGGCTCCGGGTCGAGAC
>JAILZS010000048.1 GCA_023512375.1 Bacillota bacterium | reverse complement strand
CGGACCTTGCCCGGGCCGCCGCCCTTAGGCCGTCTCCTCCACCGCCAAGCGCACCTCGTCGGGCAGGCCGACGCCGAGCAGGGAGGCGAGGGCGGTGAGGATGCCGGCGCTGGCGAAGACCACCGGCAGCGGTAGAGCGGCGGCGGCCAGGCCGGTGAGGAGGGCACCCAGGGGGGTGGCCAGGGTAGCGAGCGCCACCAACGTGCCAAAGACGCGCCCCCGCAGGTGGTCGGGGGTGGCGGCCTGGAGGACCGTGGTGGCCGCGGTGTTGGCGATCCCCACCAGCGCCCCGAAGACGATGAGGAAGCCGAGGTCGGGGAGGACGGCCGGCACGAGGGCGAAGGCGACGATGGACATCCCGGCCCCTCCCAGCGTCCCCAGCGCGATCGCGCGGAAGGCGAACAGGCGCTGGACGCGCGCTGCGGCCACGCTGCCGCCGATCATGCCGGCCAGGATGGCGATGCCCAACAGGCCGTAGACGACGGCCCCCATGTGCAGGACCTGGCGCACCCAGGCGACGTCCAGGTAGTTGAGCGGCGCCATGGCGAAGTTCACCACCAGGGACAGGGACGTGGTGCGGCGGAGGAACGGACTCTGCCAGATGGCGCGTTGGCCGGCCACCACCTCCCGCCAGAGGGCGCGCACGCCTCCCCCCGCCGCCCGAGCCCCGGCGTGCGCCGCCTCGGGTAGGCGCAACAGGAGGAGGCTCACGACCGAGGCGACGAACGACAGGCCGTTGAAGCCGAACAGGATGACGGGGCCGAGGGCGCCGAGGACGACGCCACCCAGGGCCGATCCGGCCAGCTGGGCGGCGGCGCTGGCGCCCTGGTTGAGGGCGTTCGCCTCGGGCAGGCGCTCGGCCGGCACGACGGCAGGCACAAGCGCCGCCTGCGCGGGGGAGAAGAGCGTGGCGAGGAGGGCCATGGAGAACGCCACCCCGACCACCGCCGCCACGTCCAGCCGATGGGCCAGAGCAACGCCGACCAGGACCAGGGAGAGGACGGCGCGCACCGCGTCGGTCCACACCATCGTGCGCCGCCGATCCCAGCGGTCGACGAAGGCGCCCGCGGCCAGACCGGCGAGACCGGCGAACGACACCACGGCGCCCGCGAAGCCGAGGTCGGCGCGGCTGCCGGTGCGCTGGAGGATGAACCAGTACATGGCCATCCCGAACAGGGTGTTGCCGACCTGGGACACCCACTGGCCGGCCACCAGGATCACGAGGTTGGGGTTCCTCCAGATGGAGGCGGCCCCGGTGGGAACCGCATCCGCCCGATCCGCCCGCGGCACGCCCGACACCGCTCCCTTCCCGTCCCGCCACACCGGTCGGGATTCTCGCCTCCATCCCTCCGCCCTTCCGCCCCGGGGCGGAGGAGGGGCCGGTCGGTGGGCCGGATGGAGCCAACGGCCGGTGCGCAGCGCGACGAACGCCCGTGATCGGCCTCCCTCCCAAGGCACATCCTGGGCGTGGGCGGAGCGTTCCCGGCGAGGGAGGGGGAGCCGGCATGATGTGGTGGGGCTACGGTCCCGGCTACGGCGGTTTCGGTTGGCTGGCCATGGGTCTGGGCATGTTGGTGTGGGTGGGCCTCGCCGTGGCCACTGTCGTCGTCCTCCTGGGACGGGTGGGGCGGCCGCGGCGGGGCGACGGCGACGCGCTGGCCATCCTCGAGGCGCGCTACGCGCGGGGCGAGATCGGGCGCGAGGAGTTCCTGGAGCGGCGGGCGGACCTCGAGCGGCGCTGACGGCGCGGTCCCGGACCGCCCTTGCCTAGGGCCGGTGGGGCGGGTATCCTCCCGACAGCGACGCGACCGGGGGAGGGAGGAGCGTCAGCCGGTTGCAGGCGGGCGCAGGCGGGAGCGGACGCGGGCCGTCCCCGGGCCTGCGCCCGACCCTGACCTGGCGGGAGGGAGTCGGGTTCACCGTGGCGGCCGTGCTCGGCACGGGTGTCCTCGTCCTGCCCGCGGTGACCGCCGCGATGGCCGGCCCGGCCGCGCTGGTGGCCTGGCTGGCCATGGCGGTGTGCGCCGTGCCGATGGCGCTCACCCTGGGGCGGCTGGCGGCGGCGCTGCCGGATGCAGGCGGCATCGCCGCTTACGCCCGGGCGGCCTTCGGGATCCCGGCAGGGCGGGCGGTGGGTCTTCTCTACCTCGGCACCGTGCCCGTGGGGGCACCGGCCGCGGCCCTCATCGGGGCGGGCTACGTGAGCGCGTATTTTCGCCTCGGCCACGGTGCGGAGGTGGCGGTGGCCGCCGCCATGTTGGCGACGGCGCTGGTCCTCAACGCCCTGGGCGTGGAGCTGTCGGCCAGAGCGGCAGCCGTCATCGTGGGAGCGATCGCCGCCCTCCTGGGTGCCGCCGTCCTGGCGGCACTTCCTCACACCCGCCTGCTCCCGCCCGGCCCGTTCGCCCCCCACGGCCTCATCCCGATCGGCCGGGCGTTCGCCCTGCTCTACTGGGCGTTCGTCGGGTGGGAGATGCTGGGGCACATGGCGGAGGAGTTCGTCTCGCCCGGGCGCGACATCCCGCGCGCGCTGGCCGCGTCGCTGGCGGTGGTGGACGCCCTCTACCTGGCGGTGGCCTGGGCGACCGTGGCGACGGGCACCTATGCGGGCGGCGGCGCCGACGGCCTGGCGCGGCTCATCGCCCTCGGCCTGGGGCCGGCGGGCGCCCTGGTGGCCGTGGCCGTGGCCGCCCTGGTCACCTACGGCACCACCCACACCTACGTGGCGGGCTTCTCCCGCCTCGTGTACGCCCAGGCACGGGAGGGGAACCTCCCTCCCGCGCTCGCCCGGCTCCATCCGCGGCGCGGCACGCCCGTGGCGGTGCTGGCCGCCATGGCTGTCCCCTTCGCCCTCGTCCTGGCGTGGGATGCGGTGTCGCCGTTCTCCCTCGCCGCTCTCCTCGCCTGGCCCTCGGCCATCTTCATCGTTCTGTACGTGGCGGCGATGGCGGCGGGCGTACGCCTCCTCCCGAATCGGGGCGACCGGGCCGTGGCGGCGCTGGCCGCCGCGGTGAGCGCCGCCGCCCTGCCGTTCGCCGGATGGGCCGTGACCCTGCCGGCGGCAATCGCAGCGGCGGCGGTGGGGAGCGAACGGTGGCGCAGGCGGCGGGCGCACCCCTGGGCGCGGCAGGCGGCCGGCGGCTAGAGGCACCGTCCCCATGCCGCCTGCCCCAACCCCTTTCTTCGAGCAAGTGGTTGCCAGGTGGGCCGTCGGGGGAGGAGAGAATCCGGCACGCGGGGGGCTGGACCGTGGAGTCAGGACAGGACGTGGGCGCCGGACTCTCCCGTGCCGCCGCGAACCGGAGGCGCTCAAGCCAGAAGGCGCCCTATGTGGCGGCGCTCCTCGCGGCGTGGGCGGCCGTCGCGGGCGCCGGCCCGGCCCGTGCGCACGGCGGCCCCTGCGCGAGGGGGGCATGCCCGGCCGCCGCGCCCGCTCCGGCCAGGCGCAGCCTTACCCTCCTCGTGGTGGGGGACTCGCTCGGCGAGGACCTCGAGTACGGCCTGGCCGACATCCTCCCCCCGGCCGACCGGGTGCATCTCGTGGAGGCGGCGGTGGGCTCGAGCGGCCTGGACGAACCGCAGTACTACGACTGGCCCGTCCACCTGGCGCTTGACCTCGTGCGCGATCGCCCCGACGTGGTGGTGGTCCTGATCGGCGCCAACGACACGCTCAGCTTCTACCAGGACGGGCGGTACGCGGCCTTCGGCGGGGCGCTGTGGCGACGCGACTACGGCGGCCGGGTGGCGCGCATGATGGCCGAGGCGACAGGGGCGAAGGCGCGCGTCCTGTGGGTGGGCCTTCCCGTCATGGCGCCATGGTCGGTTCTCGCCAACCGCAACATCGAGACGCTCAACGCCCTGTACGCCGCCCAGGCACGGGCGCACTGCGGGGTTTCCTACCTGTCGACCTGGCGCCTCTTCCAAGGGCCGCGCGGCGGCTTCACCCCCGCCCTGCGCGCCCCGGACGGGCAGATCCTGACGGTGCGCGATCCCGACGGCGTCCACATTGCCCCCGCGGCCGGCGATGAGCTGGTGGCGACCGCCGTCCTCGCCGCCCTCGACCGTACGTGGGGCTTTCACCTGTGTCCGGCGGGCGGCGACCCCTGGCGGCGGCTGGCCGCCGCGGCGTGCCGCATCGGAGCGCGAAGCCGCGGTACACTGGCGGCGGGGAGGGGCGGACGGGGGCGAGCCGGGAGCGGGGGGAGGAAGCGGGCGTGATCGAGATCCGCATCCCTGGAGGCCAAGATCTCGCGCTCAGCCACGCCATCGTCGACCTGAACGGAACCCTGGCCACGGACGGACGGCTGAACGCGGGGGTGCGCGAGCGCCTGCGCGCCCTCGCGGCGCGGCTGGACGTCCGGATCCTGAGCGCCGACACGCACGGCAGCCTGGAGGCGGTGGGCGGAGCGCTGGGCGTGGCGGTGGAACGCGTGGCCGGCGGGGCCGACAAGGCGGCCGCCGTCATGCGCCTGCGGCGAGAGGGCGCCACCGGGGTGGTCGCCATCGGCAACGGCCGCAACGACCTGGCCATGTTCGAGGCGGCCGACCTCGCGATCGCCGTGCTGGGCAGCGAGGGGGCCGCGGCCAAGGCGGTGGTGGCGGCCGACCTCGTCTGCACGTCGGGGGCCGACGCGCTCGACCTCCTGCTCCGACCTGCGCGCCTGGTGGCCGGCCTTCGCCCCTGAGGGCCGCCGAGGCCACGCGCAACGCCACCCGGCCGAGCGCGCGGGTGAGGGGCCGGGCGGCGCGGCGGGGCTCAAGCCGTCGCGCCAGCGCGGGCGCGGTGTCGGACCCTGAGGAGGAGCGCCGCGGCCGCCAGCTGCACGACGACGCAAAACAGCGCTGCGCCGGCGGGCGAACGCGCGAACAAGGCGCCGATCGCCAGGCTGCCGAGGAACCACGCGCCGCCGTACACCGCCGTGAACAGACCATAGGCCGAGGCGCGTCGGTCCTCGGCCACCATCGGCGCCACGGCCGCAGGGATGATCGACTCCGTGACGCCCATGCCCACGCCCCACAGGGCCGCCCCGCCGAGGGCCGGCCAGAACCCGCCCAGGAACGCCAGCGGTGCGTAGGCGGCGGCGACGACCGTCAGGGGCACGAGGACCCCGAACCCTCGGCGGTCGTACAGGCGGCCGAAGACGAGCGAGCCGGCGCCGCTCACCGCCATCGCCACGGCGTAGTACACCGGCACGAGGTCGGTAGGCACCGTGCCCGAGCGCTGGAGGCGAAAGGCGATGAGGGGAAAGTCGGCGAAGCCGGCACCGACCAGGGCGGCGGCGGTCAGGTAGAGCCAAAACACGCCCGGTAGGCCGGCGCCCGTCACCGCCGGCGGCCCGGCGGACAGGTCCTCGGGCCTCGGGTACTGGCGGCGGGCGACGAACAGCAGGGACAAGGTCATCGCCGCCGGCACGGCGAGGGCGGCGAACGCGAGGCGGTAGTCGCCGCGGCCTGCGGCCAGGACGAGGGCGGCCAGCAGGGGACCGAAGGTCGCCCCGAACTGGTCGAGCGCCTCATGGACGCCGAACGCCCATCCGTAGCCGATGTCGCGTGCGGCGTGCGCGAGCATGGCGTCGCGGGGAGGATTGCGGGTCGCCTTGCCGACGCGCTCCAGCACGACCAGCGCGGCGGCGACGGGCCAGCTGCCGGCCCATGCGAGCAGGGGCACGACGGACATCTGCAGGACGTACCCGAAGATGGTGACGGGCCAATAGCGCTGGGTCGCGTCCGCCAGGCGGCCGGAAGGAAGGCGAAGGGCGTAGCCGAGGAGCTCCCCCAGGCCGCCGACCGCCGCGACGCCGAAGGCGCCCATGCCGAGCCGCGCCAGGTATTGGCCGACCAGGCTGCGCGAACCCTCGTAGGTGAAATCCGCGAAGAAGCTCATGGCCCCCACCAGGAGGACGAAGCGGAGAGCCGCGGGAGCCGATAGGAGACCGCGCACCGACCAGGGGCGCCGACCGTGCGGACGCATGAACTGGACCACCCTCCCCGTGAACACGCACTTGCGTGCGGCGGCAATCTACCGGTCCTTCGCGTCCCGCCGCGAAAGGACGTCCACGGGATCCGCCCGGCCGCGCAGGCTGGCGGCGCGCGCGCCCGCGATGTGCCACGCCATCACCTGGTTCGCGCTCTGGAGCTCGAAACTGCGAAAGTGCAGCGCGCCGGCCTGCGCGCCGAGCTCGGCCGCGTCGCGGATGAAGGCCTCGCGCGCTGCCGGGACCGGCGGCCCCAAGGCGAGGCTGCGCAGGGCAGCCACCGCGAGCGCCAGGCGGGCGATGCGCTCGCGGTCCTCCCCGCTGTCGGCAGGGACGAGGGCGACGAACGCCTGCCAGCCGTCGAGCGCCGGGGCGGTGCCGCGTCGGGCGGCGGGGGGCCGCGTGTCCTCGGGCCGCCCGCCGCCCTGCGCCGCCTCGTCCCACGCGGCCTCCAGCCGCTCGAGACCCCGGTATTCGTGCTCGAGCGCGGCGTGGCGATCCGCCTCGCGCGCGTACCGGCAGGCGTTGGCGGCCCACATCCTCAGCCAGGGTGGGGCGTCCGCCGCTGCGGCCGGCGCAAGCGACGGCGCCGCCGCCGCCAGCGCCCGCCACACGGCCTGCACGGAGACGCCCCGCTCGGCGGCCGCCCGCTCGAGGAGCGCGCCCAGCCAGGCAGGCAAGGCGGACACCGACTCTACCTGCTCTCCGTCACGGGCCGCCATCGAGCACCACCTCCGTCCGCCCCTCTGCGGCCCGCGTGCCCTCCGGCACCCAGCGCGCCCATCGCTCGCACAGCCCCTCGCCCGTGGCGGCGCGCTCCGCCAGGGCGTCGATGGCCCGCGCCCCGCTCGGGTCGGGCGGTCGACCGAGGATGGCGATCGCCCCGTCCAGCGCGTCGGTGAGCTCCTCCAGCTGGCCGTCGACGGCCAGGCGCGCCTGGCGCAGGACGTCCTCCCATGCGGAACGAAAGGCGTAGCCCAGCCGGCCGAGATTGCGTTCCACCAGCTCCGCGGCCGCGCTCAGCGCCCGGGCGCGCGCCGCCCGCTCGCCCAGGCGGCCGGGAAACAGGGTAGCCAGGCGGTCGACGCCGAGGGAGGCGAGCAGGGCAGGGTCCTCGTCCCACCGGAAGTAGAACGCGCGCGCCTCGACGACGGGGGCCGACAGCTCGAAGCCGAACGCATCCGCCCCGAGCCCACCGGCCGACGCGTCGACGACACGGCCGACCTCCTCGCGCAGGGCGGAGACGCGCCGCTCGATCGCCGCCTGGGCGATCCGGCGCACCTCGTGCCGGAGCTCCTCCCGCATCGCCTCGAGCCGGGTGCGGGCGGCGGCGACGAGGTTCGCCGCGAGGGCTCGGGTGGGCCATCCGCGCGCCTCCTCGGCAAGGTCGGCCAGGATGCGCGCCTTGGCGGCCGCCAGGCGCCGCTCGAGCTCGGCTCCCCCCTCGCGTTGGGCCACGGCCCAGAGCGCGGCGGCGTCGTCGCGCGCCGCTCGAAGGCGGACCGCCTCGCGCCGGAGGAGGTCTCGCCGCCTCGCACGCTCCTCCAGAGGGGAGCGCAGGGCGGCGAGCCGAAGGGACATGAGGGAGCACCCGCGCCGGATGAACGCCGACAGGCGCCGCGCCATGGCCGCGCGCATCAGGTCGCCCACGGGCTGCGCCTCGACCAGCGCCTCGAGTTGGGACCGCGCCTGGGCGCGCGCCTGGGGGCCCACGGTGCTGACGTGGACGACGGGCGGCCACGTGCCGGTGGCGCGTTCGACCTCGCGCAGGGCGAAGGCGGTCATGGTCTCGACCACCTGGGGAGCGGCGAAATCGCACTTGGTCATGACGAGCGCCCAACGCGCCGCGTATCGCCCGGCTTCCACCAGGTAGCGCCGTTCCTCGGCGCTGAGCGGCGTCTCGGGCGACAGGACGAACAGGGCGAGGTCCCCCCACGGGAGGTACGCGCGCGCGGCGTCGCTCGCCCCCTCGACGGTGGAACCGATGCCGGGCTTGTCGACGATCTCCAGCCAGGGCTTGAGGTCCGCGGTCGGCGTCTCGACGATCACGTCGCGCACGCGCAGCCGGTTGGCCGGGTTGGACGCCTCGTCGACGTACGCCGGCACGTCCTGTGGGACGATCTCCTTCTCCGTACCGTCGGCGAAGCGCACCCGAGCCCGCTCCCGCTCGCCTCGGCGAATGCGCACGACGGTGCCCGTCGTGGGGAGGACGCCCACCGGCGTGAGCTCCCGCCCCAACCACGCGTTGACCAGGCTGGACTTGCCGCGCTTGAATTGGCCGATGACCGCCACGGTGACCAGCCGGCGCGCCAGGCGGTCCCGGACGTCGGCCGCCTCGGCGCGCGCTCTTGCCGATTCGCTCGCCTCGAGCCAGGCGAGCGAGCGCATCACGGCGGCATCCCAACCGTCCTCCAGGCCAAGCGTCGGCGGCGGCTCCCCAGCTCGGCCCACGGGTGCTCCCCCCAACAAGGCGCGATGACTGCCGGTTTGGACTAGGAGTCATCAGCGTCGGGAGCGACGCGGTTCGCGCTGCTGCCTGGGCAGCCGCCGGCGGATCTCCATCGCCTCGCCGATAGCATACTCCAACCGGCGCCGACCGGCGGCGCCTGGGTTGGGGGCGACCCGCGGCGCATTTCCGACGGGTGGACAAACGGGGCCGCCGATCGTACGATACGGTTGACAATCGAGGCGCGGTGGAGTTCGCGCGGCGACCATGACCCGAGGCGGGTCCGATGACTCCTGGCAGCATCCGGCCGGGGGTCGTTTTGCTTTTGTCGCGCCCCGAGCGAGGTGGGGGAGGGCCGGATGGAGAGCGTGTACCCGAGCGTGCTGTTCTCGTCTTCGGAGGAGGTGGAGGTGTCGCCGACGGCGGACCCCGCCGCCGCCTTAGACCTCCACCTCGACCGGATCGCCGCCGCCGTGACGAACGGGCGCGAGGCGTACGATCTGGCACCGTACTTCGCCACGGCGCCCACGTCCCCCGACGGCGTCGCCTACCGGCAGGAGGTGTTCCGCGATTTGGAGCGGGAGGGCGTCCTCGCGGGCGTGCGCGCCTTCGTCCAGGCCATGCGTTCCGTGCACCAAGGCCTTGAGCAGGCTGCGAAGATGCACTACCGCCGGCAACGCGAACGTTGGTTCCTCGACTCCGTGCGCGACTACTGCCGCACCGTCCAGGAGCTGGCCCTGGCCCTCGCCGAGGCGGACCTCCGGTCGCGGGGCCTGCGCGCCGTTCGGGACCACCTGGACGCGTACCTGAGGTCCGGCTCCTTTCGGGCGTTGCGGGAAGAGGCGGACGCCATCCGCTCCGCTCTGGAGGAAGTCCGTTACTGCGTGTGGATCCGGGACTCCACCGTCACCGTTCGCGCGTTCGAAGGCGAGGAGGACTACAGCCGGCAGGTGGAAGGCACATTCGAACGATTTCGCACATCCTCTGGCAAGAGCTACGTCGTTGCGCTTCGCGACTGGCTCGAGATGAATCACATCGAGGCTGAGATCCTCGATCTGGTGGCCCGTCTGTATCCGGATGAGTTCGAACGTCTCTCGCGCTTCCACGACACTCACGCAGACTTCATCGACCCGGTGATCGCGCGCTTCGAACGCGAGATCCAGTTCTATCTGGGGTACCTAGACATGATCGATCCGCTTCGCCGCGCCGGTCTGCCGTTCTGCTACCCGGAGCTCACGGACCGCTGGAGCGGGACGTTCGTCCGCTCGAGCTTCGATCTTGCCCTTGCCATCCAGTTGACGGCGCAGGGTGGGGGAATACCTGTGACCAACGACTGGCGCCTTGACGGCGCAGAACACATCGTCGTCGTCACCGGCCCCAACAGCGGCGGCAAGACGACCTTCGCACGCGCGCTTGGGCAGGCGCACCATCTCGCCCGCCTGGGCTGCCCGATCCCGGGGGAACAGGCCCGCCTGCGCCTGGTGGACACGGTGTTCACGCACTTCGAGCGGCGCGAGGACGCCCTGTCCGCCGTGGGTAAGCTGGAGGACGATCTCATCCGTATCCGCGACATCCTCGTCCGGGCGAGCGAACGCAGCCTCATCGTGGCGAACGAGATGCTCGCCTCGACCACGCTGCGCGACGCCGCTGCCTTGGGCCGCCGCATCCTCGAGCGCATCCGCGCCCTGGGCGCGCTCTGCGTCTGGGTCACCTTCATCGACGAGCTGGCGGCCGCGGACGGGAACGTCGTGAGCATGGTGGCGGCCGTGCAGGACGACGACCCGACGGTACGCACGTACCGGATCGTGCGCCGACCGCCCATGGGACGCGCCTATGCCCTGTCCGTCGCCCGTCGCCACGGTCTGACGTACGAGTCGGTGCGGAGGCGGATCGGGGCGTGAACGTGCATCTCCTCTATCCGGATCGGGATCCCGATCTCGAGGCGGAACTCCCCTTCGGCGCCGAGGCCTTGGCGGAAGACCTGGGGCTGGAGGCGGTGTTCGACGCCATGGCGCAGGGCGACGCCTGGCTGCGCAAGGTGGCACGTGCCGCGGTTCTGACCAGTGTCTCGCTCGATGCACCCACCATTCGGTACCGCCAGGAAGCGTTGCAAGACTGTCTATCGCATCCCGCCGAGATCAACGAACTGTACGCGTGCGCAGGCGAGGCGCAGACAGGTGTAAGAGAGCTGGGCATCCTGAGATTCTACGCCCGTTCTCCCAACGCCGTCCTGTACAGCGCGGTGCGGGTGTTGGCCGTGCTCTTGCGGACCCTCAAGCACCTGAGATCCTTGGTCGACGCACATGGAGACAGGTTTCGGTCGCCGGCGTTTCGGCAGCTGTTCGAAACGATCCGGCGCGAGCTGGACGAGGACTTCTTCTGTGCCGCCGAACGCCATGCCAAGACGCTGGAGTTCTCGGGCGGCATGCTCCTCAGCGCCGGGCTCGGCGCCGGCAACAAGGCCAGCGGGTATGTCCTGCGGGCGCCGTCGCAGCCCACCCGCGGCTGGCTTAGGCGCCTCGTTTCCAGGGGGTCCGACGGGTTCAGCTTCACGGTCGCCCCCCGGGACGAGGCCGGCCACGAGGCGCTGGCCGCGATCAAGGACCGCGGGGTCAACCTCGTCGCCGACGCGCTGGCCCGTTCCAACGACCATGTGCTGGCCTTCCTGCAGGCGCTTCGCACGCAGCTCGCGTTCTACATCGCGGGCGCGAATCTCCGCGCTCGGCTCGACGCTCTGAACGTGCCGACGTCGATGCCGACCCCCGAGGAGGCGCAGGCCGAAGGACCGGTGGTGCAGGCGGTCGGGCTGCGGGATGTCGCCCTTGCCCTGCAGGTGGGCACGGGCGCCGTAGGCAACGACCTAGCCGCGGCCGGCCAGAGGATCGTCGTGGTCACCGGGGCCAACCGCGGCGGCAAGTCGACCTTCCTTCGCAGCCTCGGCCAGGCCCAGGTGCTCATGCAGGCCGGACTCTTCGTGACCGCCGACCGCTTCGCGTCCACGACCTGTCGCGGCGTGTTCACGCACTTCAAGCGGGAGGAGGATCCGGCGATGCTCGGCGGCAAGCTGGACGAAGAGCTCAGGCGCATGCGGGACATCGTGGACCACGCAGGGCCCGGCTCGCTCCTTCTCATGAACGAGTCGTTCGCGTCCACCAACGAACGCGACGGATCGGAGATCGCGAGGCAGATCGTGCTCGCCCTCGCCGACGCGGGCGTCCGGGTGGGCTACGTGACGCACCTGTACGAGTTCGCCCGTTCGCTCTACGAGGAGGGGCGCGGCGACACGCTCTTCCTGAGAGCGGAGCGCCTCGCCGACGGACGGCGCACGTTCCGCGTGGTGGAAGGGGAACCCCTCGGCACGAGCTTCGGCGACGACGTGTACCGGCGCGTGTTCGACCTTGACGACAGGGAGGCGCAGGCGGCGGATCCCTCTTGAGGACCTTCTGGCAAGGCAAGGACCCTCTTTATAATGTCCGATAATGTATATTATGTAACATAGAAAGACCGCATTGCAGCCATTCCGCCGCCGGCAGGGGGCCGAACGGCCCTGCCGACGTGGGCCCTCGGGAACGGAACGAAGAACCCAGGGCGTTGGCGTCCGGGGGCCGGTCATGTTCGCATGGTGCCGGACCGACTGCAGCGGCGAGGCGGTGGCCGGCATCGGCTTCGTCCTCGTGCGGGAGGCGCCAGAGACCGGCGTCGAACGGCCACCGCTCGCTGCCTACCTCCGTGCCATGCCGCCGCTGTGGCGGCGGGCGCCCGACCTGCGCGCCCTGGTGGCCGTCGAGAACCTGGCCTCGCTGCACCTCATGATCCTGCCGTTCTACCTGCTGCTCGCCGAATGGTCCAGGTCGTCGGGGGTGCATTGTCCAACCTCGTCTGGGGGCGATGAGCGACCGGTTAGGGAGCGCCTCGGTCCTTCGGGCGTGCATGGCGTTGGGGGCGCTGCTTCTGGTTGTCGCCCTCGTCCTCGTGCGCCTGGCTCCCGTCGCCTATGTGCTTACGTTCGCCCTCCTCGGCAGCCGTACGCTGGCGTTCAACAACGTGCTTGTAGACATCGCGCCGCCGGAGCTCCGCACCATCTATACGGGACTCGTCGGCACGCTCACCGCCCCCAGCCTGGTGCTGCCCATGCTCGTCGGCATGCTCATCGGCGCCTTGGGCTATACCGCCGCGCGTGGATTCAGGTAGGCCCCGGGCGTCAGCGGTTCCCATGCTCCTGTACGGATCCGGGGAACGTCCCGGGGCCGTAGGCGGCCACTGCGCCCCCGACACGCTGGACACCGCGCGATACCCTTCGGCGGCGAAGGCTGCAGTCGTACCGCGCCCCCATGGGGCGTATGGGCTGTTCGTATTCGCCGCCACCACGGCATGGGGCGTGCCCGCCGCCTGTCAAACCGTGGCCCAACGCGCCAGCGACGGGTCGACGAACGTCCGCACCGCGTGGGACGGCCCATTGGCGATCGCTCCCGCCTCGCACCCGAGGCAGCTGCCGCTTGGGCTCCGGGCGCGTCGACCCGGCCCACTCTCGCGCACCTCGCCCCTCGTGCCCACCCGGTTCTGCATCGACTTCCCCCCGGTCATGTGCTGAAGGATCGGGACCTGCCCAGGCGAACTCTCTGGGGCAACGGGCTCGATGATGCGCCAACGGAGGATCGAGAACAGTGTTCGAGACTGACACCGACCATAGCTGGCGCGAACTCTATGACGCCATGGCGAAACTGTACACCCTCGCTCCCTGGCAATGGATGTCGGATACCGACCTGTTCGCCGTCCGCAGGCCAGAGGACGCCACGATCGGCTACGTCTCCGTCTTCGGTGCCGCCGGCGAGAGCTTCGGTGTCTTTGTCTTCCTCGGCGCCTACGGTCTTTGGACCTACGAAAGGCAGGCGGAGATCGGTGCCAGACGCGACCTAGAACAACTAGAACAAATCGACAGCGCAGAGTTGCTGGAACGATTCCCTTATGGCCTTTCCGCCCTGTTCGAGGACCGCACCCGCCTGTCGGAACGGGAACGTACACGGCTGCGCGCCCTGGGGCTCGCCTATCGGGGGCGGAACGCCTGGCCCCAGGCACGCTTCCACGAGCCCGGTTACCTTCCCACCCCCGACCTCACGCCGGCGCAGCTGGAGCTGCTCGCCACCGCGGTCGAACAGACCGTCGAGGTGGCTTCTCGCGTGCTCGACGATCCGGACTATCTCGTGCCGCCAGAGACGCGCGTCGGGTGGTTGCGGCTTCGCACCCTGTCCGCCAGCACGGGTCGGTGGGTGGATGGTTGGCATCGGCCGCGCGCGGCCCGCCGGGAACCGACGGTGCGCCTCGACTTGGAGGCCCTGTTGAGGGAGGTCGGTCCGCTCCGACCACCGCAGGGGGCGTGGGAGGTGGACTTTGCCTATCTGCCCGGCGCCGTCTCCGATGGTCGCGACGGCCGCCCCTACTTCCCGCGCCTCATCCTCGTGGTCGATGCCGCCACCGGTCTCGTCTTGGGCCATGACGTCGGAGCGCCCGAGCGGGCGGCAGAGGCCCTTCAGCTCACGGCCACGCGCGCCGCCGTCGAGCACGGCCCACCGGAACATCTGAAGGTGAGCCACCCCGACGCCGCGCGGCTGCTCGCGCCGCTGGCGCGGGCCGTCGGCGCCCGCATGACGCTCGTCAAGCGCCTTCCTCGCGCCCAGCGCCTCCGGCAGTCGATGGTTGCGGCGATGGAACGCGAACTCTAGGCCGACGTCACCGGTCGCATGAGGCTCGAACACCCCAGCCCTGGAGGCGATAGCGATGGCCCGACCCACAGCCCAAGCCGACGCTTGCGGGCGGCGCCCTCCCGTACGCCATCGGGCGCCCTTCATGGCTGCACTTGCCGCAGCCGCCCTGCTGGCCGGTGGCGGCGCCGCGTCAGCCGCCGCCCCCCTCAAGCCCGTGTACGTCGGCGGCGCGGGCGGCGTCTACTACCGGAACATGGTGGTCGTGCTCACCTGGCACGACGTCGAGCCCAAGGGCGTCTACGACACGATCTCCGCCGCCGCCTTCGCCGCCCAGATGCAGGCCCTGCGCGCCGACCGCTTCCACCCCATCACGCCGGCTCTCTTCCAGCGCTTTCTCGCCGGCCGGGCTGCCGTGCCGCCCAACGCGGTGCTGCTCACGTTCGACAACGGCACCCTCGGTGTGTACCGCTACGCCTTCCCCGTCCTGCGCCGCTACCGCTTCCCCATCCTGCTCTTCCCCATCTTCGGCCGCACGGGCGTGCATAGCGACTTCCTCACCGCCGCCGAGCTGCGCACCCTCGTGGCCAGCGGCCTGGTGACCCTGGGTAGCCACACCTACCAGGAACACAACGGCGTCGCCGTCGGCCCGGGCGAGAGCCAGCCGGCCGACGTGGCGCGGGAGTGGAACGGGCGCACGGTGGAGTCGCTTGCCCACTACGAGGCCCGCATCCTGCACGACGCCGCCCTCGCCCAGGCGGCCATCCGGCGTTACGAGGGGCGCCCCGAGCCGTTCTTCTCCGACCCGTTCGGGCAGTACACGCCCCTACTCCTGCACCTCCTCGCGGAGCGCGGCTTCACGGTGGACTTCACCACCTACGGCTGGGCCGTGGTGCCCGGGGCCCCCGCCGACCGGGTGCCGCGCATCAACGTGGGCACCGGCACGAGCACCGCCGCCTCGATGGTCGGCGCCATCCTCACGGTCGCCAGCGACGCCGCCCGCTCGCCCGGCGTCCATCCCCCGCCCAGCTGGGTGGTCACCTGGCACTGAGGCCGGCGTCGCGCTACACCACCGGAGGGCGCAGGTCGCGGCCGGGCGACGCCGTCTCGAACGCCGCCGCGAGGTAGCACAAGCGGGCGTCCTCGCCCGGCGCCGCCACCAGCTGCAACCCCACGGGTAGGCCGCCGGGGGTGCGGCCGCACGGCACGGAGACGGCGGGCGCGCCGAGGACGTTGAAGGGGCCGGTCCATCCCAGGAGCGCCGCCTGCACGGGGACCTCCCGCCCCTCCCCCACGCACACCGTGGGGGCGCCGATAGGGGGCGCCTCCACCGGCACGGTGGGGAGGACGATGGCGTCGAACTCCTGCCAGAGCGGGGCGAAGGCGCGGGCATACACCGCCCGCAGGCGCTGGGCCGCCAGGTACTCGACCGCCGTCACCGCCCGTCCCGCCTCCTTGCGCGGGCGCACGTTGGCGCCGTACTCCGCCCCCCGCCCGGCGCGCAGGAAGGGCGCATGCCAGGCCGCCCCCTCCGGCAAGGCGATGGCGCGGTTGACGGCCATGAGCACGGGCGCGGGGGCGGGCATCGCGCTCTCCACCACCTCGGCCCCCAGCTGGCGCAGCACCGCCAGCGACGCCTCGAACGCCCTCCCGACCCCGGCCTGCACGCCCTCCTCGATCCAGTCGGCCGGCACGGCGAGCCGCACGCCCCGGAGGTCGCGGCCCGCCCCGGCGCGTGCCGCGGCCTCGCACGCCCCGGGGGCGAGCGCATCCAGGAGGAGGGCCGCGTCCCGCACCGTGCGGGCGAGCGGTCCCACGTGATCCAGGCTCCACGACAGCGGCACCACGCCGGCGGCGTCCACCCGGCCGTAGGTGGGCTTGAGGCCGACCACGCCGCACAGGGCGGCCGGGATGCGGATGGAGCCCCCGGTGTCCGTTCCCAGGGCGGCGGCCGCCAGGGCGGCGGCGACGGCGGCGGCCGAGCCCGAGCTGGAGCCGCCGGTGTGGCGGCCGGGGTCATACGGGTTGCGGGCGGGACCGAAGGCCTCGCTTTCCCCTGTGGCGCCGGCGGCAAACTCGTGCGTGTGCGCCTTCCCCAGGAGGATCGCCCCCTCGGCGCGCAGGCGCGCCCAGGCGGCGGCGTCGCGCTGGGAGAGGTGCTCGGCCATGAGGCGGGAGCCGGCCGTAGTAAGCACGCCCGCCACCTCGACGATGTCCTTTACGGCCAGGGGGACGCCGCTCAGCCGCCCGGTGGGCGCGGAACCCGCGTCGAGGGCGCGCGCCTCCTGCCGCGCGCGCTCCAGGGTGAGGGTGATGAACGCGTTGAGCCGCGGGCCCAGGCGCTCGGCGCGGCGGGCGAACGCGTCCACCACCTCGGCCGCCGCCACCTCGCGCCGGCGCACGAGCTCGGCAAGGTCGGCCGCCCCCAGCCAACACAGATCCTCCCCCCGGGCCGGGGAGGGCGGGGCCGGCGGCGGCGGGGACGGAAGGGTGAACGGGCGCGGCGCCGTCCCCATGGCGGCCACGGGGTCGAACGCGAAGGCGGGCGCCACGGCGGGGTCGATGGACGCCTCCCCCTCCCCCGCGGCGCGCGCGATCGGCTCCAGGAGGGCGGCCACCGCGGGCCGCAGGACGTCCGGCAGGTCGGGCAGGAGGCAGCGGATGCGCTCGAGCATGGGATTCCCTCGCTATGCCGTGTGGGCGGCGGTGGATGGGCTACATCGATCCTTGTTCGCCGGCCACGCCCGGCGTTCCCGCCGCCCGCTCTGGTCCCGCTCGGCATCCCGGCTTACCATGGAGGGGCGAGGCGGGCGCCCGGCGGCGCCGGCGCGGTGGGAGGTGCGCCATGGCCAAGGTGGTGTGGGCCCTGTGGGGCGTGTTCGAGGACGGCCTGGAGACGTTCGAGACCCACGCCCTGGCACCGGAGGAGTGGACGGAGGAACAGGTGATCGAGGCCGCCGCCCGCGCCTACGAGGGGCAGGGCGACGAGGACGGCCGGGAGACGGCGCGCATGCTGCGCGCCACCGGCCAGGCCACGCCCCTCATCGACGCCGACAGCGACCGCCACGCCATCCACATCACCTACGACCCGGACGCCCCCCGCCACCGCCTGCGCATCGTGGAGGAATGGGCGGACGTGGAGCTCCACCTGGGCTGACACCGGCCGTCACCCCGTCGGTGCCCGCCAGGCCGCCCGGCGGCCGTGCTCGATCTGGGCGGCGACGGCGCGCGCCCGGTCGGGTCCCGCCAGGTCCTCCACGACCCGAAGGCCGAGGTCGATGCCGGAGCTCACCCCCCCGGCCGTCATCCCGCGCCCCGAACGCACCACCCGCCCCCCCCTTACCCGCGCCCCCGCCGCCGCCAGGTCGGCGAGAGCGGCGTGGTGCGTGGTCGCCGCCCGCCCCCGGAGCAGGCCGGCCGCGGCCAGCACCATGGCGCCGGTGCACACGGCGGCCACCAGGCGGCAGCCGGGGGCGCGTTCGGCCACCGCCCGCACGAGCTCCCCGGCCGCAATCTCCGCCCGTATGCCGGTGACGCCCGGGTCCACCCACCCGCCGCCCGGCACGACCAGGACGTCGGGCGCGGCCGAGAGCCGGCCGTGGGCGCGCAGGATCAGGCCGTGCCGGCCGCGCACCGTCGGCCGCCTGCCGGGGAGGACCGCGAGCCGCACCCGCCACCCCTCCTCCTTCCCCGCCCGGGCGAGCACCTCGTAGGGTCCCACCGCGTCGAGCTCGTCCACCCCGTCGAACACGACGACATCCACGCGCACCTGACCGCCCCGCGGGCGGCATTCGTCACCCGCCCACCCCTCTCCCTTCCGGGGCGCAGGCCCCCGCGCTCGCTGGCCCCTCCAGGGTGGGGGCGAGAAGGCGGCCCACCGGCCCCTGCCCGACGGCCACCGCCGTCCCCGCGAGGGCGAGGGAGATGCCCGCGAGGGCGAGGGCGGTGCCGGGCGGCCACCGGTCGGCGACGAGCCCGTACAGGCCGACCCCGACCGGCACCATGCCCCCCAGGAAGCTGAGCGCCATGCCGATCGCCGTGGCGCGCACGCCGTCCGGGATGCGGCGCTGGCCCCAGGCGAACCAGACGGCGTTCGACACCGCGTTCGCCCCCGCGCCCAGGAACAGCCCGGCGGCGGCGGCCGCCGGCCCGCCCACCACGGCGGCGAGGAGAAGGACGGTGCCGCCGGCGGCGGCGACCGGCCCCACGGCGGCTCGTTCCCCCCACCGCCGCGCCACGCGGGCGGCGACGGCGCCGCCGGCGATGGCACCCGCCGCCCAGGCCGTCTCCAGCAGGGCGTAGGCGCGCGGCCCGAGGGCGAGGGCGTGGGCGAGCACGGCGATGCCGACCGCCATGGGCGCGAACAAGAGGTTCGTGCCCGCGCCCAGCGCCAGCATGACGGCGAGGGGCCGGTCGGCGAGGATGAGGGCGACGACCGTGCGCCAAGGCGTCGTGCCCCCCGCTCCCGTCACCCTGCCGCCGTCGGCTCCTTCGTCCTTGGCCGGCCGCACGAGCGACAGGCTGGCGGCCGAGAGAGCGAAGGACAGGGCGTCGGCGACGAGAGGGAGGGCGACCCCGCCCACGGCGACGAGCATTCCCCCCAGGGGCAAGCCCGCCAGGGCGGCGACCTGCGATCCGACGAGGTTCCAGCCGTAGGCCGCCGTGCGCTCCTCGGGCGCCACCACCGAGGGGAGGAGGGCGGCCTCGGCGGGGGCGAAGACGGCGCCGCCCAGGCCGACGGCGGCGACGGCGAGGACCAGGTCCGCCACCCCCAGGAGGTGGCGGACGGCGGGGAGGGCGGCCGCGCCCGCCACCAGGGCGCGGCCCAGGTCGACGGCCTGCATGAGGCGCACGCGCGGCAGGCGGTCGGCGAACGAGCCCAGGAAGAACGCGGCCAGGGGGGGCAGCGTCATCGCCAGCCCCGCCCACGTCACCGCCTCCCGCCCCATGCGCGCCGCCTGCCACAGGAGCGCCACCGCCACCGTCGAGGAGCCCGCCTGCGACACGAGCTGCCCCGACCAGAGGGCGAGGAAGGACGTGTCCGCGAACGGCCCCGCCGGGCGCCGCCTCACCCCTGTCGCCGCCAGCTCAGGAGGGCGATCCGGTACGCCTCCGCCCCCTCCGCCTGCGGCCCGTCGGCCGCCGCCTCGAGCACCCGCACCAGGGTGGCGAGGAGGGCGGGCAGGCGGCGCGCCGTCTCCTCCCGCACCCAAAGCGTGGTCGTCACCTCCGCCTCGCCGGCGCCCGGCCCTTCCCGCCGGGCGCGGTCCAGCGCCCGCGCCATGTCCTCGACGAGCTCGCGCACCCCCCGTTCCAGCCGCGCCCAGGCCACCCCCTCTCCTCCCGGGGGGAAGAGCTCCCGCCCCGGCCAGGGATCGGCCTCAGCGGTGTACAGCGTTGTACGCGCCCGCCCGTGCCGCACGGTGCGGACCGGCCGCACGAAGCCGAAGCGCACGAGGGGCCGGAGGTGGTGGTGCACGCGCACCGCGCTCTCCCCCAGTTCGCGTGCCAGATCGGCGGCGCTCGCCTCCCGCCCCCGCAGGTGGGCAAGGATGGCCTCCCGCAGGGGATGGGCGAGGGCGCGCATCTCCTCGGGTCGGCGCACGAGCCGGAAGCCGGGCGGAACGTCCACAACCACACCCCCTACGATTTCACCTATACGATTTCGATATCGTGTATTCCTGCCCAAACCCCACGCCCGGGAGGCTCGCGCGGCAGGCGGGGAACCATGCCGACATGAGGCGCTGGATCCCGGCACGCGTCGGCGCCGCCGCCCTCCTGCGTACCGCCGCGGCGGCGGCGACGGCCTGGCAGGTGGCCGCCTGGACCGTGGGGGAGCGTCCCTACCTGGCACCCCTGGCCGCCATCCTCTCCACCCAGGTGACGGCGGCGGCGTCCCTGATACGCGGGGCGGAGCGCGCCCTGGCCGTGGCCGTCGGCATCGTCCTGGCCACCGCCGCCGCCCGGGCCGTGGGCCCGAGCGCCCTGAGCGTGGGCGCGCTCGTCCTGGTCGCCATGGGGCTGGCCCAGGCGGTGGGCATGGGGGCCGCCGCGGTGCCCCAGGTGGCGGTGAGCGCCGTCCTCGTCCTCACCGTGGGCAGCCGTCACCCGGCGTACGGCCTGGAGCGGGTGGCCGACACCGTGATCGGCGCCGCCACCGCCGTGGCGTTCCAGATCGCGGCCGCGCCCGAGGAGCACGCGGGCGCGGCGGAGGCGGCCGTGCGCCGCCTCGCCGCCCGCACCGCCCGCCTGTGGCGGCGCGGCGCCCGGGCGGCCGGTGCCCATCCCCGCCACCTCTTCGCCGCCCTCTGGCAGGACGCGGCGGCCCTGGAGCCCGACCTGCGCGACGCCGAGGGGGCGGTCGCCCTCGCCCTGGAGGCCCTGCGCCTGAGGCCCCTGCCGACCTCGGCCCGGCGACGGGTCGGCCGGGTCGCCGCCGCCTTCTCCGCCGTCGAGCGCTCCCTGCGCCACTCGCGCGCCCTTCTCCGCCTCCTGGCCGAGCATCCTCTGCCCACCCCGCCGGCCTTCCGCCCCGCCTTCTGCCGTGCCGCCGCCCACCTCCTGGCGGCGGCGGGAGGGGCCTCGCGCCCCGGAGGGGGCGGCCGCCTCTCGCCGGCCGCCGGCCGCCTGGTGCGGACCG
>JAILZS010000047.1 GCA_023512375.1 Bacillota bacterium | reverse complement strand
GGCCCCGGTCGTGCCCGCCCTGGCGCCGGACGGGGGGGTGACGGGGGTCACGCCCGCGATGATGGCCCGCACCCCGGCCGCCGCCGCCGTGGGGGCGGCGCCCGTGGAGGAGATCGAGGACGCGATCCGAACCCTCGGCCTGTACCGCACCAAGGCCCGGCACCTGAGGGCCCTGGCGGAGGCGCTCGTGGCCCGTTACGCCGGGGAGGTGCCTAAGGGGCGCGACGCCCTCGAGGCGCTCCCCGGGGTGGGGCGCAAGACCGCGAGCGTCGTCCTCGCCACGGCCTTCGGCGTCCCTGCCCTTGCCGTCGACACGCACGTGGCGCGCGTAGCCCGGCGCCTGGACCTGAGCCGTGGGCGGACGGCGGCGGCGGTGGAGCGCGACCTGTGCCGGCGCGTACCGCGCCGGGAGTGGATCTGGCTGCACCACGCCCTCATCCGGCACGGGCGGCGGGTATGCCGGGCGCGGCGGCCGGCGTGTGAGGCGTGTGCCCTGGCGCCGCATTGCCCGCGCCTGGGGGTGGCGCCGCCGGCGGTGGAGCGGGAGTGGGAATCGGACGCGCGCATGCGCGCGAGGGAGGCATAGGCCGGCATGGAGTATCGAAGGGTCGGAAGGACGGGCCTCAAGGTGAGCGCGATCGCGCTCGGATCGTGGCTCACCTTGGGCCAGGCGGTGGACGACGACACGGCGGCCGAGTCGATCCACGCCGCCTTCGACCTGGGCATCAACTACTTCGACACCGCCAACGTCTACCAGGGAGGGGTGGCCGAGAGGGTCCTGGGCAAGGCGCTCAAGGGCCTTCCCCGTTCGGCCTACGTGCTGGCCACGAAGGCGTTCTGGCCCGTGGGCGACGGCCCCAACGACCGCGGGCTGTCGCGCAAGCACCTGTTCGAGCAGGTGCACCAGAGCCTGCGCCGGTTGGGCACCGACTACGTCGACATCTTCTTCTGCCACCGCTACGACCCGGAGACGCCGCTGGAGGAGACGCTCCGGGCTCTGGAGGACCTGGTGCGCCAGGGCAAGGTGCTCTACCCGGGCGTGAGCGAGTGGACCGCCGACCAGATGGCCCAGGCCCTGCGCCTGGCCGAGGCGCGGGGGTGGGACCGGATCGCGGTCGACCAGCCCATCTACAACATGTTGCGGCGCGACCTCGAGCGCGAGATCCTCCCCCTGGCCCGGCGCGAGGGGCTGGGCCTGGTGGTCTTCTCCCCCCTGGCGCAGGGGGTGCTGACCGGCAAGTACCGAGCGGGCGAGCCCGCTCCCGCCGGCAGCCGCGGCGCCGACCCGCGCCTGAGCCGCCTGGTGCAGGAGCAGCTGACGCCCGAGGTGCACGCCAAGGTGCAGGCCCTTTCCAACCTTGCGGCCGAGATGGGGGTGCCCATGGCCCAGCTCGCCCTGGCCTGGGCCATCCGCGACCCGGCGGTGAACTCGGCCATCACGGGCGCGACGAGCGTGGAGCAGGTGCGCATGAACGCGGCGGCGGCCGACCTGCGCCTGGACGCTTCGACGTTGTCGCGCATCGACGCCATCCTGGCGGGCGGCGCCGAGCCCGCCGCCTGACGGCAGGGGGCGGGGGCGGCGGGGGCGAAGGAGAGGCCGGCGCCGCGGGCGCGCGGAGCGGAGAGGGAGGTGGCGCCGTGCGGGTGGAGGGCGTGCAGCGCATCGCCGCCTTGGCACCGGCGGACGTGTACCGCAGCCTGACGGACCCGGACGTCCTGGCCCGCTGCACTCCCGGTCTCAAGGAGATCGAGCGTGTGGGCGAGGGAGACTACCGCGTGGTGCTGGAGATCGGCGTGGCTGCGGTGAAGGGGCGGTACGAGGGCCATTTGCGGGTGCTCTCCCCGTCGCCTCCCGACGGCTTCACGCTGGGCGTCGACGTGAGCGGGCAAAGCGGCTTCGTGCGGGCCGAGGTGCCGATCGCCCTGGCGGCGGCGGAGGGCGGCACGGAACTGAGATACGGAGGCGAGGCGCAGGTGGGCGGAGCGGTGGCAGGCGTGGGCCAGCGCGTGCTCGGCGGCGTGGCCAAGTGGATCGTGGGCCAGTTCTTCGGCGCCCTGGCGCGGGAGGCCGCGGCCCGTCGGGTGGGGGGGGAGAAGGCGTGAAGCCGGCGCCGTTCGCCTATGCCGACCCGGACACCTTGGAGGGGGCGCTGGACCTGTTGGCGCGCGCCCCCGACGCCAAGGTGCTGGCGGGAGGCCAGAGCCTCATGCCGCTCCTCAACATGCGCCTCGCCCGCCCGCCCCTCCTGGTGGACATCGGCCGCATCGCCTCGCTGCGCGGCATCGAGGCAGCGGAGGACGGCGGCCTCGTGCTGGGGGCGGGGGTGACGCACAAGCGCCTCGCCCACGACCCGGCCGTGCGGGAGCGATGGCCGCTCCTGGCGCAGGCGGCGAGCCTCATCGGCCACGAGGCCATCCGGGCGCGCGGCACCCTGGGCGGTTCGCTCGTGCACAGCGACCCGGCGGCGGAGCTGCCGGCCGCCGCGGTGGCGGCCGATGCGGTGCTCGTGCTGGAGAGCCGGGACGGCGGGCGGCGCGAGGTGGCGGCGCGGGACTTCTTCATCACCTACCTGACCACCGACGTGGCCCCCGGGGAGGTGCTCACGGCGGTGCGCCTGCCGGCGCCGCCTCCCGGGGCCGGTATGGCCTTCGAAGAGGTGGCCCGGCGCAGCGGCGACTTCGCCTTGGCCGGGGCCGCCGCCGTGGTGGCGCTGGACGCCTCCGGCGCGGTGCGCGAGGCGCGCCTGGCCCTGTGCGGCGTGGGCGGCACCCCGGTGCGGGCGGCCGAGGCGGAGGCCGTGCTTGCGGGGCGGCGCCTCGACGAGGCGGCGCTCGAGGCCGCAGCCGAGGCGGTGCGGCAGGCAGTGGAGCCTGAGGACGACCTGCACGCGACGGCCGCCTACCGCCGCCACCTCGCGGGCGTGTTGGCGGTGCGGGCCCTGAGGCGGGCGGGGGAGCGGGCGAGCGGAGGAGGCGAGGGCTAGTGGCGGGCGAGGAGTTGGCCCTGGGGGACGTGGAGCGCGAGGTGCGCTTCACGTTGAACGGGCGGCCGGCGTCGGCCCGGGTGCCGGTGCGGCGCACGCTGGCGGACATGCTGCGCGACGACCTTGGGCAGACGGGCACGCATCTCGGGTGCGAGCACGGCGCCTGCGGCGCCTGCACCGTGCAGGTGGACGGCGAGGCGGTGCGCAGCTGCCTCATGCTGGCCGTCCAGGTGGAGGGGCGGGAGGTGCGCACGGTGGAGGGCCTGGCGGCGCCCGACGGCACGCTCAGCCCCCTGCAGGACGCCTTCTGGCGCCACCACGCCCTGCAGTGCGGGTTCTGCACGCCGGGGTTCCTCATGACCGCCGACGCCTTCCTACGCGAGCACCCGGAGCCGGACGAGGAGGAGGTGCGGGAGGCGCTTTCCGGCAACCTCTGCCGCTGCACGGGCTACCAGCCCATCGTCGAGGCGGTGCTCGACGTGGCGCGGTCGCGGCGGTCGGGGTAGACGATGGCCCGTTACGGCCCCGATCCCGAGGCGGTGGCGGCGCGGCTCGGCGAGGTCGGGTACGTCGCCGACCGCACCCTGGCCACGGCCCTCGCCCTCGCCGTCACCCTCGACCGGCCGCTCCTTCTCGAGGGGCCGGCCGGCGTGGGCAAGACCAGCCTGGCCGAGGCATGGGCGAAGGCCACCCAGGCGCGCCTGCACCGCCTTTCCTGCTACGAGGGGCTGGGGCGCGAGGAGGCCCTGTACGACTGGGACTACGGGCGGCAGATCCTGGCCGTGCGGCTGGCGGAGAGCCGGGGCGAGGCCGAACGCCTGCGCACCGGCGACCTGTACGGGGACGAGTACCTGCTGGAGCGCCCGCTGCTTCGCGCCCTGCGCGGCCGCGCCGGCGAGCCGGCACCGGTCCTCCTCGTGGACGAGGTGGACCGGGCCGACGCCGCGTTCGAGGCCTTCCTGCTCGAGACCCTGGCCGAATGGGGCGTGACGATCCCGGAGCGGGGCGAGACGGTGCGCGCCGAGGTGGCGCCGGTGGCGATCCTCACCTCGAATCGGACGCGGGAGCTGTCGGACGCCCTGCGCCGCCGCTGCCTATACGCCTACGTCGACTACCCGGCGCAGGACCAGGAGGAGGCGATCGTGCGCGCCAACGTCCCCGGCCTGGGCGTGGCCCTCGCGCGCCAGGTGGTGGCGATCATGGCCCGCCTGCGGTCGCTGCCGCTCCTGCGCGTGCCCGGCACGGCGGAGACGCTCGACCTGTGCCGTGCCCTGGTCGCCCTGGGCGCGAACGAGGTGACGCCGGAGCGGATGCGGGACCTCCTCGGCACCGTGCTCAAGAGCGAGGAGGACCTGCGCCTGGCGTCGGAGGGAGACCTCGCTGCCCTGATCGCGCCGTGAGCGTGCCGGACCCTCGCACCCTGCCCGCCTACCTGCGGGCGGCGGGGATGGACGTGTCGCCGGCGGAGATCGCCGATGCGCTGCGGGCCCTCGCCGCCTGGCCGGGCAGCCTGGACGGGGAAGAGGCCGTGCGCCGCCTGCGGGTGGCGCTGGCGCGCGACGCCGAGGGCTGGCGGGTCCTCCCGGCCCTCCTGCGCGCTTGGCAGCGGGGCGAGGCGATCGAGCGCGTGGCGGGTGCATCTGGGGCAGGCGGGCGCGCCGCCCCGGTCCCGCACCCCGACGTCGGGCGCCGGCGGGGTGCCCTGCGCGCCGGTCCTACGGCGGCGGGCGAGGGCGAGGAGGGGTCGGGGGAGGGACGGGCGGGACCCGACGCCGTCGAACGGGATCGCGCCCCGGGCGCGGGGCGCGATCCCCGCCCCGCCCGCGGTGCGAGCGAGGGAACCTCCGGCCCGGCGGCGCCGGCGGGGGCGGGGCGGGAACTGGCCGCGGCGGTGCGCCGCTACGCCCGCGCCACCGAGCCGCCGGCCGCGCGCCGCCGCCGCCCGCTCCCGCGCGGCCGCCTCGACCTGGGGAGGACGTGGCGGCGCAGCCTGCGCACCCACGGGGAGCTTTTGCGCTTCGGGCGGACGGGGCGGCCGCGGCCGCGGGCGGAGCGCGTCCTCCTGGTGGATACGAGCGCCTCCATGCGGGAGCAGGACGGTTTCTTCGCCGCCCTGGGCCGGGCGCTTGCCCGGCCGCCGGCCGGGGCCGAGGTGCGCGCCTTCGACGTCTCCCTGCGCCCAGGACGCTGGCCGGGGGCGGAAGTCGGCGGCGAAGGCGGCACGCGCATCGGCGCTAGCCTGCTCGCGTACCTGCGGGGGCCGGGCCGCCGCCTGGGGCGGCACAGCCATGTGATGATCGTCTCCGACGGCTGGGAGACGGGCGACATCGCCGTCCTGGAGCGCGCCCTCGGCGCCCTGGTACGGCGGGCGGGACGGGTGGACTGGCTGTGCCCCTTGGCCGGCACGGAGGGCTTTCGTCCCACGTGCCGGGGTCTAGTGGCCGCCCTCCGGCAGGGGATCGGGGTGTACGATGTGCATGACGCGCAGACCTTCCTGCGCTACGTCGAGGGCCTGGAGGCCTCCCGCCGGGTCGGGGGCGGACGGGCGCCGGCGATGGAGGTGGGCGAGGTTGGGTGAGCTCACGCAACTGGCGGAGGCGGCCGAGGCCTGGCGCGCCGACGGGGTGGCCGCGGCCTTGGCCACCGTGGTGGCGGTGCGGGGCAGCGCCTACCGGCGGGAGGGGGCGAAGATGCTCCTGGGGCCGGGGCAGCGCATGCACGGCACCCTGAGCGGCGGCTGCCTGGAACCGGAACTGCTGGTCGCGGCGGAGGAGGTGCTGGCGAGCGGGCGGGGCCGCACCCTGGAGTACGACCTGAGCGAGGAGACCATGTGGGGTCTCGGCATCGGCTGCGGCGGCCAGGTGCGGGTGCAGGTGGCGCCCCTCGACCCGGCCCTGCCCGAGGTGTGGCGCCGGGTCGAGTCGCAGGGCGAGGCCTGGGCGGTCGTCACGCCCCTGGAGGGGCGGGGCGCGGTGCTGGTGGGGCCAGGGGAGGAGGGGCCGGCGCAGGGCGCCCTCGCGGACGAAGCCTGGACGCGCGCTGCCGAAGCGGCCGGACGCGCCCGGCTGGCCGGGGTTCGGCCGGGGATCGAGGCCTTGCCCCAGGGCGACGTGTTCGTCGACGTCATGGCGCCGCCGCCCCTCCTTTGCCTGTTCGGCGCCGGCCACGACGCCGTGCCGGTGGCGGCGCTCGCCCAGCGCACGGGCTTCCGGGTGCGGGTGATCGACCCCCGCCCCGCCTATGCCACGGCCGAACGCTTCCCCGGCGCCGAGGTGGTGGTGGCCGACGTGCGCACCGACCCCGCCACCGCCGATCTCGCGCCCGCGGGGTCGTTCGCGGTGGTCATGCACCACCACCTGGAGCGGGACACCGCCGCCCTGGAGCGATTGGCCTCGGGACGCTCCCGCTACGTGGGGGCCCTGGGGCCGCGCAGCCGGACGGAGCGCATGTTGGCCGACTTGGAGGGTCGGGGGGTGGACACCGCGTACCTGCGGCGCGTGCTCGCCTCGCCCGTGGGCCTGGACATCGGCGCCGAGGGGGCGGAAGCGATCGCGGTGGCCGTCGTGGCGGAGCTGTTGGCCCTGCGCGCGGGCCGGGCGGGCGGGCGCCTGGCGACGGCGGACGGCACGATCCATGCCCGCTAGCGGCCGCGCGCCCGTGGCTGCTCTGGTCCTCGCCGCGGGCAGGGCGGAGCGGTACGGCGGGGAGAAGCTGGGCGAGGCGCTCACCGGTGGGGAGAGCGTTCTCGCCCACACCGTGCGAGGCCTTCTGGCGCCAAAGGCGGGCGTGGACGGCGTGTGGGTGGTGACGGCGGATCGCGCCCGGGCCGAGGGGTGGCTGGGCGGCCGGGGCGGCCTTGCCGACCGGGTGGGCTGGGTGGAGGTCTCGGACAAGGGCGGGATGGGCGACTCGCTGGCGGCGGGGGCGCGGGCGGTGCCGGCCGGCTGGGCGCTGGCCGTCGTCCTGGGGGACCAGCCCTTCGCCGCCCCCGCGGCGGTGGGGGCGGTGGTGGAGGCGCTCGGCCGCAGCGGGCGCCCCGATGCGGTGGCGGTGGCCCTGCGCCACGGCCTTGCCATGCCACCGGCCGCGTTCGGCCCGGCCTGGCGGGAGGAGCTCGGTCGCCTCACGGGTGACGTGGGAGCGCGCGCCCTGGTCGGGCGGGGGGGGACGGCGGTGCAGGGCGTGGAGCTGGGCGAGGGGGCGTGGGCGCTCGATCTCGACCGGCCGGAGGACCTCCCCGCGCTCCGGGCGGCGGCGCAGGCGATCGTAGGCGCCCCGGAGGGGGAGGGACGGCGGTGAGCGCGGGGGAGGCGCTGTTGCGCCGGGCCATCCTGCGCCTGGCCGAGAGCGGTTCCGTGCGGCGGGCGGTGGGGCGGTGGGGACGCCCGCTGGGGGCGTACCGGTTCGTCGCCGGCGACTCAGTGGCCGACGCCGTGGCCGCGGTCCGGCGCCTGCGGGAGCGGGGGCTCGAGGCGACGCTCGACCACCTGGGCGAGAGCGTGACGCGGGAGGCGGAGGCGCGCGCGGCGGGCGCGGCCTACCTGGAGGCGTTGGACGCCTTGCAGCGGGCGGGGGTTGAGAGCCACGTCTCCCTCAAGCTCACCCAGATGGGCCTCGACCTGTCCGAGGATCTGTGCCGCGAGGTGACGTGGCCGATCCTGGAACGGGCCGAGGCCTTGGGCTCGTTCGTACGGATCGACATGGAGGACAGCGCCCACACGGAGGCGACGCTCCGCTTCTTCCGGGAGATGCGCCGGCGGACGGCGCACGTGGGCGTCGTCCTGCAGTCGTACCTGTACCGGTCGGGCGAGGACCTGCGCCGGTTGGCGGAGGAGTTTTCCGGCCTCAACGTGCGCATCGTCAAGGGCGCGTACCTCGAGCCGCCCGAGGTGGCCTTCCCCGCCAAGGCCGACGTGGACCGCAACTACCTCGACCTGGTGCGGCGGGCGTGGGATGCCGGCGCCTACCCGGCCGTGGCCACGCACGACGCCGCCATCATCGCCGCCGTGCGCGAGGAGGCGTCGCGCCGCGGCCTGGGGCGGGAGCGGTTCGAGTTCCAGATGCTGTACGGCATCCGCCCCGCGCTGCAGGAGGCGCTCGCCCAAGCCGGCTACCGGGTGCGCGTGTACGTGCCCTACGGGCCCGACTGGTACGCGTACTTCATGCGCCGGCTGGCCGAGCGGCCGGCCAACGTGTGGTTCTTCCTGTCCAGCCTCACGCGGCGCTGACGGTAGCTACGGGAACGAGCCGGCCGCGGCGGCGAAGCCGCGGACCGGCGCGCTCTTCTCGGGCGCCTTTGTGGCGTGGTCAGAGGATCACGACGAAGTTGGCGTTCGGGTGGCGTGCGAGATCCGTACCGCAGTGCGGGCAGGGCCACACCTTCGGCGCTGAGCGGGCGAACGACTTACGCTTTGACTGGACTTAGTAGGCTAAACCTCGTACCATGGTCTCATGGATGCTTTTGTTAGAATTGCAGACTGCACCGCATCTTCCGTTTGGTGGAAGACAGCAAGATCGACATCGTGCTGATCGAGTTCCGTGATCGTTTGGCTCGGTTTGGATACCGCTACATCGAAACGTATCTTTCCGCCCGTAAGGTTCGCGTCGTGTGCCTCGACGATGCTTCACCAGCTTCTACAGAAGGCGAGCTTACGCGCGACCTTATCAGGAGCGTACGGCCGTTTCGCCCTCGAGGGAGGTGACGGGCGCCAGCCCCGCACGTGCGGAGGCAGGACGGCCCGGCGTTCCTCCCTGGCGCTGAGACGTCGGAGGGCGGGCGCGTGGTCGCGCACGTATCGCGGGCTGGGCCCGGGCAAGGCGCGTCGCCCGCGGCCACGGCGAGGCGACGCGTGCGCCGTGCCGAACGCCTTCGGTACCGGCACGGAGCGGTAACTTGACCTGTCGCGGCCCTGGTCTGGTATGCTGGGTCCGACTCGAAGACGGCGGAGGGGCGGAACGGGCGGACGCGGCCGAGAGGGAGGCGCGTGGATGCGACGCCTTCCGCGTCTCTTCCCCGGTCGGCCGCCGGGACGTCTTCGACAAGCGCCGGTCGGCCGACCGGAAGCTGGGTGGTAGCGCGGGCGTTGCCCGCTCCCGGCGCCGGCCGGCCGTGGCATGCGGCGGGAGGCGGAGCGCGGTGGCGCAGGCGGGACCGGAAGCGGAGCGACCACTGACGGCGTCGGCGGTGCGGGCGGGGGGCGACATGGCACCCGCCTACGACGCGTCGGGGGAGGCGGCCGTGTATGCCGCCTGGGAGGCGAAGGACGCCTTCGCCCCCCGGCCCCCCCGGCGCCGCGGCACCGCGGACGACCCCGAGCACTTCTCGCTCGTCATGCCTCCGCCGAACGTCACGGGCGTCCTGCACAGCGGCCACGCCATGGACAACCAAATCCCGGACGTGCTCGTCCGCTTCCACCGTATGCGCGGCGACAGCGTGGAATGGGTGCCGGGGATGGACCACGCCGGCATCGCCACCCACGCCCGGGTGGAGGCGAAGCTGCGGGAGGAGGGGACCTCCCGCCACGCCATCGGCCGGGAGCGGTTCTTGGAGCGGGCATGGGCGTTCGCCCGCGAGCACCGCGACGTCATCCGCGCGCAGCTCAAGCTCCTGGGCGTGTCGGCGGATTGGGCGCGAGAGGCGTTCACCCTGGACGAGGTCCGCGCCCGTGCCGTACGCGAGGCGTTCGTACGCCTGTACGAGCAGGGCCTCATGTACCGCGCGCGGGCCATTATCCAGTGGTGCCCGAGCTGCGGCACCGCCCTGTCCGACATCGAGGTGGAACACGAGGAGCGACCCGGCCACCTGTGGTACTTTGCCTACCCCCTGGCGGAGGGGGAGGCGGAGGCGGGGGGCCCGGCGGAGGTGGTGGTGGCCACCACGCGGCCCGAGACGGTATTCGGCGACGTGGCCGTGGCCGTCCACCCGGAGGATGAGCGCTATCGCGCCTTGGTGGGCCGGCACCTCGTGCACCCCCTCACGGGCCGGCGCATGCCGGTCGTGGCCGACGAGGCCGTGGTGGCCGACTTCGGCACCGGGGCGGTGAAGGTCACGCCCGACCACGACCCGGTGGACTTCGAGATCGCTGCCCGGCACGGCCTGAGCGGCGTCCGCGTCCTGGCCGACGACGCCACCGTCCTGCCGGTGGCCGGGCCTCCGTTCGCGGGCCTGGACCGGTACGCGGCCCGGGAGCGCGTGGTGGAGGCCATGCGGGCCATGGGGCGGCTGGTGCGGGTGGAGGAGCACACCTCCAGCGTGGGCCATTGCACCCGTTGCGGCACGGTGGTGGAGCCCGTCGCCTCCCCCCAGTGGTTCGTGCGCATGCGCCCCCTGGCCGAGCCGGTGGCGCAGGCGGTGCGCGACGGGCGCCTGCGCCTGCACCCCGCCCACTTCGAGAAGGTGCTCCTGGAGTGGATCGACAACCTGCGCGACTGGTGCGTGAGCCGCCAGCTGTGGTGGGGGCACCCGGTACCGGCGTGGTACGGGGCTTGCGGCAGCGTGATCGTCGCGCGCGAGCAGCCCCGGCGCTGCCCCACGTGCGGGGAGGAGGGGCTGCGACCCGACCCCGACGTGCTCGACACCTGGTTCAGCTCCGGGCTCTGGCCCCTGTCCGTGTTCGGCTGGCCGGAGCGAGGAGAGGCGTTCGCCCGCTGGTATCCGACGTCGATCCTCTCCACCGGCTACGACATCCTGTTCTTCTGGGTGCTGCGCATGGCCGTCCTCGGCTACCACTTCACGGGCAAGATGCCGTTCCGCGATGTCCTGCTGCACGGCCTCATGCGGGACGAGCTCAACCGAAAGGTGTCGAAGTCCCTGGGCAACGGGGTGGACGTGGCCGAGGTGATCCGCACCCACGGCTCGGACGCCCTGCGTTACGCGGTCACCTTCGGCGTCACGCCCGGCAACGACATCCGCTACCGGGAGGAGCGTACGCTGGCGGGCCGCAACCTGGCGAACAAGATCTGGAACGCCACCCGTTTCGCACGCCCCTACCTGGAGCAGGCGGTGCGCCTCGGGCTAGGGCAGCGCGACGGCGTTCCGGCCCGCGCCAGCGCTGACGCCCGCGACCGCTGGATCCTCTCCCGCCTGGAGGAGGCGCGTGCCGCCGTGGAGGGAGAGCTGCTCGCCTTCGAGGTGGGGGAGGGCCTGCGGCGGGCCCAGGACGTCTTCTGGGACACGCTATGCGACTGGTATCTGGAGATGGCCAAGCCGCGGCTGAGAGGCGAGGAAGGGGAGGCTTCGCGCCTGGACTGCCTCGCCACCCTGGACGCGGCGGTGGAGCGCGTGCTGCGCCTGCTCCACCCGTTTGCGCCCTTCGTCACCGAGTCCGCCTGGCAGGCGCTTCCAGGCCGGGAGGGGCTGCTCATGACCCAGAGCTGGCCGGCCTTTCCCGCCGACCGGTCGCCCGCGGCGGAGGCGGCGTTGGAGCCGGTGCTGGAGGCGGTGCGGCGGGTGCGCAACCTGCGGCGCGCCTTTCGCCTTCCCCCCGGGCGGCGTCTCGGGGTGGAGGTGGCGGTGCCGGACGAGGCGGCGCGGGCCGTATGGGGCGCCTTGTCCGGCGTGCTCGTCCACTTGGCTGGGGCCGATCCCCTGTCGGTGCGCGAGGCGGCGACGGCGGGCGCAGGTTGGGTGACCGAGGTGGTGCCCGGGGCCACGGTCCTGGTGGCCCTCGGGGAGGCGGTGGACCTGGCGGCGGAGGTGGGCCGCCTGGAGGCGGAGGCGGCGCAGCTGGAGAAAGAGCGGGCGCGCATCGCCGCACGGCTGACCAATCCAGGATACCTGGCCAAGGCGCCAGCCGACGTGGTGGAGGGCGACCGCGCCAGGGTGGCCGACCTGGAGGAGCAGGCGACGCGCGCCCGCCGGCGACGCGACGAGCTGGCGGCGGCGCTCGCCGGCACGGACGGAAGGGGGGCGGCGTCGTGAGCGAGGGCGAAGACCTCGGGCGCACCCGAGTCTTCCGGACGGACGAGCTGGATGCGGCACGGGGAGAGGGGCAGGGTTCTGCGCGCCGCCGCGCACGCGGCGGACGGCGGCGGGGAAGGGCGTGGCCGGCCGTGTGGCGCCTAGCCCTCTGGCTCGTCGCCCTGGGTATGGGGTGGTGGGCCGGAACGCGCTACTTCGGTTGACGGTCGCATCCGCCGGCGCCAACAAGTGTCAGGCCCGGCGGGCGGGCACGGCGAAGGGTTTCGCCCCTGCCGACACGAACATCGCCGGGCGCGTCGAATCGGGGACGATACGTGCCGGCGCGTGCCGCGGTCCAGCGCCGGCGGGCGCGGCGGGAAGGAGGGTGGGCGGTGCGGCGGGGATCCGCCTCCGGCCTCGGGTGGGCGCTCCTCCTGGCGGTCGTCGGCCTGCTCCTGGGGACGGCGGCAGGACGGTTGGCAACGGGGCGCATGGCCGTCCTCGCCCACCCCTTCGCCTTCGGCCCTGACACGCTCTCCCTGGGGGCGCTTTCCCTCTCCCTGCGGGTGGACACCGACCTCTTGGGGCTGGTCGGAGCGGCCGCCGGCGTCCTCCTGGCTATGGCGCGCCGCTAGGGGTCACGGCCGATGGCGACGGGGAGGTTACGCGCCCTCAGCCCGCGGGAGCGACCGCGGGAGCGTCTCATGCGGCTTGGCCCGGAGGCCCTGAGCGCGGTGGAGCTCGTGGCGTTGCTGCTCGGGCAGGGGAGGGCCGGGGCCGACGTCCTCACCACGGCGGAGGCGGTGCTGGCCCACGCCGGCGCCGCGGGAGGGGTCGACGCCCTCCCCGTCCTGGCCCGCATGCGCCCGGCGGAGCTCATGGCCGTACCGGGGGTCGGCCCCGCCCGGGCGGCGGCGCTGGCCGCGGCGTTCGAACTCGGGCGCCGCGCAGGCGAGGGGGCGGGGGAACGCCCGCGCGTCGCCGGGCCGGAGGAGGCCGTCGCCGCGGTGGCTCCCCTGGTCCGCGGCCTTCGGCACGAAGAGTTCTGGGTGCTCTGCCTGGATGCTCGGCACGGCCTGCTGGCCCGGCGCCGGGTGGGCATGGGCGGACCGTCCTCCACGCCGGCCGACCCGCGCGCGGTGTTCGCCGCGGCGGTGCGGGAGGGGGCGAGCGGGGTGGTGGTGGTGCACAACCATCCGAGCGGCGACCCCGCCCCCAGCGCCGCGGACCGCTCCCTGACGCACGCCCTGCGCCTCGCCGGGGAGGCGGTGGGGGTGGCCCTGTACGACCACGTCGTGGTGGGGGAAGGCGCCTACTTCAGCTTTCGCGCGGCAGGGGAACTCTCGGGCGGCTGACGAAGACGCTTACCCAGGTCGTTCGACTTACGGCAGCCGGAATGGGATGGAGGAGAGCGCGTGTTCGACATTCTGCTGCACCAGTTTTCCCGTGACATCGGCATCGACCTGGGCACGGCCAACACCCTCGTCTACCTAAAGGGCAAGGGGATCGTGATCCAGGAGCCGTCCGTGGTGGCCATCGATCGCGATTCGCGCGAGGTACTCGCGGTGGGCGAAGCGGCCAAGCAGATGATCGGCCGCACGCCGGGCAACATCGTGGCCATCCGGCCGATGAAGGACGGCGTGATCGCCGACTTCGACATCACCCAGACGATGCTCAAGTACTTCATCCAGAAGGCGCGCGCCATCACCTTCCTAGGGCGGCCGCGGGTGGTCGTGGCCGTGCCTTCGGGCGTCACGGGGGTGGAAGACCGGGCCGTGAAGGAGGCGGCGCTGCAGGCGGGGGCACGCCGCGCCTACACGGTGGAGGAGCCCATGGTGGCGGCGGTGGGCGCCGGCCTGCCGATCGAGGAGCCCACCGGGAACATGGTGGTAGACATCGGCGGCGGCACCACGGAGGTGGCCATCATCTCGCTGGGCGGTATCGTCACCTCCCGCTCCATCCGCGTAGCCGGCGACGAGATGGACGAGGCGATCGTGAACTACGTCAAGCGCAACTACAACATGATGATCGGCGAGCGCAGCGCCGAGGAGGTGAAGATCCAGATCGGGGCCGCCTTCGAACCCGATGACAGCAGCATGGACGTACGCGGCCGCGACCTCGTGTCGGGTCTGCCGAAGACGGTCACGATCACCGCCTCGGAGGTGCGCGACGCCCTGTCGGAGACGGTGTACGCCATCATCGAGGCCATCAAGGTGACGCTGGAGAAGACGCCTCCCGAGCTGGCGGCGGACATCATGGACCGGGGCATCGTCATGACCGGAGGGGGCTCGCTCTTGCGCAACTTCGACCGCTTGCTGGCGCGCGAGACGGGCATGCCGGTCCACCAGGCGGAGGACCCCCTCTTGTGCGTGGCGAAGGGCACCGGACGCTACCTCGAGTACCGGGCCCTCATGCAGATCCTCGAACGGCGCAACGCCGTGCGCTGAGCACGCCGTGGAGCGACCTCCGGGCCCGCTGCGCACCGTGCTCGTGGTGCTGTGCATCGTCGCCTTGCTGGGCGTCTACGTGGCCACCCGCCGGGGTACCGCAGCCACCCGGCGGGTGGCGGCCGCGGCCGCCCAGGCGGTCGCACCGGCGCAGACGGCCCTGTGGCGCGCCGCCGCCTGGGTGGCGGGCGACGTGGCCTACGTCCAAAGCCTCGTGCACGCCGAGCGCGAGGTGGCGCGTCTGAAGGCGGAGTTGGCCCAGGCGCGGTTCGCCGTCCTGCGCGAGCGCGCCGCCGTCTCCCAGGACCGGACGCTGCGGGCGGTGCTCCATCTGCGGCAGGACTTGGCCATGCCGACCGTGGCGGCGGAGGTCGTGGGCCTCAGCCCCGCGTCCTGGTGGGAGAGCCTCACGATCGACCGCGGCGGCGCGGACGGCGTCACGGCCGGGGCCCCGGTCCTGGCACCGGGCGGCGTGGTGGGGAGGGTGTGGACGGTGGCGCCGCACACCGCCGCCGTCATGCTCCTGGCCAACGGGGAGAGCGGGGTGGGCGTGATGGACGCCCGGTCGGGCGCCCTGGGGGTGGCGTTGGGCGACAGCGTGCCTCAACGCCTCACGGTCGACTTCTTCTCGCCGACGGCGGCCGTACGGGCGGGTGACGAGCTGGTCACCTCGGGCCTGGGCGGCGTCTTTCCCCGCGGCCTGCCGGTGGCGCGCGTGGATGCCGTCTCCCAGGGCCCGACGGGCCTGGTCTCCGCCGCGGCCACGCCGGCGGTGGACCCCACGACCGTGAGCACCGTGCTCGTGGTGGAGACCCCAGGGCCGTGAGGATCGCCGTCTACGCCGCCATGGGGCTGGTGGCCCTCCTCTTGCAGGCGGCCGTCGTGCCGCACGCCCTCGTGTTCGGCCAGGGGCCGGCCCTGCCGATCTTGCCGGTGGTGGCCGTGGGCTTGCTGTACGGGACGTCGGAGGGGGCGTGGGCGGGCGGGGTGATCGGCGCCCTCACGGACCTCTTCCTCGGGGGGGCCTGGGGCGTGGGTACGCTCCTCTACATGGCCACCGGATACGCCTGCGGGCGGCTCGCAGGGGCACGCGGCGGCGGACGGCTCCTCGTGGCTGTAGCCGCAGCCGGGGTGGCTGCGGCGGTCGTGCGGGCGGCGGGCATCGCCGCCTTGCGCGCCGGCGGCGGCCACGTCTCGTTGTCGGCGCTTGTGCCGTCGCCCGCGTATGTGGCCTACACGGCGGTGCTGGCGCCATTCGTCCTCGCCCTGTTCGACGGCCGCGCCACCGGGCGGCGCCGGCGTCGGGAACGGGCGGCGCGGCTGTAGGCGCGGGGACCGGGGGTCGGACGCGCGCCAAGGCCGGGCGAGGGACGCATGGAAGGAGGGGAAGCGCATGGACCGCCGCCACCGGGATCGCCGCGTCACCGCCTTCGCCCTGGCCGTCCTCGTCATGGTTCTCGTCCTCCTGGGTCAGATGGCGCAGCTGCAGATCGGGGAGCACGCCGCCTTCGTGGCGGCGGCCAACGCCAACGCGATCCGCGGCCTGCCGCTTCCGGCGCCGCGCGGTCTCATCGTCGACGACCGCGGGCGCATCCTGGCGGGCGACCGCCCGGCCTTCGCCGCCACGTACTTCGACTACGGCCGCCTGCCGCCGCCGGCGGAGGCGCGCACCCTGCGCCGTTTGGTGGGCATCCCCATCGCCCAGTGGCGTGCCGCCATGCAGGCCATCCGCACCGACCCGTCGCAGCCGGCGGTCCTGCGCGCCGACCTGCCTCCGGCGGTGATCACGCGCGTGGCCGAGAACCTGGCCCGTCTTCCGGGCGTCTCCCTCCTGCCGCTGGCGGCACGCTACTACCCCATGGGAAGCGTGACGTCGGCCATGATCGGTTACGCCACGCCGGGCGGAAGCACCGCCGGCCTGGAGGCAGAGTACAACCGCCAGCTGACCGGCGTCCCGGGGCAGGAGGAGGTGGAGGTGAACGTGGCCGGCCAGCCGGTGGCCACGTTGCGCACGGTGCCGCCGCGGCGCGGCGACACGCTGGTGCTGAGCGTCGACGCCCACCTGCAGGAGATCGCCTACCGCGCCCTGGTGGCCGACATCCGCTACGAGCGCCGCGTCTTCCACCAGCCCGCCCGTGCCGGCAGCCTCCTGGTCATGGACGTGCACACCGGCGCCATCCTGGCCATGGTCTCCTACCCGAGCTACGACCCCTACCTGTTCGTCAACGGCATGACCCAGGCCCAGTACGACCAGCTCATCCATCCGCCCCCGGGCGCCGCCCCGCCGTTGCTCAACTACGCCACCCAGGTGCAGCTGCCGCCGGGCTCCACGTTCAAGATGGCGGCCGCCGTGGCGGGCCTGGAGAGCCACACGATCACACCGTCCACCGAGATCTACGGCTACGCCGTCTACCCGTACCCGCCCTATCCCCACAACTGGACGTACCCCGTGTCTACGGGGTGGAACGACCTGGTGAAGGCGATCGCTCAGTCCTGCGACTCGTACTTCTACGAGGTGGGGCGGCGCACCGGCATCGACGCCCTCATGCGCTGGGCGCGGGCCCTGGGCTTCGGCCGGCCCACGGGCGTCGACCTGCCGAGCGAGGACCCAGGCTTCCTTCCCTCCCGCGCCTACTACGTGAAGACCTACGGTTTCTTCACTCCGGCCCTAGACTTCTCGCTCGCCATCGGCCAGGGGGCGATCGAGGCCACGCCCATCCAGCTCCTGCAGTACGTGGGGGCGCTGGCGAACGACGGGATCGGCTACCGACCGCATCTCGTGTCGCGCATCGAGTCGCCCGACGGACGGGTCGTGTGGCGCTACCGGCCCCAGCGCACGATCGACGTCCACTTGCCGGCCGCCGACTGGCAGGCCATCCACGCCGGGATGCACGGCGCCACCCTGCCCACGAGCCCCTACGACACGGCCGGCGCTGCCTTCGCCGGCTTCCCCCTGGCGGTGGCGGGCAAGACGGGCACCGCCCAGGTGCCGGGTTTCCGGTCCACGTACGACACGTACTTCGTCTCCTTCGCGCCCCTCGACCATCCCCAGATCGCGGTGGTGGCGTTCATCGACCGGGGTGAGGAAGGGGCCAACGCCGCCCCGGCCGTGCGCGACGTATACGACGCCTACTTCCACTTGCTCGACCCGCAGAACCCCCTGCCGGTGCCCGGGTTGCCCGGCGTCGGGGCGGGCAAGTCGGGGGCGGCGAAGAGCGCCGGCGGACCAGCGGCGGGATCGGCGACGAGCGGCCGAACGGGCTGAATTCCGGCATTGTCGGCCGTGGCGTCGAGTTTCGGCGAATGGCGCCGAACTGTTATGACCGGACGTGGGAAGGAGTTGATTTGCGCCTGCTAGAATCCCCGAGCCGTCGAACGCGGGCCCCCGGGAGGAGACGGGGCCGGTGAGGGGGGACGAACCCGTCGCGGTTCACGGCCATGCGAAAGAACGACGTCCTCATCAAGGGGACAAAAGAAGGGATTCTCGTCGCCCTCGGGGAAGGAGACGACTACCTGGCGCTGAAACGGCGCCTGGAAGAGCGGCTGGGCTCGTTCGCACGCTTCTTCACCGGCACGGAGGTGACGCTGGAAGTCGGCCGTCGCCACCTGACGCCTTCCCAGCTGCGAGAGCTTGAGGAGATCATCACCCGCGAGCACGGCATGCGTGTCTTGCGCGTGCGGCCGGGCCGGGTGCTGGAGGACGCCGGACCGGAGAAGGTACCGGTGGAGGGGCGGCCGACAGGGGTGGTCAAGCGCACCCTGCGCTCGGGCCAGCGCGTGGCCTACGATGGCAACCTGGTTCTCTTCGGCGACGTGCACCCCGGGGCCGAGGTGGTGGCGAGCGGCGACGTCGTCGTGCTGGGGAGCTTGTACGGGGTGGCCCACGCCGGCGCGCGCGGGGCGGAGGACGCGGTGGTGGCGGCCTTGCGCCTGCGTCCCACCCAGATCCGGATCGGCGTCCACATCGGACGGCCGCCGGAGGACGACCCCCCCGGCGAGGAAGGGCCCGAGATCGCGCGCGTGCGGGACGGGCAGATCGTGGTGGAGCGCTACGCCGCGATGAAGATGGGTGGGCAGGCGGAACGGAGGGAGACGGCGTGGGCGAAGTCATCGTGATCACGTCCGGCAAGGGGGGAGTGGGGAAGACCACCACGACCGCCAACCTGGGGGCCGCCCTCGCCTCCATGGGGCGGCGCGTGTGCCTGGTGGACGCGGACATCGGCCTGCGCAACCTGGACGTGGTGCTCGGGCTCGAGAACCGGATCGTCTACGACCTGGTCGACGTGGTCGAGGGCTTCGCCCGCCTCAAGCAGGCCCTCATCAAGGACAAGCGCCTGGAGTCGCTCTACCTTCTGCCGGCGGCCCAGACGAAGGACAAGACGGCCGTCAACCCCCAGCAGATGCAGTCCCTCATGGAGGACCTCAAAGGCGAGTTCGACTTCGTCCTGGTGGACAGCCCTGCCGGCATCGAGCAGGGCTTCCGCAACGCCATCGCGGGCGCCGGCCGGGCCGTGGTGGTGGCCACGCCCGAGGTCTCCTCCGTCCGCGACGCCGACCGCATCATCGGCCTGCTCGAGGCGGCGGAGCTGCCAGCGCCGTCGCTCATCGTCAACCGCCTGCGGCCGCAGATGGTGCGCAAGGGCGACATGATGGGCATCGACGACATGATCGAGATCCTGGCGATCGAGCTCCTCGGCGTCGTTCCCGAGGACGAGAGCATCGTGGTGTCCACCAACCGCGGCGACCCCGCCGTGCTGGCGCCGAGCTCCCGCGCCGGCCAGGCCTTCCGCAACATCGCCCGGCGCCTCATGGGGGAGGACGTGCCGGTGCTCGAGCCGGTCGCGGACGAGGGCTTCTTCGGCCGTCTGCGCCGCCTCATGGGTCTGCGGCAGGAGGGGTAGCATGTTCGAGCTCTTGGGCCGCCTGTTCGGGCGCGAGGGGAGCAAGGACGTCGCCAAGGAGCGGCTTCGTCTCGTCCTCGTCCACGACCGCAGCCAGATGTCCCCGCAGCTGTTGGAGAACCTGAAGAACGACCTACTGCGCGTCATCGGCGAGTACATGGAGATCGAGCCGGAGGGGTTTCTCGTCGACCTGCAGACGAACGAGAACCAGGTGGCGCTCGTGGCCAACATCCCCGTGCGGCGCATGAAGCGGGCGTTCACCAAGTAGGTGCGGCCGGCCGCCGGCCCGGGCACCGCGTCCGGGCCGGCCGGGGCGTGCGCGGGTGCGTCTGCTACAATGGGGCGGCCGAGACGGAGCGGGGCGAGGGGAGGGGAGGCGCTTGGCGGCACGCGAGGGGCGCGAACGGCGCGGCTTCGACGGCTGGCTGGTGGCGTGCGCCCTGCTCCTATACGGCGTGGGGCTCGTCATCATCTACTCCACCTCCCAGCCCAGCGCCCCGCCCCAGGACCCGCTGTACTTCGTCAAGCACCAGCTCTTGTACGGCGCGGTGGGGGCGGTGGCCTTCCTGCTCGCGTATGCCATCGACTACCGCATCTGGCTTCGCTATGCGTGGTGGCTGTACGGCTTCGGCCTCCTCTTCCTAGCGGTCGTGCTCGTACACGGCCACAGCGCCCTGGGGGCGCAGCGTTGGATCCAGCTCGGCCCCTTCCAGCTCCAGCCGTCGGAGTTCGCCAAGCTCATCTTCATCCTCGCCGCCGCCGCGTACCTGACGCGCCAGAGCGGCCGGTTGCGGCGCCTGCGGGACCTGGCCGCTCCCCTCGTCCTCACCCTGGTGTACTTCGCCCTCGTCTTCAAGCAACCGGACCTGGGGACGGGCCTCATCTTCTTCCTCATCCTCCTGGGCATGCTGTGGATGGCCGACGTGCCCGGTCGCAACCTCCTGATCGTGTACGGGGGCGGACTGGGGATCGCCGTCCTCGCCATCTGGGCCCACCTCACCCTGCATACGCCCTTGCCGTTCGTCCACCGCTACCAGCTCGACCGCCTGCTCATCTTTCTCCACCCCCAGAGCGACCCCCAGGGGGCGGGGTGGAACATCATCCAATCGCGCATCGCCCTCGGATCGGGCGGTATCTTCGGCCTGGGCCTCATGGCCGGGCCGGAGACGCAGCTCTCCTTCCTGCCTGAGCCGTTCACCGACTTCATCTTCGCGTCCCTGGCCGAGCAGCTCGGCTACGTCGGAGCGGGGGCCGTTCTCATCTTGTTCCTCGTCCTCCTGTGGCGGGCGCTGGTGGCCGCGGGAGAGGCGGCTGACGTGTACGGCACGCTGGTGGCGGCGGGGGTGGCGGCCATGATCGCCGCCCAGGTGCTCATGAACGCCGGCATGGCCATGGGGATCATGCCGGTGGTGGGCGTACCCCTCCCCCTCCTGTCGGCGGGCGGCTCGTCGCTCATCACCACGGCCGCCGCCCTAGGCCTCGTGGCCAACGTGGGGAAGCGGCGGCCCACGGCGGCGGCGGTACGGCGCAACGTGGAGCGCGTACCGCCGGTGCTCCCCCGCCCCGAGCGCCGGCCGGCCGCGGCC
>JAILZS010000046.1 GCA_023512375.1 Bacillota bacterium | reverse complement strand
AGCGATGATGGAGCCAGGCGGCGCGGACGGCGGCCTCCACGCCGTCCCTCACGTGCTCGCGGTGCATGCGCACGAGGCGCTCCATCTCCTCCGCCACCTGTTCGGGTGGGCAGTACAGGTAGACGGTGCCGTCGCCGCGCACGGGATTGTTGGGGAGGCGCCTGTACTCGCCCTTGAGGATGGGGACGCGGACGATGCGCCCCAGGGCATCGACCGCCTCGGCCTCCTCTTGGGCGCGCGTGAGGGCGACGTGGAGCTCGCGAATGTACGACGTGGTCAGGGGAACGTCGCTCTTGACGAATTCGAACAAGCCCTCGAGGGCGTCGCGGTGCGCCTGGAGGAACTCGACCAAGCGCTCGGGGGGGAGGTCCGTGCTCCCGTGCGCCACGAGCGAGGCGTCGAACCCCTGCTCGACGAGGAGCTGCGTCGTGCCCGGGTCGACCGTGTACAGGCGCTCGAGGATGCCGGTTTCCATCGCCCATTGCCGTGCCAGACGCTGGTGGAACTCCGCGAGCGCCTCCGACTGGGCGAGGTCTTGGCGCGACTCCTCCCACACCGGCACGAGGACGTCCAGCTCCCGGGGGCGGTAGGTGCCCAACCCCTCCGGCAGGTCCTCGATCGGGTGCCATACCCGCACGACCGCCAACGCCATCCCCTCCCAGCCGCCCCCGGGGCAAGGTTTCGGGTGGAACGATACCGGAACGGTAGCCCCCTTGCCGACGAGACGTCGGACACGCCGGGGAGCCCTGCCGGCGCGGGCGGTGACGGCGGCGGGGCGGAACGGCTACGCTTACGCTGGATGCGACGCGCGGGGAGGGGATGGGCGTAGGCGACCGCGGCAAGTGGGTGGTGCTCGCCGTCACCACCTTCGGGGCCTTCGTGGCCAATCTGGACGCGACGATCGTGGTGGTGGCCCTGCCCACCATGCTCACCGGCCTGGGCACGAGCATCGTCGCCCTCCTGTGGTCGCTCACCGGCTACATGCTCGTGAGCACGGTGTTGCTCCTGCCCATCGGACGGCTGTCCGACCTCGTGGGGCGGCGCCGCCTGTTCCTCGCCGGTTTCGTGCTCTTCGCCCTCGGCTCCGCCCTGTGCGGCGCCGCCCCCAGCGGCGGGGCCCTCATCGCCTCCCGCTGCCTACAAGGGGTGGGCGGCGCCCTGGTGGCCGCCTTGGGGACGCCGATCATCACCGAGGCCTTTCCCCCGGCCGAGCTGGGCATGGCCCTCGGCCTCAACTCCCTGGCCTGGGTGCTGGGGGCGGTGGTGGGCCCGGTGGTGGGCGGCGTCCTGGTGACCGCTTTGGGATGGCGCTCGGTGTTCTACGTCGTGGTGCCCTTCTCCCTGGCCGCGGCCGCGGTGGGAAGCCGCGTCCTCCCCCCCTCGCACACCCGCGCCGCCCGGGTATCGCTCGACCTGCCGGGGGTGGCCGCCTTCACCGTCGCCCTCACCCTGGTGCTCCTCGTGGTGTCCGAGTCGGCGGCGTGGGGGTGGCTTTCTCTCCGAAGCCTCGCGCTCGAGGGCGTGGCGGCCGCGGCGGCGGCGTTCTTTCTCGTCTGGGAACTGGCCGTCCCCGACCCCTTGTTCGACCTCAGGCTCTTCCGCGCCCCTGCTTTCGCCGCCTCCCAGGTCGTGGCCACGCTGACGAGCGTCGGCTACTTCGGCATCACCTTCCTGCTCACGTTCTACCTCCAGGGGGGGCTCGGCCTCACGCCGCTCGCCACGGGTTTTCTCATGATCGCCATGGCCGCTCCCCAGCTGGTCACGAGTCCGCTCGGGGGGCGCCTGAGCGACCGCGTGGGCTCCGGCGGCCCCATGTTGGCCGGCATCCTGGGCGTGGGTACGGGGGTGCTCCTGCTGAGCCGCCTCCCCTTCGCGCTCTCCGTGCCGGCCGTGGTCCTCCCCCTCGCCCTCGTCGCCGTGGCCAACGGCTTCTACTGGCCGCCGCTCGCCAGCTTCGTCATGAAGGCGGCGCCGGCGGGCCGCCTGGGGGCCGCCTCCGGCCTGTTCTTCACCTTCCGCAACATCGGCTTCAGCCTCTCCCTCGCCCTCTCCCTCGCCCTGGCCGCGGGCAGCCTGCCGCCCGACCTGGCCATGCGCATCTTCATCGGCGTCCGCCACGCCGCCACGCCCGCCGAGGCCCACGCCCTCATCGCCTCGGTGCGCGCCGCCTTCCGCTGGTTTGCCCTCGCCTTCGCCCTGGCGTTCGTGGCCGGCCTTCCCGTCCTCCTCCTCTCCGGCCGCCGGCGCGGGGCGGAGGCGGCGGCCCCCGCCGCCACGGGAACCGGGGGTGCCTGAGCGTGGGGGAGGGGCGCTTCGACGCGGTGGTCGTGGGGGGCGGGATCGTCGGCCTGGCCGTGGCCCGCGCCCTCCTCTTGGAGCGCCCCTCCCTCCGCCTCGCCGTGCTCGAGCGGGAGGCGGAGGTGGCGCGCCACCAGACCGGCCACAACAGCGGCGTCATCCACTCGGGCCTGTACTACCGCCCCGGGTCGCTCAAGGCGCGCCTGTGCGTGGAGGGGGGGCGGGAGCTCCACCGCTTTTGCGAGGAGCACGGCATCCCCCACCCGGCGGTGGGGAAGCTCGTGGTGGCCACCACCCCGGCCGAGGCGGCCCGCCTCGACGACCTGGAGGCGCGGGGACGGGCCAACGGGGTGGCGGGCATCCGCCGCCTGGACGCGGCCGGCCTGCGCGAGGTGGAGCCGGAGGCGGGGGGGATCGAGGCCCTGCACGTAGCGGCCACCGCCATCACCGACTACGGCGCCGTCGCCCGCGCCCTGGCGGCGGAGGTGGTCGACCGGGGCGGACGCGTCCTCACCCGGGCCGGCGTGATCGGGGTGCGCGCCCTCGCCGACGCCCTGCTCTTTGACACGACGGCGGGCGAGGTGCGCACCGCCTTCGCGGTGACCTGCGCCGGGCTGTGGGCCGACCGGGTGGCGCGGGCGTTCGGCGTCGACCCGCAGGTCCGCATCCTCGCCTTCCGGGGCGAGTACCGGCACCTCGCCCCCGCCGTGGCGGCGCGCGTGCGCGGCCTCGTCTACCCGGTACCCGACCCGTTGCTACCGTTTCTCGGGGTGCATCTGACGCGCACCGTGGCGGGCCATGTGGAGGTGGGGCCCAACGCGGTGTGGACGCTCGCCCGTGCCGGCTACCGGCGCGGCCTGCCCCCCGCCCGCGACGCGTGGGAGGCGCTCGCCTACGCGGGCCTGTGGCGGCTGGGACGGCGCCACCTGGGCAGCGCCGCCTTCGAGTTCGCCCGCTCGCTCAGCCCCCGCTTGTTCGCCGCTTCCGCCCGCCGCCTCATGCCGTCGCTGTCCGATGCCGACCTATTGCCCGGCGGCGCGGGCGTGCGGGCGCAGGCGGTGACGCCGGCAGGGGAGCTGGTGGACGACTTCCTCCTTCGGCCTGGGCCGCGCTCCCTCCACGTCCTCAACGCCCCGTCGCCCGCGGCCACCGCCAGCCTGGCCATCGGCCGCCACGTGGCCCGGCGCGCCCTGACCCTGATGGCCCCGTAGTTCAAGGGGCGGGCGTGGACCATAGGACGATGCGCCAGGGGGCGTAGGCGCCGGGGGTGACGGCGCTCGTTACGGTGGCCTCTCGGGTCCCTGCCACGATGCGCCATCCCAGGCCGGGGGGTGGGAGGGCGTCGGGAAGCGCCCAGGCCCGCGCCCGGCCGCCGCTTCGGCTTACGCCCACCCACGGGGCGGGGCGGGCGAAGCCCGGCACGAGCGCCGCCCACACCCGCCTGCCCGCCGGCGCGCGCAGGGTGAGCACCAGGCGGGCGCCGTAGTCACCGTAGTTGCCTGTGCGTAGGAAACCGCCGTCGTGGGGGACGGCGACGGCGGGCCGGACGCCGGGGGCGTCCAGGGCGTCCACCCCTGCCTCCGGCTCCCCGGGCAGGGGATCGGCGGCGCGGGCGAACGGCATCCCGCCCCAGGTGGTCACCTCGCCATTGGCGCATACCCAGGGGGGACAGAGGTAGCCGCCGGCGAGGCCGCCGGGGGTGGGGGCGTCGTTGTCGAGGTCGTATGCGACGGCGCCGCGCACCGGGGCGGTGAGGGCGAGCGAGGCGACGGCGTGGGGCACCGTCGTCCGCACCACCCCGCCGGGTCCGGGAGGCAGGGGACGGCCGACGGGCGCGTCCGGCCCCGGGCCTACCCATAGGGAGAGGGCGAAGGGCGCCGGCCGGCCGCCGCGCTCCGTCACCCGCACCGGCCACCACAGGCACAGGAGGTCGCCCGGCATCAGGCGCCAGGCGACCACGGCCCGCCCCCCGGCGGCGAGCCGTCGCCCTTCCTGCCACCCGGGCGCGCCCATGCCGGCGAGGCGGGCGGCCACCCTCTGCCCGACGGCCAAGGGCCGCCGCCCGACAGCGGCCACGGCGGCCCGGGCATAGCGCACCACGACCCCCTGCCCGCCGCCCAAGGGGCGCACGGCCAGCCACACCTGCACGGGGCCCGAAAGGGCGCTGTGCACGTAGGCGAAGACCCAGGTGGGGGAGGTGAGACGGGGGCTTCGGTCGGCGTACAGGAGGTGGGCGCGCCCCGTCCCCCCGGCGCGGGCGAGGAGGGAGGGGGTGAGGACCTCGGGGCTGTCGGCCACCACGAGGGAGGGCCCGGTCCACGCGACGGCGGGCGCGCCGGGGGCGGTGTTGGCGAGCGTCCAGGGCGGGGCGGGCGGCCGCACGAGGGGCGGGGCCGGTGCGGGCGAGGCGGCGGGGCTGCGGCTGACGGGGGCGGCCAGGGCGGCGAGGGCCAGGAGGGAAAGGGCGGCGCCGCGTCCCACCCGCCCCCGACAGGGAGGGGCGGGGGAGGGGACGAAGGTACGGCTCGCCATGCGCATCTTGCGACACCTCCCCCCGGCGGCCCTCCTCGCCGCCGCCCTCCTGCCCGCGCCCGCGGGGGCCTCGCCTTCCGCTCTGGCGGCGGTGGCGGCCTTGGCGCCGGGCCAAGCCGCCTGCCCCCAGCCCGGCGGCCTTCCGCGCCGTCTGGGCGACGCCTCCGGCTACGGCACCGCGTCCGCCCCGGGAGCACCTCTCCTCCTGGCGGGGGCGGCAGGTGCACCCGCCGTGGCCTACCTCGCGGCCGTGCGGCGCCCGGTGCCCCACGTGGCCGCGATCGCGGCCGCGGCGCTCGACGGGCGCCCCCTGTGGCGCGTGGGCCTGCCGGCGGAAGGCGAGCCCACCGCCCTGGCGGCCGTCGGCGGCGCCCTCGCCCTCGCCCTGCTCGCCTCCGGCGGCGGCGTCGCCGTCCAGGTGCGCTCCGCCGCCACCGGACGCCTCCTGGCGGTGCGCCGACTCCCGTGGCCAGGGGGGCCGCCGGCGCCTTCGCTCGTGAGCGACGGCACGGGAGGCCTTCTCGTGTCGGCCCCGGCCGTCGATCTGCCCGCCGCGTTGTCCGGGGTCGTTCCTGCCCCGTCGCCCTTGTGGGACCTGGATCCCGACCTGCGGGTGCGGTGGCGGGCGCGGGGGGCGGGCGGCCCGGTGGCCGTGGGCGACGGCGTCGTGGTCGCCGCCTACCGCGCCGGTGCCGCGGGGCGCGTCCTCGTCCTCACCGCCTTGGCGGCGGCGGACGGGGCCCTGCGCTGGCGCATTCGCCTCCCCCTCGCCCACGCCCCCTCCACGGCGGCCTTTGCACTCTTTGCCGGGGTGTTGGTATGGGACGCCACCTGGCCGGGCGGCGGCGGAGAGGGGGCGGTGTCGCTCGCCGACGGCCGCCCGCTGTGGCGGCGGCCGTCGGACGCCGCCTTTCTGGCCGCGGGTCAGGGCCTGGTGGCGGCCGGCGACGCCCCCTGGTCGCCGCCCGCGCCCGTCGCCGCCTTTGCCCTCGCCAACGGCCGCCCGGTCGCCCTTCCTGCGGGCGGCGACGGCCTTCCGGTCCTGTGGCTGGCGGGGGGGCTCCTCACCGTCTCCCCGGCGGGCGACGGCACATCCTGGCGCTGGGTTGGCGCGAACGGCGCGGCCGAGCGCGCCGGCGCCCCCCTACCGCCGGTCTACGCCTACTGCGCCCCGGGCGGCGTCTACCTCCTGTCGCCCTGGCAGCCCGCCGCCCTGTGGTGGATCCCGCCTACACGTTGATGATGCTGGCGGCGCGCAGGATGGCCGCCGTCAGGCGCCATCCCTCCATCTCCGCCACGACCAGCTCCTTCCGCAAAAGGTCCTCGAGCGCCTGCGCCCAGGCCGGCTCGCCCTGCGGGAGCGGGTGGCCGCCCTCCGCCTTCGCCTCCTTGGCCGCCTCGGCGGCCTCGCGGGTGGTGAAGGTGCGGGTGCCGAACCGGCCGTGCAGGTGGCGGATGAGATGGCGGTCGCGTTCGTCGACGTTGCCCATCGCTTCCCTCCTCCCCGCCTATGGTAGGGCATCCGGCGGCCGGGCGCGTCGCCTGGGACCGGTTTCGAACGGCGGGGCGGCGGGTGCATGATGGGTGGAGGACCCAAGCCGCGGGCGGCGCCGAAGCGGTTCTTCGGGTGGCGGCCGCGGTCGGACGGGGGAGGTGGAGAGATGCCGGACCTGTTTCGGCCCCCGCCCTCGGAACGGGCGGTCACCCTTTGGTGGCTGGGCCAGTCCGGGTTCGTGCTGGCCGGGGCGGAGGGGAGGGTGGCCGTCGACCCCTTCCTCACCCCCCTGGAGGGGAGGTCGGTCCCGCCCCCGTGTCGGCCCGAGGACCTGCGCGGCCTGGACGCCGTCCTCGTCACGCACGAGCACGTCGACCACATGGACCTCCCCACCCTGGTCGCGGCCACCGCCGGCGGCGCGGGGCCGGTGGTGGTCCTGCCCAGCCCCGTCGCCGACCAGGCGGCGGCGGCCGGCGTGCCCGAGGCGCGCCTGCGCCCCGTCCAACCGGGGGAGGAGGTGCGCCTGGGCGCGGGCGGCGCGGTGGCCGTGCATCCGCTCGCGGCCCGCCACGGCCTGCACGCGCCGCCGGCGCGCTACGACTTCGGCCTGGAGGAGAGCGGCGGCCTCGTCCGCTACCTCGGCTACGCCGTGGCGATCGGCGGCATGGTCCTCTTCCATAGCGGCGACGCCCTGGTCTACGACGGCCTGGCGGCCCGCCTGCGCGAGCTGGGGGTGGAGGTGGGCCTCCTCCCCATCAACGGGCGCGACCACTACCGCGAGGCGCAGGACATCGTGGGCAACATGGACGAGCGGGAGGCGGCCGACCTGGCGGCGGAGGCGGGGATCCACATCCTCGTCCCCATGCACTACGACATGTTCCCCCACAACCCGGGCGACCCTGGACGGCTGGTGGACTACGTCCGGCGCTGGCACCCGGAGATCTCGGTGGTGGTGCCGTCCGTCATGCGCGGCGTCACCCTCTCGCCCGTCCTCTTCCCCGCCCCGCCCGGGTGAGCGGCGCGGCGCATCACGCCCAGGAGGTGGATGCCTTGCCGAAGACCGTCGTCCGTACGGACGCCGCCCCCCGCCCCGGTGGGGCGTATTCGCAGGCCATTGTGGTCGGCTCTTTCGTGTTCACCGCCGGGGTGACGCCGGTGGACCCCTCCACCGGACGCGTGGTGGAGGGCGATGTGGAGGTCCAGACCGAGCAGACGCTGCGCAACCTCGACGCCATCCTCAGGGCGGCCGGCTCGGGCCTGGAGCATGCGGTGAAGGCGACGGTGCACCTGGCGGACGTGCGCCGCGACTACGTCGCCTTCAACCGCGCCTACGAACGCCTCATGCCGGACCCCAAGCCGGCCCGCACCACGGTGGGCTCCGACCTGAGGGGCGTCCTGGTGGAGATCGACCTCGTGGCCGAGATCCCGTCCCGCTGACAAGGCCCCTCAGGGAAATCTCATCCCGTCCTAAGCCAACTCCCAGGGCGCACCAAGCGGTTCCCAAGGCGCGCGCGGCACCCTGGAACGCGGGGAAGGCGCGCGGGCGGGAGGGCGACGCGACGCGCCGCACGCCGCCCCGACTCGGGAAGGGGTGGTGGGCGACATGTCCGTCGACAGCCAACGGCGCCTGGCGCGCCTGTTGCGCCTCGCCGTGCCTGTGCCGCGGGGCCAGGGGGTAGGGGCCGTGGCGCCCGCTTCGGCCGGTGTGGAGGTGCATCTCTCAGGCCATGCGCTGGTTCTGCGCCGTGCGCAGGCCTGCATGCTGTGCGGCCGCCCCGTCGACCGCGAGGGCGGGCGCGTGTGCGCCGCCTGCCGGGAGGCCTTGGCGCAACGCCTGGGGGCCGGTCGGCCCCAGCGTTCCCAAGGCCGGTAAGGGTGGAGTCGGCGGCCCGGTCCCGCCCGTCGGGGCCGGGCCGCCATCCGTCCGCGGGGACGGGCAGGGATTCGGGGCATGCGCGCCGTAGCCGGTACGAATCACGCCGAGGCATGGAGGAGATGTCCGATGGCCGAGCCGACATGGAGAGAGCGCAGCCGCCAGAGCGTCGACGGGCCGGAGCGCACCCCCCACCGCGCCATGTACCGCGCTGTCGGACTGGGGGATGAAGACTTCCGGCGGCCCATCGTGGGCGTGGCCAACGCCGCCGCCGAGGTCACGCCCTGCAACGTCCACCTGGACGCTCTGGCCGCCGCCGCCAAGCACGGGGTGCGGGAGGGCGGCGCCACGCCCATCGAGTTCCGCACCATCACCGTGTCGGACGCCATCGCCATGGGCCACGAGGGCATGAAGGGGTCGCTCATCAGCCGGGAGATCATCGCCGACTCGGTCGAGGTGGTGACGTTCGCGGAGCGCTTCGACGCCTTGGTGGCGGTGGGCGGATGCGACAAGAACCTGCCCGGCATGCTCATGGCCGCGGCCCGCCTCAACGTGCCCACGGTGGTGGTGTACGGCGGCCCCATGCTGCCCGGCCGGTTCGAGGGCCGCGACGTGAGCGTGCAGGACACGTTCGAGGCGGTGGGCCGCCACGCCCGCGGCGCCATGGGCGACGAGGAGCTCGCCCGCCTGGAGCGCGCCGCCTGCCCGGGGGCCGGCACCTGCGCCGGCATGTACACGGCGAACACCATGGCCTCGGTGGTGGAGGCTCTCGGCATGATGCTTCCCGGCGGCGCCGCCATCCCGGCCGTCCACGCCCTGCGCCGGCGCAGCGCCGAGGACAGCGGGCGGCAGGTGGTGGAGCTCTTGCGCCTGGGCGTCCGGCCGCGCGACATCCTCACCCGGCGCGCGTTCGAGAACGCCATCGCCGTCGCCACCGCCCTGGGGGGCTCGACCAACTCCGTCCTCCACATCCTGGCCATCGCCCGCGAGGCGGGCGTCGACCTGCCCATCGACGTGTTCAACGCCGTGAGCGACCGCACCCCGCACCTGGCGGACATGAAGCCGGGCGGGCGCTACCACATGTCGGACCTGTTCATGGCCGGGGGCGTGCCGCGCGTCATGCGGGAGCTCTTGGACGCCGGGGTGCTCCACGGCGACTGCCTCACCGTCACCGGGCGCACGGTGCGGGAGAACCTGGAGGCGTGGGAGGCGGCGGGGCCGGCGCCGGCGAGCGACGTGGTGCGCCCCTTCTCCGACCCCATCGACCGCCAGGGGAGCCTGACCATCCTGCGCGGCAACCTGGCGCCGGACGGAGCGGTGATGAAGGTGGGGCCCCACCACCGCGGCGTCTTCCGCGGCCCGGCGCGCGTCTTCGACCGAGAGGAGGCGGCCTTCCAGGCCGTGTCCGAAGGCGCCATCCGACCGGGCGACGTGGTGGTCATCCGCTACGAGGGACCGCGCGGCGGGCCGGGGATGCGGGAGATGCTGGCGGTCACCTCGGCCATCGTGGGCGCCTTGGGCGACCAGGCGGTGGCGCTCGTGACGGACGGCCGGTTCAGCGGCGCCACGCACGGGCCCATGGTGGGCCATGTGGCGCCGGAGGCGGCGGTGGGCGGGCCGATCGCCCTGGTGGAGGAAGGGGACGAGATCGTCATCGACGTGCCGAACCGCACGCTCTCCGTCGCCGTGCCCGACGAGGAGATGGCGGCGCGGCGCGCGCGCTGGCAGGCGCCGCCGCCCCCCTACCGCGCGGGGGCGCTGGCCAAGTACGCCCGCCTGTTCGGTAGCGCCGCCGAGGGGGCGCGCACGGCCCCGTGACCGCCTCTGTGCCGGCGCCGCCTTCTCCTCTCCCGGCGGTCGCCTACCAGGGGGAGCCGGGCGCCTTCGGCGAGGAGGCGGTCGGCCGCCACTTCTCCCGCGCCGGCCTGAGGGTGGAGGCGGTGGGCTTCCCCACGTTCGCCGACACCTTCGCCGCCTTCCGCTCCGGCCGGTGCGCCTACGCCGTGGTGCCGGTGGAGAACTCGTACGCCGGCAGCGTGCACGAGGTGTACGACCTCCTCTTGGAGACGCCGGAGGCGGTGGTGGTGGGCGAGGAGGTGCTTGCCGTGCACCACTGCCTGCTCGCCCCGCCCGGCACGCGCCTTGAGGACGTGCGCGACGTCCTCTCCCACCCCCAGGCCCTGGCGCAGTGCGCGCCCTTCTTGCGAGCGCACGGCCTTCGCCCCGTGGCCGCCCACGACACGGCGGGGGCGGCGCGCGAGGTGGCCGAACGCCGCCCGCCGGCCACCGCGGCCATCGCCGGCCGGGGGGCGGCGGAGCGGTACGGGCTCGAGGTGCTGGCCGCGGACATCGAGGCCCGGCACGACAACCGCACGCGCTTCCTCGTCCTGGGGCGGGAGGCGGCCCCGCCGCCGGGGGAGGGGGCGAAGACATCGGTGGTGCTCTGGATCGACCACGTGCCGGGGGCGCTCGCCCGCTGCCTGGTGGCGATCGCGGCCTGCGGGCTCAATCTCACGAAGATCGAGTCGCGCCCCTCGCGCGAGGGACCGTGGGAGTACGTGTTCTACCTCGACTTCGCCGGCGATCCGGCGACCGAGGCGGGGGCGCGGGCTCTCGACGCCCTGCGCGCCAACGCCCGCCACGTGCGCCTCTTGGGGGCCTACGCGGCGGCCGCCGAACCCGCGTGAGCGGCTGGGGACGGACTCGCCAGGCCGGCGCTTAGGGCCGTTCGTGGCGTCCTCCATGCGCGCATGCGGCGAGCGGGCGCGAAGCGCCTACGCCTCCCGGCCGATCCCCGCCGGTTGTCGGATGGCTCTCCGTCGGGCTCCATCGGAGAAGTCGGCTGTGCATGGGCGCGGCCGAGGGGTGGAGTTGGCGGTTCGACGGTCAACCTAGGTTGGGCCACGAGAATGCGGCAGAAGCTGGCACGAGTTGGCAGGATGCAGGAGCCGGATCGCGAATCACGCCCTACGCCGTGCGGTGCGGGACCCGCAGGCTTGCTCGAACGGTCCGGTGTGCTCCGAGCGAACGGAGATCCGAAGAGAGTCCGGAAGGGGGCTCAACCATCGGTAGGGAGGCGACGGTCCATCTGCAGGAGTCCGTGCCGGCGTTCGCTGCGCACACGAACCCTGTCGCCATGCCACTTCTGCCTCTGTCGCAGGAACTGCGAACGACGGGAACGGCCTTCGTCCTCGTTCATGGCTTGATCGATGGCCTTCAAGTCCAGGCTCCCCCAGTGAAAAGCGTGCGTTACGAAGTTCTCATCCCCCAACTCGTGCAGGCGGCCATGGATCCAGCGATCCATTCCGTCCTCATTGCCTTGCACACGATCGGAGGCGATGTGGATGCCGGCCTCGCAATCGCGGAGACAATCGCCACTCTGGGAAAGCCGACCGCATCTGTGATTCTCGGCAGCGACAACTCGATCGGCCTGCCCGTTGCCGTTGCCGCTGACCGAACCTTCATCACGCCAACAGGGTCGATTGCAGTTCACCCTGTCCGAGGCAGCCTTGTCGTCAACACGCCCGAGTCCTTTCAGCAGATTGCTGCGATCCAGGACCGTGTCATCCGATTCACGGTCGAACACTCAAGGATTTCCGAGAAGCGCCTGAAGTACCTCATGTCGAGGCGTCAGTTGCCGGGCGACGTCGGCACCTTGCTTTCCGGCCAGGACGCTGTGACGGAAGGTATCATAGACTCGCTCGGCGGTGTGGCCGATGCCTTAGGCTATCTGAGACGGCGCAACGAGGGGGCGTCTGCATGACGTACGCCACGGTCGACCCGCTGTGGTTGCCCGCTACCGAGGCCGGTTCGCCCCGGCGCAGGTACCGGGACGTGAACCTGGGCCGCTGCCACCTGCTCGTGGAGGAAGTGGCGCCGGCCGTCGGTGTGATCGTGAGCATGTCGAGCTCCGATCCAGCGGATTACCTCCTCCCGTACCTCCTGCCGGGGGCAGCGGTCGTCCTTCCCCCGGAGGACAGCGCGGCGGGCTAAGCGTGCATACGGGCAGCGCATCTCCTCACCGCGCATCGTTCGGCGGCCGGAGGAGGAATCCGGGAAGCGACGTGGTAATGTGAGAGAATCCACATCGCCACAGGCGGGGAAGGGGAGTGGGCCCGGAGCCGCGTTCCCAGAGAGCCGGCGGTGGGTGCGAGCCGGCGGACGCGCCCGGTCCCTGTCGCCCCGGAGCCGCATTCCCGAACGCCAGTAGGGGATGCCGGCCGTAGGCGCGGCCGTTACCAACAAGCCTCGCGAGAGCGGCCCCTTCGGGGGCAAGAAGGGTGGTACCGCGGGTCCGGGGGGCCCGCCCCTTGGGGGGCGGGCCCCCCGGCGTCCGAGGGCCGGCCTGGGCGGCGTGAGACGCGGCGAAGGGAGGCCTCGTTCCGTGGTCCTGATGGCCCTGGTGGTGGACCGGGTCGGCACTCTGGCGCGCATGCTGCAGCTGTGCACGCGCAAGGGGTGGAACGTGGAGAGCTGCACCGTCAGCCTCACGGAGGAGGCCGACGTCAAGCGCATCACCCTCTTCCTCGAGTGCGAGGAGGACCCCGACCGCATGGCGCGGGAGTTCCTCGCCCTCACGGACGTGCTGGAGGCGCGCGCGCTCACCGCCGGCCAGCACGTGGACCGTGAGCTCCTCCTGGTCAAGGTGCGCGTCGGGCCCGACGGCGGCCTTCCGCCCGCCCTCCAGGCCATCGGCGCCCGCATCGTCTGGCGCCAAGGCGACCTTGCGGTGGCGGAGGCCACGGGCAGCCACGAGGTGCTCAACCCGATCGTCGTCGAACCGCCCCCGGGCGTGATCGAGGCCGCGGTCACGGGCCGGACGTGCCTGGAGGCGGGCCCGGACCACATCTCGCTGCCTCCCGAGGTCGAGGCGGAGCGCGCCAATTGGTCCGGGGGCCCGCACCCCGCCCCATCCCCCACCGGAGGTGTCATGCGATGAAGATCTACGGAGAGGGCGACGCCGACCGGACGCTGATCGCCCAGCGCACGGTGGCCGTGCTCGGCTACGGCAGCCAAGGCCACGCCCACGCCCAGAACCTGCGCGACAGCGGCGTGCGCGTGCTCGTGGGGGTGAGGCCCGGGCCGTCGGCGCGGGCGGCGGAGGAGGCCGGGTTCGAGGTCCTCCCGCCGGGGGAGGCGTCGGCGCGCGCCGACGTGATCATGATGCTCGTGCCGGACGAGACCCAGCGCGCCCTGTACACCCAGGCGGTGGCGCCCCACCTGTCGGCCGGCAAGGCGCTCGCCTTCGCCCACGGGTTCAACATCCACTACGGGCAGATCGTGCCGCCCCGGGACGTGGACGTGTTCATGGTGGCGCCCAAGGCGCCGGGGCACCTGGTGCGGCGGGAGACGGTGCGGGGCGCGGGCGTCCCCTCGCTGGTGGCCGTGCACCAAGATGCCACGGGCCAGGCGTTGGCGCTCGCCCTGTCGTACGCCGCCGCCCTGGGATCGACGCGGGCGGGCGTGCTCGAGACCACCTTTGCCGAGGAGACGGAGAGCGATCTCTTTGGGGAGCAGGCCGTTCTGTGCGGCGGCATGACCCACCTGGTGATGGCCGGCTTCGACACCCTGGTGGCCGCCGGCTACCAGCCCGAGGTGGCCTACTTCGAGTGCCTGCACGAGCTCAAGCTCATCGTCGACCTCATGCAGGAGGGGGGCATCGCCTGGATGCGCCACTCCATCTCCGACACGGCCCAGTACGGCGACCTGTCGCGCGGCCCGCGCGTCGTGGACGAACACGTGCGCGCGCGCATGCGGGAGATCCTGGCCGATATCCAGAGCGGGGCGTTCGCGCGCGAGTGGATCCTGGAGAACCAAGCCGGCCGGCCGGCCTTCCGGCGCATGAACGCGCGCGAGGCCGCCCACCCCATCGAGGCCGTGGGGCGAACCCTGCGCGCGCGCATGCCGTGGCTTCGGGCCCAGGCGGAGGCGGCGGAGGCCGAGATGGCCACCCGCCAGGAGGTGGCGGGACGTGGCTAGGGGCGTGTCCGCGGGGGGTGGCGGCCATGGCGGCCGCTAACGGCGCCCGGGCGTTGCTCGACACGCTGGCGGCGCACGGGGTGGACGTGATCTTCGGCTACCCCGGGGGGGCGGCCCTGCCACTGTACGACGCCCTGTACGCCTCCTCCCTCCGGCACGTGCTCGTGCGCCACGAGCAGGGAGCCGCCCATGCCGCCGACGGCTACGCCCGCGCCACCGGCCGGGTGGGGGTGGCCCTGTCCACCTCCGGCCCCGGGGCCACGAACCTGGTGACGGGCCTGCTCACCGCCCACATGGACGGCGTGCCCCTGTTGGCCATCACCGGCCAGGTGGCCACCTCGGCCATCGGCACCGACGCCTTCCAGGAGGCCGACACCCTGGGCATCATGCTGCCCGTCACGAAGGCCGCCCTGCAGCCGCGCACGGCGGCGGAGGTGGCGCAGGCGACGCGGGACGCCATCCGCGTCGCCACCTCCGGGCGGCCGGGGCCGGTGGTGCTCGACCTGCCCAAGGACGTGGCCGCCGGTGCGGGGTCGTCGGACGGCGAGGGGCCGCCGCCCCTTCGGCTCCGGCCGCGGCTGCACGCCTCCCGCCCCGACGAGGGCGCGATCCGCGACCTTCTCGCCGGCCTGTGGGCGGCCAAGCGGCCCCTCGTGCTGGTGGGGCACGGCGCGGCCGGGGCGGCGCCGGCCGTGCGCCGCTTCCTCGAGCGGCTGGCCCTTCCCTCCATGTCCACCCTGTTAGGGCTGGGTACGGTGCCCGACGGCTTCCCCGGCTACCTCGGCATGATCGGCATGCACGGCACGGTGGAGGCCAACCGCGCCACCCTGGAGGCGGACTTCCTCCTCAGCCTGGGGGCGCGCTTCGACGACCGGGCGGTGGGCGACCCCTCCCGCTTCGCCCCCCGCGCCACCATCGCCCACGTGGACATCGAGCCCGCCCAGCTGGGCAAGACGCTCGCCACCCGTTACCCGGTGGCCGCCGACGTGGGCGCCTTTTTGCGCGTGGTCGAGCGCCTCCTGCCGCACGGCGAGCCTCCCTGGGGCCCACGCCCCTGGGCGGAGGCGCCGCCGCGCCCGGAGCCGCCGCCCGAGCCGGAGGGGGGCGGGCCGCTCTCCGCCCTGACGGTCTTCGCCCGCCTGCGGCGCGTGCTCCGGCCGCCGTACCGCATCGTCACCGACGTGGGCCAGCACCAGATGTGGGCCGCCCTCCACCTGCCCGTGCTCAGGGCGCGCGACTTCATCACCTCCGGCGGCCTGGGCACCATGGGCTTCGGCCTGCCGGCCGCCCTGGGGGTGCAGGCGGCGTTCCCGCAAGAGACGGTGTGGCTCATCACGGGCGACGGGTCGTTCGTCATGGCCGAACACGAGCTGGCCACGGCCGTCACCGAGCGGCTCCCGGTGCGCATCGTCGTGCTCGACAACCGCGGGCTGGGCATGGTGCGCCAGTGGCAGGAGCTCTTCTACGGCGGGCGCTACTCCCACGTCGACCTGGGCGGGGTGCCGGACTTCGTGCGGTTGGCCGAGGCGTACGGCGTCAAGGCCTTCCGCAGCCTGGACGCCGACGCCCTGGAGCGCGACCTGGCTGCGGCCCAAGCGGTCGACGGCCCGGCCCTGGTGCACGTCCCGTGCCGGCAGGAGGAGAACGTCTACCCCATGATCCCTCCCGGCGGCAGCGCCGCCGACCTCATGGTCGCCCCCGGCTCGGATTAGGACGCGCCTTCTGCCGCCGCCCCCCGGGTGGTAGGCTCGAGGGGAAGGCGGCGTCCGGGCGCCGCCCGAGGAGGTCGACGACGACCGTGCGCTGGCCCGGCTTTCCTCCCCAACCCTTCGTCGACGAGGCCGTGCTCGGGCGCCTGCGGGATGTGCCCGTGGCCGTCCTGGCCGACGCCATGGACCGCTCGAACATCCTTTCCGCCTCCGTCCGCCACGTGTCCGGCCCTGCCCGCCTGTGCGGGCGCGCCCTGACGGTTCTGGCTGCACCCGGAGACAACCGCACCGTCTTCCAGGCGCTCGACGTCGCCCAACCGGGCGACGTCCTCGTCGTCTCGGCGGGGGGCGACGGCGGCGGTACGGCGCTGGTGGGCGAGTTCGTCGCCCTCGAGGCGGCGCGGCGGGGCATCGCGGGGGCGGTGGTGGACGGCTACGTGCGCGACCACGCCGACCTGCCCTCCTCCCTCCCCGTCTACGCCCGAGGCGCCCAGCCGCGCGGCCCGAGCCGCGCCGCCCAAGGGCGCATCGGCTGGCCGGTGGCGGTGGGCGGCGTGGCCGTCTTGTGGGGCGACGTGGTGGTGGCGGACGGGGAGGGGGTGGCGGTGGTGCCGGCGCCGGCGGCCGCCGCCGTGGCGGCGGAGGCCGAACGGCGCCTTGCCGCGGAGGCGGCGACGCGCCGGCGCCTGGACGCGGGCGAACCCCTCACCCGCATCCTGGGCGTGGACCCGTATCCCCATCCCCTGCCCGACCGCGGGCGGGGGGAGACGTGAAGGTGGCGCCATGAAGGAGAAGCGGTACCGGGGTTACCGTCCCTACGACTACCTCGAGCCGGGCAGGGACTACCGCCCCTTTCGCCTGGCCCCTGACGGACCGCGGGTGGAGGCGTACCCCATCCCCCTCGACCCCGAGCAGGAGGCGCGGCTGGACCGCCTCATGCGGGAAAGCCTGGTGGTGTCGCTGCACGACCACCCCATCCGCCTGCCCGAGGACCCTTCGGAGGTGCACGCCCTGCGCCGGGAGATCGCGCGCACCGAGCGCGACATCGCCTCGCTGCGGGCGCGGGCGGCGGCGCTCAGCGAGACGATCCACCGCCTGCGCCACGATCCCGACTACCTGGAACGGCTCGCCCGAGAGGAGCACGGCCTGGTGCGCGAGGGCGAGACCGTCCTCAAGTTCCCCGCCCGACCCCGCTAGCGCCGAGCCGCTATGGACTGGTTCTGGGCCCTGCTCTTCGCCGTCTCGTCCTTCTGCAACGGCCGGGCGGCCCTCAAGCTCCTCCTGGACTGGAAGGGGATGCTGACAACCTGCCGGCTGGTGGAGGACGCCTACGCCCGGGTCGAGTCGCTGCCCGACGAGGCGGCCCTGGCCCGCGAGCCGGCGGCCCCGGTGTTCCTGCACCTGGTGCCGGCCTACCAGGAGCCGGGGGTCACCGGGACACTGCGGGCGCTGCTCGGCTCGCGCTACCCCGACAGCCGCCTGCACGTCGTCGTCATCACCCGGGAGGACGAGGACCGGGCGCCGCATCCGGCGATGGAGACCTCCACCGCCGAGCTCGTCCGCCGCTTCCGGGCCGAGCTGCCGCCCTGGCAGCAGAAGATGCTGACGCTGCTCGTGATGCCGGGCGAGGGGCGCAAGGCCCACCAGCTCAACTGGGCGCTCCGCCCCGAGCACCTGGCCGCCGTCCTGGGCGAGGTCTACGACCCGGCCCGCACGTGGGTCGGCGTCAGCGACGCCGACTCCATTCCCGACCGCAACGTCTACCGCTGGATCGCCGCCGACGTCCTGGCCCGGGGCGGCCGCGAGGCCTACCAGGGGGTGACGCTGTCCCTGGCCAACTTCGACCGTCTCGACCAGCGCGGGCGCGTGTGCGCCATCCAGCAGTCGTCGATCTTCATCCGCGTCTCGATCGCCCGGCTGATCAATGAGGAGCGGCGCGTGCGCTGGTTCGCGCGCCTCGCCGCGCGGGCCCCCCGGCTGGCGCGCGCGGTGCGGCCCCTGTTCGAGCTCCTCTTCCGCCGCTCGCAGATCTGCCTGGGCCACAACCAGTTCGTCCGCCTGGACGTGCTGCAGGCCCTGGGCGGCTTCCCGACCTCGGGGGCCACCGAGGACTCGACCCTCGGCTACGCCCTGGGCGCCCGCGGCATCCTGATCGCCCCGCTGCCGATGCTGGAACTGAACGACCTGCCCGAGACGACCGAGAAGATGGTCCGGCAGAACGCCCGCTGGTACAAGGGCGTGCTCGACGACATCGGCTTCCTGTGGCGCACCTGGCGCCGGCGCCCGTCGGCGTTCAACCTGGCGCAGCTCATCCGACACCTCGGCAACAAGGTGATCGAGTGGCCCGTCGCGGCACTCGTTTACCCGCTCGTGGGCTTCCTCGGCTGGCACCTGGCTTACCGCTTCGCCGACCAGCCGCTTTGGTTCATCCTCGGCATCGCCTTCCCTTCCATCTCGCTCGGGCTGACCATCTGGGTGGGCGGCATCGTGACGCAGGACCTCATCGAGAGCCTCACCCCGTACTTCCCGCGTCCGGTGAACATCGCCCGCACCACGCTGCGCGCGAAGTTCTGGGGAACCTTCCGCTGCCAGACCTACTGGCTGCTGGCCACGTGCGGCGCCTGGCGCGTGCTCTGGTCGCTGGCCAGGACCGGGCACTTCGAGCCGGCCAAGACCGACCGCGTGACGTAGCGGGCCTTCTCCCGCCGGGTGGCCGGCGGCCCGGGCTCTCAGCCGGGCTGGCGCCCCGGTCGCGAGGGCGCTTGCGCCGGCCCGGCGTCTGGCGTACCCCTTAGCCGGGGGTGATCACCATGACTCCGAGGGTCAGGACACTGCTCGACCAGGCCGGAGTCCCCTATCAGGTTGTCCGACACGCCCCGGCCTACACGGCCCAGCAGCGGGCGGCGACCGCCCACATCCCGGGCCGGCACGTCGCCAAGGTGGTGATGGTGCGCGACGGGGAGTGGTTCGGCATGGCCGTGCTGCCGGCGCCCGCCCAGCTGTACGTCGAGGCGCTGGCCCGGGCCAGCCGGCGCGAACGGGTCCGGCTCGCCGCCGAGAACGAGTTCGCCCACCTCTTCCCGGACAGCGAGCCGGGGGCCATTCCCGCCTTCGGCCGGCTCTACGGGCTCGACGTCTTCCTGGACCAGGCGCTGGCCGTCGCCGGCGAGATCGTCTGCCCCTCGGGCAGCCACGGCGAGGAGATCCAGATGGCGGTCGGCGACTACATCCGGGTGGCCCAGCCCACCGTCGCCGGGATCTCGACGCTCTCGCGCGCGGCCTGACGCCATGTGGCACGCAAGCGGCTTGCACTGACGCGTGTCGGACGTCGTCGGGGCCAGGGCCGGCACGCCCACGCACGTGCTCGGGACAGACGCCGGCTCAGGGTAAGATCGCTGGCGTCATGACCATGCCCGACGCCGCTCTCTGGCAGGCCGGCTTCGACCGCCTGCTCGCCCGCATCGACACCACCGGCACGACGGTCAAGGAGGGCTTTCCGCACTACGGCGACCCCGCCACCGGCCGGTGGACCACCTCGCCCGCCGGCGACTGGACCGGCGGGTTCTGGAACGGCCTCTGCTGGCTCGCCGCCCACGGGACGGGCCGCGAGCGCTACCGCGAGTGGGCGCTGGCCTGGGCCGAGCGCCTGCGCCCGCGCGCTACGTCCGACACCGTCTTCCGCGGCTTCCTCTTCTATTACGGCGCGCTGCTCGGGGCCGTGCTGCTGGGCGACGCCCGGGCCCGCGAGATCGCCCTGCTCGGCGCGCGCGGCTGGGCCCCGTCGTTCAACGCCAAGGCCGGGTGCTTCCCGCTCGGCGCCGAGGCCGAGGAGGCCTACGACGTCGGCCACGGCGAGGCCAACGTGGACACGGTGCAGGGGGCGGCCCTGCTCGTGTGGGCCGCCGGCGAGGCCGGCGAGCCCCGGTGGCGGGAGATGGCCGTGAGCCACGCCCGGCGCCACATCGAGTTCTGCATCCGCGAGGACGGCTCTGTCTGCCAGTCGGCGTCCTTCGACCCGACGACCGGGCGCATGCTGCGCCGCTACACGCACAAGGGGATCCGCGACGACTCTACCTGGGCCCGCGCCCAGGCCTGGGCCATCGTGGGCTACACGCTCATGCACCGCTGGACCGGCGAGCGCGACTTCCTGGAGGTCGCCCGGCGCACCGCCGACTGGTGGCTCGCCCACGTCCCGGCCGACCACGTCGCCTACTGGGACTTCGACGACCCGGCGATCCCCGACACCCACCGGGACACCTCGGCCACGGCCATCGTGGCCGCGTCGCTGCTCAAGCTGGCTACGCTGGTCCCCGACGGGGAGCTTGCGCGGCGCTACCGCGGCGCCGCCGAGGCCACTGTGCGGGCCCTGGTCGAGCGCCACCTGGACGAGCGCGGCATCCTCGGCGACGGCTGCTACAACCGCCGCATCGGCCTGGCCACCCGGAACGAACTGATCTGGGGCTCGTACTACCTCTTCGAGGCCCTCAGCGTGCTCACCGGGCGGCTGGAGCCGGCGCGGATCTGAGCCGGCGGGCTCGGGCCGCCATATCGCCGAGGGTATGCAGGCCCGCACGGCGCCCGCCCTCGCCCTCGGCGCCGCGTTGCTCTTCGGGCTGAGCGCTCCGGCGACCAAGATCCTGGTCACGACCACGGATCCGTGGCTGCTGGCGGGCGTGCTCTACCTGGGATCGGGCGTCGGGCTGGGCCTCTACCGGCTGGGCCGGTGCCTCGTGGGCCGGCGGCGCGCCGAAGCAGGCCTTGCCGGGCGGGATCTCCCGTGGCTCGGCCTGGCCATCCTGACCGGAGGTGTGGCGGGTCCGGTGCTGATGCTCTTCGGGTTGGCGGGTGGCTCGGCCACCCAGGCGGCGCTCCTGCTGAACCTCGAAGGCGTGTTCACCGCGCTCCTGGCCTGGTTCGCGTTCGGGGAGGCCTTCGACCGCCGGATCGCCATCGGCATGGCGGCCATCGCCCTCGGCGCACTCCTGCTGGCCTGGGACC
>JAILZS010000045.1 GCA_023512375.1 Bacillota bacterium | reverse complement strand
CCTTCCCACCGCGCCACGACCTCACCCCCGCGCACCAGGGCGGCGAACGGCGCCTCGGTGACGCGGGCGGCTTCCCGCACCGCGGTCGACCAGAGTTCGTCCTCGCCTTCCGCCTCCAGCATGCGGTGGCCGCCCTCGCTCGCCTCCCGCAGGCGCGCGATGCGAAGCTCGCGCGCCCGCAAGAGGTCGGAGCGGTCGATCGCCACCGACACCTGCCCCGCCACCGCCTCCGCCATGGCGAGCGCGCGCTGGGAGAACCGATGCCGCCCCGGCGCCGCCACGTTGAGGATGCCGAGGGCCCGCTCCCCGGTGACCAGGGCGACGCTGGCATGGCGCTCCAGGCCCTGGCGGTCGCCCACGGCGTCGCGCAGGCGGCTGCAGGTGACGATGTTGACGGCGTGTAGGAGCTCGCCCTTGAGGAAGCGGCGCTGGCACTCGCACGAGCCCTGCCGCAGCGGCTCGCCTCCCCCTGCGGCCAGGGCCGGGGGGAGCGCCGCCGCCGCCACCTCCCGGAACTGACGGAGGACCGGGTCGTAGCGGAACACCCAGGCCGTCCGAAGCCCGAGCGCCTCGCTCAGATGTGGCAGGATGGCCGCGATCGCCGCCTCCGCGTCGGTCGTGGCGTTGAGTGTCTCCGCCACGTGGCGAAGGACACGTTCCGACCCCGCCATGTCGCCGCACCTCCCCCCGGCGCCCCCTGCCGGACACGGGCTTCGCCGTCGCCGTACGCCCCTCCCCCGTACCTTCGTACGGGGTACCCCTCCGGCTGGGGGACGGCGCGGGCCAGACCCCCGAGGTCTACCGTCGGCGGGGAAAGGAGGTCTTCGCATGCACCCTCTCCATCCCCTCATCGCCCTCCGGTTGGCCCGTGAATTGGCCGCGTCCCACATCGAGGAAGCCCGCACCGCACGCAGGCGGCGCCCGGTCGCCGGCGCGCCCGACGTCCGCCGGGGGAGGTCGGGTCCCGCCGTGCGGGCCCAGGCCGCCCCCGTCGGGAGGACCCTGTGATGTCCCTTCCCGAGGTCGGGGCACAGACCTTTCATCGCGTGTTACCCCTCGCCGAGCTTCCCCCCGGCCGGATGCGCAACGTGCACCTCGACGGCCGCCACATGGTGCTCGTGCACGCCGACGGCCGCGTCCGGGCGTTCGACGCCCGATGCCCGCACATGGGCTATCCGCTGAGCCAGGGGCACCTGGAACCGGGCGTCCTCCGCTGCGACTGGCACCACTGGCGCTTCGACCTCGCCACGGGCGGGTGCCTCACCTTCGGCGGCGTCGACCTGCCATCCTATCCCGTCCGCCTGGAGGACGGCTGGATCTGGGTAGGATCTCAGGCCTCGGCCGCCACCGTCGCCGGCGACACGGCCCTCGCCTATCGCGTGCTCGTGAACGGGCTCAGGGACGGCGCCCTCTTCGCCGTCGCCAAGGCCACCACCGCGCTCATCGCCCAAGGCGAGGCGGCACCCAAGGTGGCGGCCGCCGCCGCGCGCTACGCCGCCGCGCGCGCGCCGGGGTTCGCCCCCGCCTTCACCATCCTCGTCTGCCTCGGCCGAGCCCTCTCCCTCCTCGACGCCGAAGGCCAGAGCCTCGCCCTCGTGCACGCCTTCCACCACCTCGCCGAGGCGGTGCGCCACCGCCCCGAGCGCCCGGTCCATCCCGCCCTTCCGCACCTGGAGGACGCGGCCGGCGCGACGGCGCGCCTTCGCGCCCTGGTGGACGAGCGCGAACGTGCGGGGGCCGAGCGCATCCTCCGCTGCGCCCTGGAGGCGGGCGACGAGACCTTGGTGGCGGAGATGGTGCTGGCGGCGGTCACCGACCACGTGTTCGTAGCCACCGGTCACGTCCTCGACGAGGCGCGCCAGGCCCTGCGCCTGATGCGCTGGCTGGACGCCGACGCCGACCTGGCCGGCAGCCTCTTGTCGGGCGTGCTGGCCGACGCCATGGACGGCACCCGCCATGAGGAGGACATCGACTGGCAGGAGGCTCTTCCGGCCCTCGCCCGCCTCGACCGCGACCTCCGGGATGCGCCGCCCGCCTCGGTCGGGCGGGAGGTGACCCAGGCGGAGGTGGACGCGCTTCTGGACGCCGACCTGCCCGACGCGATGCGCGCCGTGGACGCCCTGCGGCGCGACGGTGCGGGCGTCCGGATGCTGGCGCACGCCCTCTTGTGGGCCGCCGTGGAGCGGCAGGGACGGTTTCCGCTCCAGAACCTGGAGGACTGGAACGACGTGCACCACCTGATGACCTACGCGAACGCCGTGGACGCCCTCGCCGTGCGCTACGCCGGCCGCTCGGCCACGCTTGACAGGGCGCTCATGCGCGCGGTCTACCATGGCTTCGGCTACGTGGCCCTCACCCGCTACCTCAACCGCCCGCGCGCTCGGTACGCGTGGGAGGAGGGCCGCCTTCCCGAACCCGATCCCGCCGCGTTCGCCGCCTCTCTTCGCAACCACGACGTGGTGGGGGCCGGGAGGCTGGCCGCAGCCCTCGCCCTCGCCGGGGCGCCGCGGGACGACCTCGAGCGCCCCTTCCTGGAGGCCGTGCTGGGCGAGGACGCCGGCTTCCACCTGTACCAGAGCGTGGACGCCGCCCTGCGGGCAGCGGAACGCTTTCCCGCCGTGCCCGACGCGCGCGCCCGCGTCCTGTCGGGAAGCGTGCGGTTCGTCCTCGGGCAGCGCTCCCCCCAGCGCGTGTTCGCGGCCACGACCAACGCCCTGCGCCTTCTTCGGGGCGAGAGCCTCGAGGTATCGGAGGGCGGGGGCGGACAGCCGGTGGCGTAGGGCTGGAGCGAGGCCCGGTCTTCCATCCTCCCCTCACCGGCCCGTTCACCGCCTGTCAGCCCGGCCAGGACAGGGTCACGCTCCCGCCGTGGCCGTCCCCCGACCAGGCGGTGGCATAGAGCGGCAACGGCATGTTGGCCAGGGTACGCACGAAGGCCGCCTGGAGGGCCAGGGGGCCGCGCACGTTGACGAGGGCGGCGGCCGGGCGGCCGGAGGCGGAAGCGAACGTGAGGGAGGTGACGCGCACGCCCGCCTGTGCCGCCGCCTGGCCCACTTCGGATGCCACCGCCAGGCTGGGGTGGACGAGGAGGCTGGCGCGTGCCCGGAGCGCGCGCTGGCGCCGGATCAGGCTCGGCAGAGAACGGGCCAGGGCCTGGTCTCGCACCGCCAGGGCGTCGGCGCGCGCGGCGCGGGCGCGAAGCGCGGCGAGCGACCGCCAGCTCTGACCTGCCCAGGCGGCGGCCGCCACCGCCAAGAGGGCCGCCAACCAGATCCCCACGCGAAGGGGTGCGCCGGGACCTCTCATGGGCGGCCCCCCCCTACGGCGGCGCTTAGCACGAAGACGTACGGCGGCCCCCCCTGGGCGGCGGTCAGCGCCGCCCCTGGCCAGACGCCCTGCAAACGCAGGGCGTACGCCACCCCGGTGGCCCACGTGGGGGCGGTGTACGTGCATGTCACCTGACCCCCGGCAAGGGAAAGGGAGCGCAGGGATACGCCGGAGGGCCGAAGCCGCAGGGCCGTCGCCACCTCCGCGCCGATCGTGGGCCAGGCGGCGGCGGGGGACGGAGGCGCCGCCGGCAGGGCTTGCGCCAGCAGGCGGGTCGCCTGTGCGGCACGGCCTTGGTACAGGCGCACCTCCGCCTGAAGGTAGGCGAGTCGGCCTGCTTCTGCCTCCCCCTGGGTCGCGAAGACGGTTGCTAGGGCGCCGCCTGCGACGGCGGCGGCGAGGAGGGCGGCGAAGGCCAAGGTGGAGGGCCAGTCGGCGCGGCGGCGGCGGCGTACGTCATAGGGTAGGAGGCTCAGCCGCCAGCGCCACGCCGGACCTGCAGGCCGTCCTGCCGAGGCGATGGGGAGCCCCCGTGCCAGCCCGCGCTGCGGGACCGGGGTCAGCGCCATAGTCCGTTCGGCACCCCTTCCCCCAGGCTGGCGCCCCAGGCGGCCAGCTCGCGCACGTCGAGCGCGCGCCCGCCCACTTGCCAGCGCCGCTCCTCGACGGCCAAGTCGCCGCTCAGGCGGTCGCGCACGGCGTCGCGGAGGGAGGGCAGCACGTCGGGCGTGCCGGACCCCGACACCCACACCTGGGTAAGACCGATGGGATGGTTCTGGCTGGCGAAGAACTGAAGCAGGGGGACGAGTGCCGGCGCCACGTCCTGAGGGCTGGTCAGACCGGCCAGGCTGCGCACCACGAGGGGTACGCCGCGGCCGAAACAGGTCACCTTGACCGTCCATCCCGCCTCAGCCGAATGCACGTCCACCAGCGCGGCGGCCTCGGTGGGTGCCCCGAGCGCTTCGACGGCCCGACCCAGGCATACGGCCTCCACCTCCAGGTCGGCCACCGCCAGGCGCGCTCGCCGCGCCGCCGTCAGGACGGCGTCGACGCGGGACCTGGGGGCCGCCGCCACCGCCAGGCGCCATTGCCCGGGGGCCCCCGCCTCGCCCTCTTCGCGGCCGACAACGGCGTAGTCGATGTAGGCCTGATCCGGCTCGAAGGGAACGAACCGGTGGGCGTCCAGGCGCACCGCCTGGCGCAGTTCGCCCACAGGCATGGGCGGCACGCGGGTCAGGCGCACGACCGCCTCGGTGTCGTCCAGGGCACCGTGCACCGGACCCCGCGGCGCCCCCAGCGACGCGGCCAGACGAGATAGGGCCAGGGCCACCCGGTCACCGTCCGGACCGGCGGCCAAGCGCTCGCGCGCCAACGCCACGGCGCCGACGTCAGCGCCGCGTCCGCGCGTCCACACCCCCACCAGCTCCCCGGCGGTGAACAGAACGCCAAGCCGTCCGCCCCCTCGCCACCAGGTCACGCCGCCCACCCCCCATACCAGCGCCACACCTCGGGTCCCAGCACCGCACCCACCATGGATCCCGCGGCGATGAACGGCGCGAAGGCGATGCGCATACCCTTCCGCGCCCGCCCCGTCGCCAGAAGGGCGATCGCGTATAGCCCCCCCGTGAGCATCGTGGCGTACAACGCCACGAGGCCGCCGCGTGGGCCGAGCGCGGCGCCGACCAGGGTCAGGTACTTCACGTCCCCCATACCCATGCCGCCCCGGCCGACGACGGCGACCAACAGCCCGAAGGCGGATAGGAGCGCCGCCCCCTCCACAGCCGCGAGGTACCCGCGCATGCCGCCGACCGCCAGGACCGCCGCCAGGATGGCCGCCGCCGCCGCCAACAGGACGTTGGGGATGCGCCGGACCTTGAGGTCGATGGCGCTGGCGGCGATGCCCACCAGCCACAGGAGAAGGGCCGGGTACAGGCGCGCCGCGGGGAATAGCAGCCAGGCGAGGGCGGCCGAGCCCGCCCCCGCCGCCAGCTCCACCGCCAGGTACCAGGCCGGGATGGAGGCGCCGCAGTGGCGGCAACGCCCGCGCGCGGCCAGGTAACTCACGACCGGCACGAGCTCCCCCGGCCCCAGCCGGTGGCCGCAACTCGGGCAATGGGAGGGAGGGGAGACGACGGACCGACCGTCGGGGAGGCGGGCGATGACCACCGTCAGGAAGCTGCCCAGAGCCAGTCCCACGACGCCCCACCAGACGCCCGCCAGCAGGCTGAGGCTCATGGCGTGTTCTGGAACACCGAGTACATGGGCACGAGCACCGACCCCACGATCGTCGCCACCGCCGCCGCCAAGAACAACACCAGGGCCGGCTCGAGCACGGCCACAAGGCGGGCCTGGGTCCGGTCGACATCGGCCTCGAAGAAGGCGGCGGCGCGTTCCAGCATCTCGTCCAGGCGGCCGGTCTCCTCACCCGCCCGCACCATCTCCCGGAACAGGAGCGGGAAGGCGGGCGGGCGGACGTCCTCCTCCGACAGGGCGGAAGCCAACGGCTCGCCCTGCCGCACCCGGCGGGCGGCCCGTTCCGCCACCGCCTGCGCCTGGGGCGAAGCGAGCAGCGGCCGGCTCACCTCCAGGGCCTCGAGGATCGGCACCCCGGCCCGCAGGAGGGCGCCCAAGGTGCGGCCGAAGCGGGCCACGCCGCCGTGCTCCGCCAACGGTCCGAGAAGGGGCAGATGTCGGCGCAGGCTGCCCGCCCACCGTCGCGCCGCGCCCGAGCGATAGGTCAGCGCCAGGGCGACGGCGACCGCCGCCGCGAACAGGAGGACCTCCAAACCGTCGGCGTGCCCGACGTGCGCCACACCCAGGAGGATGCGGGTCACCGCCGGCAGCGGGACGTGGAGGGCGGAGTACAGGAGGGCGAAGTTGGGCACGACGAACAGGAGCAGGAAGGTGACGACGGCGACGGCCATGAGCACCACCACCGCCGGGTAGGCGAGAGCCGAGCGCAGACGCCCCTCGAACGCCTCCTGGCGCTCGTAGTCGTCGGCCAGGCGGGCCAGGACCTCGTCCAGGGCGCCCGACGCCTCGGCGGCGCGCACGAACGGGAGGAAGGTGGGCGGCAGGCGATCGGCCTCGGGAGCGAAGGCCAGGGAAAGGCTCATCCCCGCCTCCACCCGGGACGCCACCCGGCGCGCCATGGCCGCCGCCGCGCCTGACTCCTCCTCGCTGGCCGCCGCCCGCAGGGCGTCCAGGACGGGGATGCCGGCCGCCACCGCCGCTCCCAACCTGCGGCAGAGGATGGCCGTCTGGCGCAGGCCAGGCCGCGCTCGCGTCCACGCCCCCGCGACCAGGAGCCTCCCCAGACCGGGGCGGGCGGGGCGCACGGCGACGGCGAACAGCCCCCGGCGGCCGAGCTCCTGCACCACCTCCTCGGCCATGTCGGCGGTGAGCTGGCCCCGTACGGTGCGCCCCACGGCGTCACGGGCGCGAAACGCATAGCGCATGGCTACTCACCACCGCGACCGGCCACCTCGGCCAGTTCGGGGTCGATACGGCCGGCGTCCGCCAGCGCCCTCAGGGAGGCCTGCATGGTCTGCATGCCCACGCTGCCGCCCGTCTGGATGGCGCTGGCGATCTGGTGCGACTTTCCCTCCCGGATGAGGTGGCGTACGGCCGGCGTGGCCACCAGGACCTCGAAGGCCGCCACCCGTCCCTCCCTGCCCCGGCGCGGCAGCAGGCGTTGCGCCACCACGCCGACCAGCACGGCGGCCAGCTGGGTGCGCACCGCCTGCTGGCGTTCCCCCTCGAACGCGCCCACGACGCGGTCGACGGCGCCCGCCGCGTCGCCGGTGTGCAGGGTGGCCAGGACGAGGTGGCCGGTCTCGGCCGCCATGAGGGCGATGGCCATCGTCTCGGCGTCCCGCATCTCGCCCACCAGGATGACGTCCGGGTCCTGGCGCAGGGCGGCGCGAAGACCGCTGGCGAAGGAGTCCGTGTCCGTGCCGATCTCCCGTTGGCGCACAAGGGAGCGGTGGGAGCGGTGCACGTACTCGACCGGGTCCTCGAGCGTGACGATGTGCAGCTCGCGTTCCCGGTTCATCTTGTCGACGAGCGAGGCAAGGGTGGTGGTCTTGCCCGAGCCGGTCGGCCCCGTCACCAGAACGAGCCCGTGGCGGCGGCCCGCCAGTTCCACGGCCGCCCTGGGCAGGCCGAGTTCCTCCGGCGTCGGCACCTGGCGCGGCAGCAGGCGGACGGTCAGCGCGTAGCCTCCCCGGTCACGGAAGGCGCTCACGCGCAGGCGCTCATCGTCCCCGAAGGCGATGCCCACGTCGGTCTGTCCCACCGTCTCCAGGCGGGTTCGATGGGAGGAAGGAACAAGGTCGGCGACGACCTGCGCCAACTCCTCCGCGGTGAGGGGCGCGGACCCCGCCAGCGGCACGAGGCGCCCCGTCAACCGGACGAGCGGCCGCACCCCCACCTCCAGATGGAGGTCGGACGCCCCGAGGCGCCGGGCTTCGGCCAGCCACTCATGCCACACGCCTACCCCTCCGCGTACGCCACGCGCCGGACCTCGTCGAGCGAGGTGAGGCCTTGACGCGCCCGCGCCAGCCCGTTCTCTGCCAACGTCTGCATTCCCTCTTCCACCGCCAGGCGCTCCAGCTCCTCGGCCCTTGCCCGCGCCATGATCGCCTGCTGGACGGCGGGCGTCACCGCAAGCACCTCGAACAGGCCCAGGCGACCGCGATAGCCCGTCCGGCTGCAGTAGGCGCAGCCGACCGCCTCGTACAGCGCATCGTGCTCCCCCACGGGGGCGGCCAGGGAGCGCGCCGGTGCGTCGGGCGGCAGGGGACGGCGGCAGCGGGGGCAGAGGCGGCGCGCCAGGCGCTGGGCCACCACACCGATGAGGGCGGAGGCCACCAGGTACGGGGGAACGCCCATGTCCAGCAGGCGGCCGGGCGTGCTGGCGGCCGAGTTCGTGTGGATGGACGACAGGACGAGGTGGCCGGTCAGGGCAGCGCGCACGGCGATCTCCGCCGTCTCCGGGTCGCGGATCTCTCCCACCACGACCACGTCCGGGTCCTGGCGCAGGATCGCCCGCAATCCCTCGGCAAATCCGAGACCCGCGCGCGCGTTCACCTGCACTTGGTTGAGGCCGGGAAGCTGGTATTCCACGGGGTCTTCGATCGTCACCACGTTGCGCTCCACCCGGTTGAGGGCGGCGACGGCCGCCATAACGGTGGTCGTCTTGCCCGACCCGGTGGGACCGGAGACGAGGACAAGACCGTGCGGCCGCCCGATCATCCGCCTGTAGCGCGCGAGCCCTTCCCCTTCCAAGCCGATCTCGTCCAGGCCCAGGAGGCGTTCGGATTTGTCGAGCAGGCGCAGGGCCGCCTTCTCCCCGTGGATGGTGGGCAACACGCTGACCCGGATGTCCACCGTCCTCCCCTGCACCGCCCGCTCGGCCCGCCCGTCCTGCGGCAGGCGGTGTTCGGCGATGTCCATGCCGCCCAGGATCTTGATGCGCGTGAGGAGAGGAGCGTGCAGGGAGGCCGGAAGGCGGGTGGCCTCCACCAAGACGCCGTCGACGCGCAGGCGGATGCGCACCCCTTCCTCGCCCTGCGGCTCCACGTGGACGTCGCTCGCCCGTTCCGCCACGGCGCGCGCCAGGAGATCATCCAACAGGCGGACGACGCCCGTGTCCTCGACCCGAGCCGCCGCCGCAGGGCTCGCACCGACCGCGCCGTAGGCGCGGTCGATGGCCCGCCCAAAGTCGCGGGCCGTCACCACCACGGGCCTCACCTCGCGCCCGGTCGCGAGGCGAACGTTGTCCAGCGCCCACACGTCGAAGGGGTCAACCACCGCCACCACGAGGACCCCGCCCTCGTCCGCGATCGGCAGGGCGCGCCAGGCCTCCGCCTGTTCGCGGGCGATCCGACGAGCCGCAGCGGGATCCACGGGAAAGCTCCCGTACTGGTATTCGGTCCCCGCCTGGCGCGCCAGCACCTGGGCCAGGTCGTTCTCCGCCACGAAGCCGAGTTCGACGAGGACCTCGCCTAGCCGCCGTCCGGGCATCCGCCGCTGGACAGCCAGCGCCTGCTCCATCTGCGCCCGCGTCACCAGCCCCGCCGCCACTAGGACATCGCCCAGGCGGGGCGGCACCCTGTCCCCGACCGCCAAGCCACCATCCCCTTCCGCCTCGCCCGCCCCACCGAACCGCCCCCCTGCCACGGGGTCGACCGCGCGGGGCGGAGGAACGGGAGCGGACGGTGCCGAACCGTGCCCGCGCCACCATCCGCCCCCGGCATCGCGCTGCGCGAGGAGGTCGCGTCTCCCCATGCGTTCGTCGGCGCCGTCCGTGCGGAGGAACCCCTTCCGACCGCCCGGCGAGGCGGGGCAACTCCTCGCCGAGGCGCTGGCCGCCCTGCTGGCGGTTTCGACGTTCTTCGCCGCCATTCCCCTCCTGGCCGGCGCGCTCGTGCGGACCGAGCGCCAAGCTCAACGCTCCCAGGCAGCGGTGGCCTTCTCCTGGGGGACGCTCGAGGCCGCTCAGGCGGCTCTGGAGGGGGCGGGCCAACCCGTCTCCTCCCTTGCCTGCACCTGCACCGTCGGGGTCCACCCCTCCTGCGCCTCCGCCTCGGGCTCCCAGGCGGAAGCCGCGCTGTGCCCAGGCCTGCCCAAATTTCTGCCCGCCTGGCCCGCGACGTTGGGCGACGGCAGCGGGGCGGCGCTCGACCTGACGGCCCAAGCCCTGCCGGCCGCCCCCGGCGGCGGGCGGCGCAGGCGGCGGCAGACGGCGCCGCGCCTGTACCGGGTAGAATCCTGCCTCTGCCTTCCCGCTCAGCCCCCCCTGGCCGCTTCGTGCGCGCACCTCGACACGGCGTTGGTCACGATGCCATGATCCTCCGCGCGTGGCGCCACGCATGGGTGCGAGCCCGCACGGGCAGCGGTGCGACGCTGGTCGAGCTCATGGCCTACCTGGCGGTGGTCGCCGTCCTCACCCTTGCCATCGCGTTCGGGCTACTCGACGTCTACCGCACCGGCGCCGGCGCGGTTGCCGAACAGGCCGCCCGCACCCGTGTGGACGAGGCGATGGGCATGTTGGCGGCGGTCGTGCAAGCCCAGGCGCCCGGCCATCCAACCCCAGCGCACTGCCCCACCACGAACCCAAGCGCCGTCTGCCTCTGGGACGCGGCCGGGCCGCCCCAGGGACAGGCCGGGCCCGATGGCGGCGGACGCGGGGGGGCAGGGGACCGGACGGCAGGCGACCGCGCGCGGCGCCTCGCCGTCCCGGCCCGGCTGGTCGTCGTGCAGACGGCGCCGCTGGCCTCCTGCGCGCCCCCGCCCGGCATGTACGGTGCGGTCCTCGACATCGACGTGCTCCCTCCGGGGTCGGCGGGCGCCGTAGCCCGCTACACCTTTGCCGTCGCCACCCCGGCTGCGCCCGGCGCTCCCGATGCGGGCGGGGCCTTCGTACCCTGGCCCAACGGCGGCCCGCTGCGCTTGGTTCGCATTTTCCTGACTACTTGTGGCACCTCTGGCGTTTCCACCGCAGCGGCGGTGGCGACGCCGGCGACGCTGGCATCCATCGGCGGCCGACAGGGAGGAGGCTGAAGCGGATGCGGGCCGAAGGCGGACAGGTGGCACTCCTTCTGGCCGCCCTGGCGGCGGCGGCGCTTCTGGCCATCGCCGGCGCGCTGGTCTACGTCGTCCGCCTGCAGCAGGCGGCCGAGCGCGCCACCGCCGTTGCCCAGGCGCGCGCGGCCGCCTACGCCGGCTTCGAGACGGCGGCCGCATGCGCGCTGGGCGCCTACGCCTGCGCCGGCTCGGCCGCCTCCTGCCCCGTGCCGGGCGACGTGCGCGTCACACGCCGGCGCGTCGGGGGCGGGATCGAGATCGGCTCGTGGGCACCCGTCCGCCTTTCCCCCACCGCGTCGGCGTCCGCCTGGTACGGATACACCGGCTGGGCAGGCTCGTACCGCGGCGCGCCCGTCGCGTACATCTGGAAGGCGGGGATCGCCTCACCGCCTTCTCATCCGGTCTCCAGGCCGTGTGCCCGTAGGCCGGGGAGGCAGCGGGCTCACCACTGGCCCTGAGCGACGACGGTGGCCGTCGAAGAACCCTGCTGCTGCTCGGTGATGTCGTAGGTGCCCGCCTTGCAAGTGACGCCCTGTGGACACGTCCCAGAAAACGCTGGGGTAAACGACCACAATGTTAGCGTGTAGTTCGACCCGCCGATGTCGATGTTGGACCAGGAATCCTCGAAATACCCGGCAGTCGCAGACGGCGTGTAGCTGAGGTTCTTCAGGTGCTGTTCATTGGGGTTGAGGGCCACGTACTGAGACAGAACTTGGACCAGGCTCGACCAGTCGGTGATGGCACCGGCACCAGACGTGGGCGGCAGACTACCCTGGGCGTCGTAGTACTCCTCCATGCCCACCTGGACGATGCGGATCTGGTTCACCGCGTCGTTGATTTGGCTGCCGGATACGGCCGACAGGAGCCGGGGCACGATGAGTGCGGTCAGGATTCCGATGATGGCGATGACGGCCATGAGTTCGATGAGGGTGAACCCACGCTCGTCGCGCCACAGGCGTTTCCACCAGCGCAGCATAGTCCGCCGCTCTCCTTTCTCGCTTGTCCACAAGGCTTGGCCACGATACCCACCGGTGCCCTACGGCCGAAACGATATGCGCCCGAGGCAAAGCCGCGACGGTATCCCGCCGTCATCCGCCTCGCGCCGCTCGTGGTGACACACCTCGCCGTTACGCGCTTGCGCCCCCAATGGCGTCGAATGCAGCCGTATCGCCTCTTGCCTAGCACCGACACGAACGAGCGTCAAGGGATATGCCGTTTGCCATCCCTCGCGATGGCACCGGCTCGGCTCGTGATCCCCAAGCTGGCGGATCCGCGCCCGGGTCGGAGCCGCCCCGCCCGCGCATGACGGCCGCGGCCGTCGAGGAGGCCGATACCGTGGCAGGCGACTCCCCGCCACGACGGCGCGGAGGCTGGCGAGACGGCGGCGCATGCGGCGGCATGCGCGGCCGTGCGGCGGCGGCCTCGCCGTGGCCCAGGCGATGCCGTTCGGCCGCGCACCGGTCAGTGGCCCGGCGGCGATCGGCGCCCTCGACGGCGTCGCCGGCGATGTCGCCAGACGCCATTCGGCGGCACCGGATCGCCGGCGCCCGGCCGACGCCGGCGCCCTCAGGCGGTGCGCTCGACCCCCGCCACATCGCCGCACGTCGACGCGCGCGCAGGCCCCCGATCGCGTCGGGGGCCTGCCACCCGGCACCGCGGCGGAAAATGCCTGGAGCTGGTGGCCGGACTCGAACCGGCGACCTGCTCATTACGAGTGAGCTGCTCTACCAGCTGAGCTACACCAGCAAACCGGAGCGGGAGACGGGACTCGAACCCGCGACCCTCTGCTTGGGAAGCAGATGTTCTACCGCTGAACTACTCCCGCGCAACGGCCACTATAGCACCAAGGGAGCACGGTGGGCAAGGACGCGCGTCCCGTCCACGGCTCACGGACCCGCCACGAGGTCGCAGAACACAAAGCCGTCCCGCTCCACCACCTCGCCGGTCGCCACCACCAGCGGCTGCCGGAAGATGGGACCGTCCCACACGAAGGTGTGGAACTCCCCCCGCTCCCCGCACGGGTCCACGTCGGACGGCAGGCGATCCAGGAAGGCGTCGTCGAACGGCGCCCCGGCGAGGGCTCGGTCGAGGCGGCGAGGGTCCAGACAGACCACGTAAGCCCGAAAGCCTGCGGCCACGAACGTTCGCGCCAGCGCAGCCGTGTCCCGCCCCCACAGGGGAAAGAGAGCGGCCACCCCCAGGTCGCGCAGGTGCGCCTCGCGGTAGGCGCGAACGTCGGCCAGGAAGAGGTCGCCGAAGACGAACGCGTCCGCCCCCTCGGCCACGAGCTCTCGCACCGCCCGTCCCATACGCGCCTCGTACTCGGCGTTGGTGCACGGCGACGGGATGCGCACCTTGCGCACCTCCACGCCCACCCCCTGCGCCTGCTCGTCCAGGAGCTCCTCCCGCACGCCGTGCATGCTCACGCGGCCGTAAGCCTCGGTGACCGTCGTGAGGAGCCACCGCACCCCCCACCCCAGGCGCCGGGCCTCCCACAGGGCGAGGCTGCTGTCCTTGCCCCCGCTCCACGACAGGACCGCGGCCCGGGGGGGCGGGATCGGGGCGGCGGGCCCCTCAGGCAAGCTCGAGGACATCGCTGCGCTCCCGCCCGAAGGAGACCGCCACCACCGGCGCCCCGGTCGCCGTCTCGATGCGTTCCAGGTAGCGCCGCACCGGCGCCGGTAGGTCGCCCGCGCCGCGCACGCGCTCCGGCATCTGCCAGCCGTCCATCCACTCCAGCTCGGCCACGGCCGCGAACAGGTCCTCGGCCGAGGCGGGCACCTCGGTGACGCGCCGGCCGCCGATGCGGTAGGCCACCACCACCGGCACCTGGGCCCGCCCTCCCAGAACGTCCAGAGCGTTGACCGCCACCCCGGTCAGGCCGTTCACGCGCGCTGCGTACCGCAGCATGACCAGGTCCAGCCACCCCACGCGCCGGGGCCGGCCGGTGGTGGTGCCGTACTCCTGGCCAGCCTGGCGCACGCGCTCCGCCTCCTCGCCCGCGAGCTCTCCCGGAAACGGCCCCTCGCCCACGCGCGACGTGTATGCCTTCATCACCCCGACCACGGCCTGGATGCGGGTAGGACCGACCCCCGCGCCCACCGTCACCCCCCCGGCCACGGGGTGGCTGCTGGTGACGAACGGGTAGGTGCCCAGGTCCACGTCGAGGAACGTCCCCTGTGCCCCCTCGAACAGGACGTTCTCCCCCCGGTCCAGGGCGTCGTTCACCAGGCGCGAGGTGTCGGTCACGTAGGGCCTGAGGCGCTCCCCTGCCGCCAGGAGGCGGTCGGCCAGCGCATCGGGCTCGACCGGGTCGAGGCCGTAGGAGCGCAGAAGGCGGTTCTTCGGCCCCGCCACCTCGGCCAGGCGCCGGCGCAGGGCAACCTCCGACATGAGGTCCACCACCCGCACGCCCAGGCGGGCCATCTTGTCCGCGTAGGCCGGTCCGATGCCGCGCCGGGTGGTGCCGATGCGCCGCTCCCCCTCGCTGTCTTCCATGACGCCGTCGAGCACCGGATGGTAGGGCAGGACGAGGTGGGCGCGGTCGGAGATGGCGAGGGGCGAGACGTCCACCCCCCGAGCCCGAAGGCCGTCGAGCTCCTCCACCAGGGCCGGGGCGTCCAGCACCACCCCGTTGCCGATGACGCACCGGCGGCCGCGGAAGATCCCCGACGGCACCTGGTGGAGGGAAAAGCGCTGGCCGTCGATCACCACCGTGTGGCCCGCGTTCGCCCCCCCCTGGCTGCGCACCACCATGTCCGCCTTCCCGGCGAGGTAGTCGGTGATCTTGCCCTTGCCCTCGTCGCCGAACTGCAAGCCCACGATGACCGTCGCCGCCATGGCCATCCCTCCGTACGCCGCCGCCGCGCCCGCGCCCACCGGCCGCATCGGCGCGGCGGGCGCGCCGTGCGCCACGCCCCTCAGTCTAGCGGGTTTTCGCCCCCGCGCCCATGCGCGCCCGCCCGCGGGCGGAAGGTTCCCCCGCCCCGGGGCGCGAACAGGCAGGAGCAAGCGGTATCCTCCGTTCGCATCCCGTCCCCACTCGGATCCCCACGGGAGGTAGTCGATTGGATCTCGACCTGGGGGGACGCCACGCCGTCGTCACCGGCGCCAGCCGGGGCATCGGCCGCGCCATCGCCCTCGCCCTCGCCGACCAGGGTGTGCACGTCGCCTTCAACTACCTGCGCAACCGCCGGGCGGCCGAGGAGACCCTCCGCGCCCTCGAGGCGCGCGGCGTCACGGCCCTGGCCCAGCGCGCCAACATCGCGGACCCGGAGGCGGTAAGGGCGTTCTTCGCCGCCGTGCGCGAGCGCTTCGGCACCCTGGAGCTGCTCGTGCACAACGCCGCCTCGGGCGTGGAGCGCACCGCCCTCGACTTCACCCTCCACCACTTCCACTGGACGCTCGACATCAACGCCTGGGGGTTCCTGAGCGCCGTCCAGGAGGCCGCCCCCATGCTCGCGCCCGGCAGCTCGGTGGTCGCTATCTCCAGCCTGGGCGCCGTGCGCTCCCTGCCGTACTACACCCTGGTGGGGGCGTCCAAGGCCGCCATCGAGTCGATGGCCCGCCACCTAGCCACCGAACTGGGACCGCGCGGCATCCGGGTGAACGTGCTGTCGGCCGGTGCCGTGGACACCGACGCCCTCAAGCACTTCCCCAACCGGGAGGAGCTCATGGCCACCACCCTCGCCCGCACGCCCCTGGGACGGATGCTCGAGCCGGAGGACGTCGCCCAGGCCGTCCTGTTCCTCGCCAGCGACCTGAGCCGCATGGTGACCGGGGCCACGCTGTTCGTCGACGGCGGCTACCACGCCGTGGGCTGAGGCGGCACGCATCGGGCGGCGCGGCGGCGCCACCTCCGGCGCCGCGGTGCAGGCGTGCCGCGCGCCGGAGCGCGCACCCCCCGCGCTGGCGCCCGCCTGAGCGGTCGGGCGCCGGCTGGTTGCCCGAGGCGGAGCGGGAGGGAGGCGGAGGAGGCGGTGAACGGCCAAGGGTTGCGCGTGGTCATGGTGCTCTACCCCACGCTGGGCGGAAGCAGCACGGTGGCCGTGGAGCTCGCCCACCACCTGGCCCGGCGCGGCCACCGCGTGCACCTGGTGAGCACGGGCGTGCCGTTCGCCATGTCCCGCCTGCCCGAGGCCGATGCCGGCCGGCTGGTGTTCCACCGCGTGGAGGTGCCCAGCTACCCGCTGTTCACGCACGCCCCCTACGACCTCGCCCTGGCCACCAAGCTCGCCGAGGTGGCGCGGGGCGAGGGGGTGCAGGTGATCCACGTCCACTACGCCGTGCCGCACGCCGCGGCGGCCGTCATGGCGCGCGAGATGGTCGACCCCCTGCGGCCGGCGGTGGTGACCACGCTGCACGGCACGGACGCCACCCTCACGGGCCCCGATCCCGCCATCCGCGCCGCCGTGGCCCACGCCCTCAGGCGCTCCGACGCGGTCACGGCCGTATCCTCCTTCCTCGCCGGCCAGGCGCGCGCCGCCTTCGGCCTCGAGGACGTGGCGGTCATCCCCGACTTCGTCGACCTCCGGCACGTGGCGCCCGCCGTGCGGGCCCGCACCCGAGCCGCCCTCGCCCGGCCGGAGGACGCCGTCCTCCTGCACGTCTCCAACTTCCGCCCGGTGAAAAACGCCCTCGACGTGGCGCGCGTGTTCGAGCGGGTGGCGCGCCTACGCCCGGCGGTGCTCGTGCTGTGCGGCGACGGCCCCGACGCCGGCGCCGCCCTCGCCTACCTGGAGTCGCGGGGGCTGGCCGACCGCGTCCGCTTCCTGGGCATGCAGGCCGACCCCTTCCCCGTCATGGCGGCGGCGGACGTCTTCCTCCTCCCCACGTCGGGCGAGGGGTTCGGCCTGTCGGCGCTCGAGGCCATGGCCGCGGGCGTGCCGGTGGTGGGGACGTCGGCCGGGGGTCTCACGGAGGTGGTGGAGGACGGCGTGAGCGGCTACCTCCTGCCGGTGCACGACGTGGACGGCATGGCGGCCGCCGCCCTGCGCCTTCTCGAGCCCGGCCGCCGCGCCGCCATGGGCGAGGCGGCGCGGCGCCGGGCGGCGCACTTCTCCTCGTCGCGCGTGGTCGCGCGGTACGAGGCGCTGTACGCCCGCCTGGCGGCGCCGCGTCCGCCCGCCTCCTGACGCACCGCCCGGTCAGCCGGAGGCCGGCTCCGCCCCCTCGACCTCGGCTACCCGCGCCAGCCCGTACCGGAAGGCGTCCACCAGGGCCTCCAGGCTGGCGGCCACGACGTCGGTGGAGACGCCCACCGTCCGCCACCGCGCCACCCCGTCGGTGCTCTCCGCCCACACCCGCACGCGCGCCGAGGCGCCCTCCGTGCCGTCGATCACCCGCACCCGGTAGTCGACCAGGTGGATGCGCGCGAGGTGCGGGAAGAAGCCGGCCAGGGCCTTGCGCAGGGCGGCGTCCAGGGCGGCCACGGGGCCGTTGCCGAAGGCGGCGGCATGCGCCAGCCCCTCGCCCACCCGCACCTCGGCCGTCGCCTCGGCCCGCCTGCCCGGGCCGTCCACCACCACCCGGTAGTGGGCCACCGCGAACGGGGAGGGTGCGCCCTCCTGGTCGAGCGCCAGAAGCTCGAGCGACGCCTCCGCGTCCTCGTAACGGTAGCCCAGGTGCTCGCGCTCCTTGATCTGGGACAGGAGGCGGGCGAGGGAGGCGCGCCCCAGGCCGAGGTGGCCGAGGGCGGCGGAGAGGCTGGCCTGCCCGGCCAGCTCGGAGGCGAGGACGCGGCGCTGCGCCCCCACCCGCTCGGGCGGGATGTGCTCGTAGGCGCGGCGGTCGCGCGCCATGCCCGAGGCGTGCAGCCCACCCTTGTGGGTGAAGGCGTTCACCCCCACGTACGGGTGGCTGTCCGACAGGGGCAGGTTGGTCACCTCGGCCACGAACCGGGCCAGATGCACGAGGCCCGCCAGGCTCTCCTCGGGTACGGCGAGAAATCCCATCTTCAGCTGGAGGGTGGGCAGGAGCTGACAAAGATCGGCGTTGCCGCACCGCTCGCCGTAGCCGTTCACCGTCCCCTGCACGAGGCGCGCCCCCGCCTCGACGGCGGCCAGGGAGTTCGCCACCGCCAGGCCGCTGTCGTTGTGGGTGTGGATGCCCAGCCCCGCCGCTGGCGCCACCTCCCGCACCGCCTCGAGCGCCCGGGCCGTGGCCCGGGCCACCGCCGACGGCAGGCTGCCGCCGTTCGTGTCGCACAGCACGAGCCACCTTGCCCCCGCGCGGGCGGCGACGCGCAGGCATTCCTGCGCGTACCCCGGGTCTTCGGCGTAGCCGTCGAAGAAGTGCTCGGCATCGAACACCACGGTGCGGCCGCGCGCCCGCAGGTGGGCGACGGTGTCGGCGATCATGCGCAGGTTCTCCTCCCGGTCGGTGCCCAGGACGCGCGTGGCCTGGAAGGCGGAGGCCTTGCCCACCACCGTCACGGTGGGCACGCCCGGCTTGAGGAGAGCCGCCACCTGGGGATCCCGCTCCACGTCCGCGCCCGCGCGGCGCGTGGCGCCGAACACCGCCAGGCGTGCGGGGTCGACCGCCGCCGGCGCCCGCTCGAAGAAGGCCATGTCCTTCGGGTTCGACCCGGGCCAGCCGCCCTCGACGAGGGGGATGCCGAACTCGACCAGGCGGCGGGCGATGCGGATCTTGTCCCCCACGCTCAGGCTGATGCCCGCCTGCTGCGTCCCGTCCCGCAGCGTGGTGTCGTACAACACGACCTCCTCGGCCACACCGGTCCACCTCCCCGTCGTATGCGCCGAGGCCCGCCCCTCCCGGGGCGGGCCTCGGCCCGCGGTACCACCCCGCTTCAGGCAAGCTCGCCTGCCCTCTGCCGGAACGGGAGGCGTCCGTCGCCTCCGATTCCGCCCTCCGGATCACGGTGGAGGCTCCGTCCTCGGCTACTCCCCTTGGCGTTTCGCCGGGAAGCTCCGGGGCGATGTTCACGCCGCGCGGCCCGCCGCCTCCCACCACCGCGGCTCGCTTCGGGACCCGCCTGCGGCGCTACTGGTCCCCTTCGTCGCCTGTGTGGCGATTGTAGCTTGCTGGGCCGACGTCCGGTCAAGGACCAGCAGGAACCCGACACCGCGGTTGCGTATTTGGTGGGCGATCCAGAGGGAGGTCCCGTGGAGCGGAAAAGGTCCTGGGGGTTGTTGTGCGGGGTTGCAGTGGCCCTCCTGGCGGTGGCTCCGGCCACCCACGCCCAGTCCCCGCCGCCCCGGCAGGTGTCCGTGGACCTGTTCGTCTACGGCGCGACCCCCCAGGGAGTCACCGCAGCGGCCGCCGCAGCCTTCCGGGGCCTTCGAGTGGCGCTGGCCGATCCGACGCCTTTCGTGGGCGGTGCTTTCGCTCAGAGCTGGCTCAATACCCTGGACCTGTCCTGGGACTCCTCCGGCGCTCCCTTGTACGGTAGCCTCGTACAGGAGTTCGTACGCCGGCTGGGCTCCTTCGACGGGGTGGACGTCCGCCGCGCGGAGCGGATCCTCCGCGAGTTGCTCCACACCTCCGGTGTACAGCTCAAGCTGGGTTGGCGGCTTGAGGACGTCGAGGTCAGCCAGAATCGGGTGACCGCGGTTGTCGTGGCGACCCCGGAGGGCCGCGTGAGGATCTCCGCGGAGGCTGTCGTGGACGCCACGGACGTAGCTCAGCTGGCCGCAGCCGCGGGCGTGCGCTTCACCGTGGGCCGCGAGGACACGGGCCTGGACCGCCGCTCCATGGCCGCAGGTCTGGTCCTGCGGCTGCGCGGCCTGTCCTGGACGCAGGTCTCCGAGGCTGCCTGCCCTAGCCGGCCGTGTCCGGACGGCAGCGGCCGCCGGCCGTACCTGGTGTGGGGCTTCAACGGCCTGCTGACCCGCTATGTCCCCAGCGACCCCTCGCGTTTCACCCTGAGGGGACTGGAGCTGGCCCTCCAGGGCGACGGGAGCGTGCTCGTCAAGGGCTTACAGGTCTTCGGGGTGGACGCCACCGACCCGGACTCCCTAGCCCTCGCGCACCGCCAGGCGCAGGCAGAGGCCCTGAGGGCGGTGAGGTACCTCCGGCTCGCGGCCCCGCACCTGTTCGGCACCGCGGAGCTGGTGGCCACGGCCCCGGCGCTGTACGTGCGGGAAAGTCGCCACATGGTGGGCCGGTACCGGCTCCGGGCAGACGACGTGCTGTACGGCCGCGACTTCCCCGACACGGTGGCCGTGGGCGGCTACCCCCTGGACGGGCAGGCCTACTACGCGGGCGAGCCTCCGTACCTGCCCGGCGTGCCCGCTCCGTACGGGGTGCCGCTCCGCTCGCTCTTGCCCGAGCGGATCGACAACCTCCTGGTGGTCTCCCAGGCCGCGTCCTTCGACTCGGTAGCGGCTTTCTCGACCCGGGTCGTGCCGTTGCAGATGGCGCTGGGAGAGGCCGCCGGCATCGCGGCCGCGGTCGCGCACTCGCTCGGAAGGCCGCCGTCGGTGTTCGCGGAAAACCCGTCAGCCCTCCAGCAGCTCCGCACCGCCTTGCGGCTGGCGGGGGTGCGGTTGCACGCGCCCGGGCGCGCGGCCGTGGACGACGCGCTGGATCCTGGGTACCCCGACGCGGTGGAGCTGCTGCGCCGGGGTCTGTTCAACGGAAGTTACTGGCTCCGCGGCGGGATGCACCTGCGGCGCCCCATCTCGGTGCGCGAATGGCTGGACAACCTGGAACACTTCTTCAGGGCCAGGGGCCCCGACTCGGCCCTGGACACCATCCAGGCGGTCCGCCTAGCCTCCTTCCCCACCCTGGGCTACCCGCTGCCGGCGTCCTCTGCCGTCGCGCTCCTGCGTGCGCTGGGACTTCCGGGGTCTCAGCCTACGGGAAACCGCGCCCTGACCCGCGGCCAGGCCGCCAGCCTGCTCTGGGCCGCCTTCCGCGCGGCTTTGGAAGTCCGTGAACCGAGGACGGACTTGGTGGGATCGGGCTGCCGCGAGCTGTGGTCTGTGACCGTCTGCCCCAAAAGCCCCGACGGCCGCGGGCGGTAGCCGCCCCCCGCGCCGCCGGGGCCGGGGGGGGGGCGGCCGGGCGCGGGGGGGTGTGCGTCTGGAGGAGGGCCAGGCTCGCGCGGGCCGCGGCCACCGCCCCCGCC
>JAILZS010000044.1 GCA_023512375.1 Bacillota bacterium | reverse complement strand
GGACGTGCTCGCGGGCGTACTCGCCGGCGGGCACGTCCTGCCGGAGGATCTGCCCGGGCTGGGCAAGACGCTCACGGCCCGCAGCCTCGCCCAGGCGCTGGGGCTCGGTTTCCGTCGCCTGCAGTTCACGCCCGACCTGCTGCCGGCCGACGTGACGGGCTCGTTCCTCTACCACCAGCGCAGCCACGACTTCACGTTCCGGGCCGGGCCCATCTTCACCAACCTCCTGCTGGCCGACGAGATCAACCGGACCCCGCCCAAGACCCAGGCCGCCCTGCTGGAGGCGATGCAGGAGAAGCAGGTCACGGTCGAGGGGACGACGTACGTCCTGGAGCCGCCGTTCCACGTGCTGGCCACGGCCAACCCGATCGAGCACGAGGGGACCTATCCGCTGCCCGAGGCTCAGCTGGACCGGTTCCTCATCCGGGTCAGCTTCGGCTACCCGTCGCGGGAGGAGGAGTGGGGCGTGCTCCAGCGGCGCATCGCGCGCCGCCAGGAGGAGACCCACCTCGACCCGGTGGTCGACCCGGCCACGCTGATCAGCATGCAGAAGGCCATCGAGGGCGTTGCCGTGGAGGACTCGGTCGGCCGCTACATGGTCGACCTGGCGGGGGCGACCCGGGAGCATCCATCGGTTCTCGTCGGTGCCTCCCCGCGCGGCTCGCTCGCGCTGATGCTGATGTCGCGCGCGGTGGCGGCGCTGGACGGCCGCGACTTCGTCGTGCCCGAGGACGTCGGCGAGATCTTCGAGTACCGGCGCTGGGGCCGGGACTGGACGGGCTACGAGGGGTTGAGCGTCTCCGGGCTCGACGTCGTCTTCGACAACATGATGGACGGCACGGCGACCGTCACCTCGCGGGCCGGGTGGAAGTGGGACGACGTCATCCACGACATCGGCATGCGCCTATGCGACATCGCGCACCAGGACTTCCTCGTGCCCGCCCTCACGGTCGACGACCTCTTCCGCGCCAAGCGGAACGGGCAGATCGCGTTCGTCGTGTCGCTCGAGGCGGCGACGATGATCGAGAACGAGCTCGACCGGTTGGACGTCTTGTACGGCCTGGGCGTGCGCGTCATGGGCATCACCTACGCGGAGTCCAACGCGCTCGGCTCCGGCCAGTGGGAGGCGAACGACGGCGGGCTCACGCACTTCGGCCGGGCGGCGGTGCGTCGCATGAACCAGCTGGGCATCGCCGTCGACGTCGCCCATTCGGGCGACCGGACCAGCCTCGACGTCATCGAGGCGAGCGAGGCGCCGGTGTTCGTCACCCACGCCGGCGCCCGCGCCGTCTGGCCCACGCCGCGCATGAAGCCGGACGACCAGCTCAAGGCCCTGGCGGCCAAGGGTGGGGTGATCGGCATCGAGGCGGCGCCCCATTCCACCCAGTCGCCCTCCCGCCCCGGCCACGACCTCGAGGCGGTGATGGCCCACTTCGAGCACTGCGTCGATGTGATGGGCATCGACCACGTGGCCTTCGGCCCCGACACCCTGTTCGGCGACCACGTGGCCATGCACCGGGAGTTCGCCCACCTGCCTCCGGGTTTCCCGCCTTCGCGCCCCGGGCCTGCCTACCGGCCCGTTCCCTACGTGGCGGGCATGGAGAACCCGGGCGAGGCGGTGGCGAACGCCGCGCGCTGGCTCGTGGCGCACGGCTATCGGGACGAGGACATCCGCAAGGTCCTGGGTGAGAATGTCTTGCGCGTGCTGCGCGCCGCCTGGCGGTAGGAGAGGGAACCGTCAGGAGGGCGACGCGGCGGGCGCTTGGCCCAAGGCTTGGGCCTCCGCCCGGCGCACGCGCGGCCGGGGGGCAAGCCACAAGGGGAAGAGGGGGAGGGGAAGGGCGGCCAGGACGGCGGCCGCCGCCCAGAAGGGCGCCACGCCCACGCGCCCGTAGGCCCAGCCGGCGAGGGCCGGCCCCACCACCCCGCCCGCCGCCCACACCAGACCGATGGTGGACTGGTAGCGGGCACGGGCGTGGACCGGGGCGAGGTTGGCCACCAAGGCGCCGGTGGGAGGGGAGGAGAACATCTCCCCCGCCGCCAAGGCCAGCACCCCCAGGAGGTCTCCCCACGGCCCCGGCCAGACCGCCATGGGCACGAAGGCGGCGGCCACGAGGGCGTACCCTAAGGCGATGGCGGTGACGGGCCGCATGTGTCCCACGGCGGCGGAGAGCGGCAGCTGACCGACCGCGATGACCGCGCCCCACAGCCCGAACAGAAGGCCGAAGCCGGCCGCTCCCACGCCCGGCGTGGCGGCGGCCGCCAGGGGGAAGAAGGCGATGAACACCCCCAGGGCCGTAAGGGGCGGAAGGAGGAGGGAGAGGAAGGCCAGCATGTCGCCGTCCCTCGCCACCAGGGCGTAGCCGGATGCGGCCTCCCCTCGCTGGCCGTCGGCCACGGGCGGACGCGTCTCGGGCAGGCGGGCGGCGAGGGCGGCCGTGGCGGCGGCCACGGCGGCGCCGGCGGCGAAAAACAGCGGGCCGAAGCGGTGCACCCCGGCCAGGATCGCCCCGCCCGCCGCCGGCCCCAGGGCGGCGCCCGCGTTCACCGCCGCGGTCATGAGGGCGAAGCCGCGCTGGCGGCGCTCGGGGGGCAAGATGTCGGCCACGGCGGCGCCGTACGCGGGCCATAGCGCCCCGTCCGCCGTCCCCACCACCACCCCCAGGGCGACCGCCGCCGCCACGTCGTGGACGACGGCCAGGGCGGCGAGGGCGAGCGCCTCCACCGCCATCGTCCACAGGAGGGCGGGGCGTCGACCCAGGCGGTCGGCCAGGTAGCCGGCCAGGAAGGTGCCGGCCACGGCGCCGGCCGAAAGCAACGCCGCCACGCTCCCTACGACGGGCATGGGCAGGTGGTAGGCCTGGCGCAGGTAGAGGGTGAAGAAGGCCATGGCCTCGATCGCCCCGCCGGCGCCGATCAGGCGGCCGCCGGCCAAGAGCCAGAGAAGGGCGGCCTCCCGCCGCCCGTGGGGCGGCGGCGCGGATGGCCGGACGGCGGGCATGGGCGCACCTCCCTTCGGCGTGTCGGACCCGTGGGCGCGGGGCGCGGGCGGGCACGGCGAACGCCCCGGCCGCGGCGCGGCCGGGGCGCGCGGGCCGGGTCGGTCAGGCGCGGGCGGCGGCCAGCGCCGGTCCGATCCCGGCCAGAAGATCGTACCAGGCCTGCGCCCCCGGGGCGAGGCGTTCCAGGCGGAAGAACTCGTTCGGGGCGTGGTAGCGCTCGTCGGAGACGGAAAAGGAGAAGAACAGGGTGCGCGCGCCGAGCTCGCGCTGGACGAGCTCCGCCATGGGCAGCGTGCCGCCCATGCGCACGAGCAGCGTTCGCCCCCCGAGGGTGCGTTCCAACACCTGGGACGCCAGGGCCAGCGGGGGGTAGTCGGCCGGCAGGGCGTAAGGACGGGCGGTGCCGGGGACGGGGCGGGCGATCACGCGCGCCCCGCGGGGGGAGTGCCCCTCCAGGTGGGCGCAGAGCAGGCGCTGGATCTCCTCGGGCTCCTGGTCGGGCACCAGGCGGCAGGAGATCTTCGCGTGGGCGCGGGCGGGGATGACGGTCTTCATCCCCTCCTGCACGAAGCCGCCCCACATGCCCACCACGTCGAGCGTGGGGCGCAGCCACAGGCGCTCGAGCGCCGTGTAGCCCGCCTCCCCCACGAGCGCCTCCACCCCGACTTCGGCCCGGTAGTCGGCCTCGGAGAACGGAAGCGCGGCCAGCTCGCGGCGCTGGCCCTCCGTGGGCGGGCGCACGCGGTCGTAGAAGCCGGCCACGGCCACGCTGCCATCCGGGCGGTGCAGGCCGGCCACCACCTCGGCCAAGGCATGCAGGGCGTTGGGCACGGCGCCGCCGTGCCGGCCGGAGTGCAGGTCGGCGGCGGCCGTGACCACCTCCACCTCCACGTTGGCCAAGCCCTTGGCCGAGATGTTCAGCGAGGGCTCGCTCGCCCGCCACATGCCGCCGTCGGCGCTGATGGCGAGGGCGCAGGCCAGGCGGTCGCGCTCCCGCGCCACCAGGGCGGGAAGGTGGGGGCTGCCGATCTCCTCCTCGCCCTCGAGGAGGAACTTGAGCTGCACGTCGACCGGGGGACGGGGTCCCCGCAGAAGGGCCTCGATGCCGGCCAGGGCGCAGACGATCGGCCCCTTGTCGTCGCTCGTGCCGCGTCCGTACATGCGGCCGTCGCGCACGGTGGGGGAGAAGGGGGGCGTCTCCCAGGCGTCGAGCGGGTCGGCGGGCTGCACGTCGTAGTGGCCGTAGATGAGCACGGCCGGGGCGTCGGGCGGTCCCCACCGCCCGAGCACCGCCGGGTGCCCGCCGGTGTCGACCACCTCCACCTCGGTTACGCCGGCGCGCGCGAGGCGCTCGGCGGCCCAGGCGGCGGCGCGGGCGACGTCGGCGCGATGCTCGGGGAGGGCGCTCACGCTCGGGATGGCGGCGAACTCCGCCAGCTCCCGGGCCATGGCGTCGGCGTCCAGGGCGATCATCGGGGGGATCCCTCCCTCCGCAGGCGGTCGAGCTCCGCCAGGTTGTCCCAGGACATGGCCCGCCGCCCTTGCTCGAGGTCGTGGATGATGTCCACCAGCCGGCGGGTGAGCGGCATGGGGAGACCATGGCGCGCGCCGATGGCGGCGGCGCGGCCGATCTGCACGTCCACCTCCGTGGGGCGGCGGCGCACCGCCAGGTCGCGCCAGATGCCGCTCTTCGTCTTCTCGCTCGTGCGCTGCCAGGCGGTCAGGCGGTCGAAGGCCGCCTCCACCTCGCGCGGGTCGCGCCCTCGGGGATGGAAGAAGCGGGGGTCGAAGGCGTCGAATCCCTCCACCCGCACCCCCTCCCGCTCGGCCACGTCGTAGATCTCCGCCGCCAGCTCGGCCATGAGGGGGCGGTGGCGGTCGATGGCGTCCGCCATGGTGGCGTCGACGGTGGCGGTGGCGAAGAGCATGTTCGCGTATCCCATCTTGCCCCACAGATAGCCCCAGATGTTGTCCGTCAGGCGCACCGGCCCCCAGTGGGAGAGCGCCTCCTCCAAGGCCAGAAGGCGCGGCGTGGTGCGGCCGTCGAGCTCCCCCAGGTAGAGGGCGCCTTGGCTCCCGTAGTGGACGAGGCCGGGCTCGAGGTAGTCGGCGGAGAAGTTGACGAACGCCCCCACGGTGCGCTCGGCCCCCACGATGTCGCGGAGGACGTCCTCGCACAGGCCGTTCTGGAGGGAGACGACGTACGACCCGGGGGCCATGCGGTCGAGGAGGGCGCGTACGGCCGGCTCGGTGTGCTGCGCCTTGACCGCCAGGAGGAGGGCGTCGATCGGCCCCGGCGCCTCCTCGGGGGTGTAGGCGCGGACCGGGACGGTGAACGTCTCGGCGTAACCGCGGATCGTGAGGCCGTGCGCACGCATGGCGGCGACGTGGTCGCGGTCGGCGTCGACGAACACGACGTCCTCGCCCGCCCGCACCATGTACGCGCCCAAGGTGCCGCCGATGGCGCCGGCGCCGACGATGGTCCAGCGCATTCCGATCCCTCCCCTAGGTGGTGTCGAGGGCCCAGGGCTACGCCTCGAGCGGCCAGGGTGCCGACGGGCGGGCGACGGCGCACAGGGGGGCGCCGGCCACGGCCGAGAGGGCGGTGACCAGGAAGAGGATGCGGCCGTCGTGCGGGCTTCGCACCTCCTGCGGCGGGAGGTCGAGGTCGAGCGGCTGGATGGTGCCGAGGAGCGCCCCCTCGGTCACCTCCCGCCCTACGGCGATGGCGGGGGCGGGAAGCCAAAAGCCCGTGTGCTCGGCGTTCATCCAGGTCCAGCCGGGGCGGTACACCGGCCTGCCCGGCGGCGGGGAGGGGCGGGCGTCGGCGTCCAGCATGTCCAGGCGGTCGAGGATGCGCAGCACGCCCTGCGCCAGGCGTTCTACCGCCAACGGCGAGACGACGCCCTGCTGGCCGCACTCGGCCAGGAGGGCGGCGCGGCCCAGCTGGGTGGCGGCGGCGGCGAGCGATCCGGCGACGTGGCCGGTAAGCACCTGGTCGAGGGCGAAGGCGGCGGCCAGCTCGAGGGCGGGGGCGTTCTCCCCCCGGCCGGGGGGCGCCTCGGCCATCATGAACGGGTCGAGCGCCTCCACGATGTCGCCGCCGTGCAGGTCGAGGACGACGTCGGCCGGGCGTACGAGGTTCTCCACCAGGGCGTGGGCCAGGCGCTCCGAGGCGGTACCGTCGGGACGGCCGGGAAAGACGCGGTTGAGGTTCTTGCCGTCGAGGGGGTTCACGTACAGGCTGCGGGCGAAGAACGAGGCCAAGTTGGCCACCGGCACGAGGGCCACCGTCCCCCGCCGCAGGTGCCCGCCCAGGTCGGCGGCCAGGCGGCGGGCGGCCTCGATGGAGGAGACCTCCGCCCCGTGCACCCCGGCTACGACCGTGACCACGGGCCCGGCGTCGCGTCCCCCGACGAGGGTGACGTAGGGGTGGTGAGCGGGGTCGAGGCCGTCGACCGCAAGGCGGGCGCGCACGACCTCCCCCCGCCGGGCGCGGACGTCCCCGACGGACACGTGTTCGGGGGCGGTGCTGGTTCCTTCGATCGTCGTCGTCACCTCCAGGTGTCGGGCCAGTCGACCGCCTCCGAGGCGCGGTCGGTGCGCTCGGCCAGGGCGCGGGAGGCGGTGCGGTAGTGCTCCACGATCTCGCGCTCCAGGGCGTCGCGCCGCGGCAAGGCGCGGGCGATGCGGCGATGGCGCTCGCCCATGGCCGCGACGCGCTCGGGGCGGCCGTCCGACAGGGCGTGCAGGAAGAGGGCCATGTGTCCGTCCAGTTCGTGGTAGTGCTTGAGGAGCACGGCGTTCGGGCACACGCCCACGACGATGCCGTGGAAGCGGATGTCCTGGTTCACCGCGGCCAGCACGTCGCCCTGGGCGGCGGCCGCGTCCATGGCGTCGGCGCAGGCGAGGAGATCGGCCACCTCCGCCTCGCCGTGGGGGCGCCCCCAGCGCACGGCGGACACCTCGAGGAGGGCGCGGGCGGCCGCCGTCTGGACGATCGCCTCCGGAGAGGGGTTGGCGACGAACAGGCCGCGGTGGGGCAGGCGCTCGATGAGACCCTCCTGCTCGAGCATGCGGATGGCCTCGCGCACCGGCGCACGGCTCACGGCCAGCTCGGCGGCGATCACCTCCTCGAACAGGCGCTCGCCCAGGCGCCAGCGGCCGGCCAGGACGCGATCGCGCAGTTCCCGATGCACTTGCTCGACCAGCGTCCGCACCATGCCGCCGCCCCCCCGCACACGCAAGGCCGGTTGTCGACATTCGTCAGCGTGGAGTACGATCCTGCCCAAAGACGACGGAAAGGGGTGGGGGCGTGGCGGACCTGGAGGGACGCGTGGTGCTCGTCACAGGCGTGGCCCACGGCATCGGGTGGGCCATCCTCGAGGCGGCGCGGTCCGAGGGAGCGGTGGTGTACGGGGCGGACATCCTGGAGGAGGACCTCAGGCGCCGGGCGGAGGCGCTCGGGGCGCCGGACCGCCTCCGGGTGGTGGACGTCACCCGCCCGGCGGACTGGAACGCCTGGGTGGCGGAGGTGCTCGGACGCGAGGGCCGCATCGACGCCCTGGTGAACTCGGCCGGAGGCGTGGCCGGTCAGGTGCACCGCCCGATCGAGGAGGTGTCGGACGAGGACTGGCGACGGGTGGTGGAGATCAACCTGTACGGCGCCTTCTACGGCATCCGGGCGGTGGCGCCGCACATGAAGGCGCGGCGCACGGGGGCCGTGGTGAACATCTCCTCCGGCGCCGGCCGGAGCACGAGCCTCACCGGCATCCAGGCGTACACGAGCGCCAAGGCGGGCCAGCTCGGGCTCACGCGCCAGATGGCGCAGGAGCTCGGGCCGTACGGGGTACGCGTGAACGCCATCTGCCCCGGCTTCGTGCGCTCCAACCCCACCACCGAGCGGCAGTGGGAGGCGATGGGGGAGGCGGGCCAGCGCGCCCTCCTCGAGCGCATCCCCCTTCGTCGGCTGGGCACGGCGGAGGAGATCGCCGACATGACGATCGTCCTCCTCACCGACCGGGCCCGGTACGTGACGGGGCAGGTGGTGAGCGTCGACGGCGGGCAGCAGATGTTCTGAGCCGCCCTGTCCGGGCTCTCCTCCCCGGGCTAAGATGGAGGTGACGAAATCCGACCGGGTGGAGGGGTAGGAGACCGATGGCGCATCGGTTCCTCGTGCCGTTGGACGGTTCGGGCGTGAGCGAGGCGGTCCTGGACTGGGTCAGCCGCGAGGCGCGCGAGGTGGGGGCGGAGGTGACGCTCCTCCAGGTGGTGGTGCCGCTCCCGGCGGGATCGCTCGCCGCCATGGCGCCCATGGCCCTGCCGGACGACACGCTCGAGCGCACGCTGGAAGAACTCAAGGCGCAGGCGCGCGAGTACCTCTCCCGGGTCGCCGGCCGCCTGAGCCAAGAGGGCCTCAAGTGCGACACGGCCGTGCGCGTGGGCGTGCCCGCGGACGAGATCCTGGCCGCCTGCGAGGCGGCGGGGGCCGACCTGGTGGCCATGGCGACGCACGGGCGAAGCGGCATCGGGCGGCTCGTGCTGGGCAGCGTGGCCGAGGAAGTCGTGCGCCGCTCGCGCACCCCGGTGCTCCTGGTGCGGCCCCAGAAGGGATAGGGAAAGGGAAGGCGACGCCGCTCGGCTGGAAGCGACGGCCGCCCCATGGTACGGTGGGAGCGGCCCGGGCCCGTCCGCCCTGTGGGGCGGCCGCATTGAAGTCGTATCGCGTGGCAAGGGCCGAGCGGCGGCCCGGGGGAGTTCCGCGCCCGGGGCGGCCGCGAAGTGGAGGGGAGGCTCATCCCCTCCACTTGCTTATGCCCGCTGCCTGGGATGACAGGCCCGTTGCTTCGACGGGTGGCGGCAGTGGGCCACGCGGGGGGCGAGGAGGGGAAGATCGCGGGAGCCCCCCTTGACATGTTCCTCGATCTGCCATATATGGAAATCACATACTTATGGACTTCCGTATAGCGTGAAAGGGGAGGGAACGCCGTGACGACGACCTTCGCCGCGTGGTTCCATGCAGCGACTGGAAACCCTCCCTATCCCTATCAGGAACGGCTGGCGCAGGAGGCGGCGCTTCCGGACGTCCTCGAGGTGCCGACCGGCGGCGGCAAGACCCAGGCCGTCGTGCTCGCCTTCCTGTACCGCCGCCTGGGCGGCGACGAGACGTTGCGGACGGCGACGCCCCGCCGCCTCGTCTTCGTCGAGCCCATGCGTGCCCTCGTGGAGCAGACGGCGGCGGCGGCACGTACGGCCGTGGAGCGTCTGGTGCGTGCGGGCCTCCTCGCCTCCCCGGTGCCGGTGTACGTGGCCATGGGCGGGGAGCCGGACGGCGGCTGGGAGACGGACATCGAGCGCGAGGTCATCGTGGTCGGCACCCAGGACATGGTGCTGTCGCGGGCCCTCAACCGCGGCTATGCCTTGCCGCGAACGCGCTGGCCCATGGCGGCCGGCGCCTTGTCTGCGGACTGCCTGTTCGTCTGGGACGAGGTGCAGCTGTTGGGGAGCGGGCTCGCCACCTCGCGCCAGCTCGCCGCCGCCCGGCGCCGCTTCGGCACCTTCGCCCCCTGCGCCGACCTGTGGCTGTCGGCCACGGTGGAACCGCGCCTTCTCGCGACGGTGGACAACCCGGCTCCCGACCCCGAGGGGGAAGGGTGGCGGCGGCTGGCGCCCGAGGACCTCGCCCACCCTGCCCTGCGCCGAAGAATGGAGGCGACCCGCCGCATCCGCCGCCTCTCCCTGCCGCCGGCGCGCCGCGGTGCGCGCGGGGAGGGCGACGCCGGACGGATGGCCGCCCTGGCCGAGCACGTGCGCCGCCTGACCGAGTGGCGCCGGGCGCAGGACCCGACGCTGCTCGTCGTGGTGAACACCGTGCGCCGCGCCCAGGCCCTGTACGACGCCCTCGGCGGCTGGGCGGAGGCGGAGGGCGTGGACCTCCTCCTCGCCCACAGCCGCTTCCGCGGCCTGGAGCGCGGGCGCCTCGCCGCCTCGTTGGCGCGGTCGGGGGCGAATCTCCCTCCCAGGGTGGTGGTGGCCACCCAGGTGCTGGAGGCAGGGGTGGACATCACCTCCGCCCACCTGGTGACCGAGATCGCCCCGTGGGCGAGCCTGGTGCAGCGCATGGGGCGGGTGAACCGGGATGGGGGCGCCCCCGGGGCGTGGGTGGAATGGGTGGACCTAGCGCCGGACGAGGCCTCGCCGTATACCCCTGAGGCGCTCGACCCTGCCCGGGCCTGGCTCGAGGCGCACGAGGGGGAGAGCGTGACCCCCGCCGCCCTCACGGCCGCCTTCGCCTCTGCCCCCGCCGCCCCGGCGCCGCTGCGTGCCGTCCTGCGCATGTCGGACCTCTTCGAGCTGGCCGACACCACCCCCGAGCTGGCCGGGGCGGACATCGACGTGGGGCGCTTCGTGCGCGGCTTCGGTGAGGAGCCGGAAGTCGCGCTCTTCTGGCGGCCAAAGCCGGACGAGGGCACGGCGCCCGCCTGGCCGACGGCCGACGAGCTTTGCCCTGCGCCCCTGTACGAAGCGCGGCGCCTTCCGTTCGCCGGCCGGGCCTGGCAACCCGATGCGACCGGCCGCAGGTGGGTGGTGGCGCGCGACCTCGTGCCGGGCGGCACGTATTGGCTCGAACCCGAGGTGGGCGGCTACAGCCCGGCGCGCGGCTTCGACGCCGACGAGCGCGCCCCCGTGCCGTCCATCCCCGGCGCGGGCGGCGCCGACCCTGTCCACACGCCGGAGGGCGACCGCGTGAGCGCCAACTGGGTCACCCTCGACGACCACGCGCGCGACACCCGGCGCGAGCTTCTCGCCGTCCTCGACCGCCTGGCCGAGGGGTGGCCCGACCTGGCGCCCTACCGCCCCGTGCTCGAGTTGGCCGCGCTCCTGCACGACCGGGGTAAGGCGCTGGACGTGTTTCAGAATGCGCTGTCGAGTGGGCGCGGGGGCGGTCCTCCCCTCCTCTCGCCCGGGCGGCACTGGGCGAAGGCGCCCGCCTTGGGGCGCTACGCCCGGCCCCATTTCCGCCACGAGGCGGCCGGCGCCCTGGCCCTTCTCGCCGCCCCGCCGCCGGCGTTGGCTACCCTGCCGGAGCCCATGCGCACGCTCGTGGTCTACCTCGTGGCCAGCCACCACGGGCGCGTGCGGCTGACGATCCGTGCCCACCCCGACGAGCCCCAGGAGGAGGGGGCGGTGCGCGTCTTGGGCCTCGAGGAGGGGTTGGAGGTGCCGGCGACCGACCTGGGCGCCTTCGTCGCTCCTGCCGCACGCCTCTCCCTCGAGCCGGCGCAGCTGGGCGAGGGAGAGTCGGGACCGAGCTGGGTGGAACGCATGTCCCGACGGCTGCAGGAACTGGGTCCGTTCCGGCTGTATGCGCTCGAGCTCCTGGTGCGGGTGACCGACTGGCGGGCCAGTGCGCGGGAGGCGCGGGGAGACCCGGCGGCCTCGGCTGGGACGGGGGGGATGTAGGATGCCCGAGACGGTGGTCCTCGACGCCCTGGGGCCCAGGCCCCTCGGCGCCTACTTCAAGGCCCTCGGGGTGCTGCGGGTCGTGGCCGAGCAGCGCGACCGCGACGCCCGCCTCTGGTTCGAGGACGGCGCCGCCGTCGTTCGGTCGGAACTTGACGGCGAGGCCCTGGTGGCCTTCCTCCACGACGCCTACCGGCCGAGCCCGATCCTCTCGCCCTGGAACGCGGACGGCGGCATCGGGCCCGACGGGTCGCCGACGAACGAGCTGGCGGAGCTTCTCGCCCGCGCCGACCCACGTCTGGCGGAATTCGCTGAGGCGGCGCGCGCCGCGGGCGAGGTGCGGCGGCGCTTCGGCCCCCAGCCCAAGGACGAGGAGAAGACGGCGATGCTCGTCGCCCTCCGCTCGGAGCTGCCGGATGCGGCGCTTGCCTGGCTCGACGCCGCATGGGCCGTGCGCACCCGGGAACGGGGCGTGGCGCGCGAGCCCAACCGCCTTCTCGGCTCCGGAGGGAACGACGGGCGCTTGGACTTCAGCCGCCTGTTCGCCCGGGCGCTCACGTTCGCGCTTCCGGAAGGCGGTGGGCCGAGGCGGGGACGCCGTCCGCCGGCCGACCTCTCCCGCGCCTGGCTCCGCGCCGCCTTGTGGCGCGACGGTGGAGGTGAGGGGACGGCGCTCGTCCCCGACCGGATGACGGGGGGGCTCTTCCTCCCGGGGTCGACGGGCGGCGCCAACGCCACCGTGGGGGCGGAGGCCGAGCCGCTCGGCAACCCGTGGGACGTCGTCCTCATGCTGGAAGGGGTGCTCCTGTGGGGGGCGGTGGCGGTGCGCCACCTGAGGCCCACGGCCCGGCCCCATGCCGCCTTCCCGTTCACCTTCCCCCCGAGCCCAGGGGGGCCCGGGGTAAGCGACGACGACCTGGACAACGCGGCCGAGGTTTGGGTGCCGGTCTGGTCGCGGCCCGCAGGCCTGCCCGAGGTGCGTCAACTGTTGCGCGAGGGGCGGGCGGAATGGCGCGGTCGGCCGGCGGGGGGGGCGGTGGAGGCGGCGCTTGCCGCCCGATCCCTGGGCGTCCAACGCGGCCTGAACGCCTTCGAGCGCTACGGCTTGCAGGTACGCAACGGCCGGTCGCTGTTGGCCGTAGCGCTCGGGCGCTTCCCCGTGCGGGACGACCCCGACGTACGGTTGTTTGCCCCCCTCGACCGCTGGCGCCGTCAGCTGGAGGAGGCGGAGCGCAGCCGCGCCGGGGCGACGGTGCGCACGTGGCGAAGGCGGGTGGAGGACGCCCTCCTCGCCTATCTGGCGGCAGGCGGACGTGCCCACCTACTCCGGTTTGTCGCCACGTTGGCGGAGGCCGAGTGGGCCTTCGCCCGCAGTGCCCCGGCGCTTGCCCGCCTGGCCGAACGGGGTGAGGCGGCACCGCCGCCGCTCCCCCTCCTGCCGGCCGCCATCCTCGCCCGCCTCGACGACGGGAGCGCCGCCTTCTCCCTTGCCGCCGCCCTGGCCGGGCAGACGCTCGTGGCGGGCGCGCGCGGGGAGATCCCCTCCCGCGCGTGGTGGGAACCCGTGGCGCGGCAGGGGGAGGCATGGCGGTGGCGGGACGACCACCCCGATGGCCCCCTGCCCGATGGGGATGCGGCCTTCGCCTACCTCGCCCGCTCCTTTGCCCGCACCTTGCGCACCGCTCAGGAGGAGCGCAGCGCCGAACCTCGCGCCCAGGGGGCGGAGGAAACGCGAGAGGTAGAGACAGGGCAGGAAGGGGAGCGCCGTGTACCGCGGCGCAGGCAGCCTCCGGGGCTGCGCGCCCGCTACGCCGCCGCGCTGGGAGAGGCGGTCGCCTTCGTGCACGACCCCCAGGTAGCGCGCGACACGCTGCGCTGGCTTCGTCTCTCGTTACTGTTCGAGCCGCTGGTGCCCCAGCCGCGCCCGTCGAGCGGCTGGAACGATGCCGCGGTGGCGCTCGCCGTGGCGGCGGCGCGGGCCCCCGCGGGACTGGCGGCGGAGAAGGAGGGCGAGGGGGCGCCGCGCCCCTTGGCGCCCAGCCCGGAGGTGGTGGAGCTTCTGGCCGGAGGCGGTGGGCCGTCCGTGGCCAACGCCCTCCAGACGGCGACGCTGCGCCTGGCACTCGGGGGCGTGGGCGTAGACCTCGGCGCGCGCACCGCCACCTGGCGCCTGGAGGGCGACGCGGCGCGCCGCCTGGCGGCCGTGACCGCGGTGCCGGTGCGCACGGCCGACCTGCGGCGGGCGCTTGGGCGCCTTGCGGCGCCGAAGGACGAGGACACCTCGTGAGGGAGGCGGCTGCGGGCTGGATCTGCGCGCAGGCGGGGACGTGAACGATGAGGACGAGGAGGATGGGAAGATGGCTGGCGAGCCGTGGGGTTCCTGGGTGGCAAGCGAGCCGCGCCTGGTGGTGGAGGTGGAGTGGCGGCCGCTGGCCAGCGACCGCTTCCAGCCCACGAACTTCCCCAACCTGGGTCCGGCCGCGTATGAGGTGCGCGACGGTGGGAAGGGCGGGGGCGTGCGCCCCATGCTGGTGGTGGAGTCGCCGCAGTCGATGATCAACCGGCTGGAGGAGCTCTCCTGGGACGGCCAGGGGCAGCGGCCGCGCGGCCCGTTCGCGGGCCTGCCGTACGTCGAGGTGGTGGGGCAGGGGGGCGCCTTCCTCACGTCGAGCCGCCTGGAAGCGCACCGCCTGAACGGCGCCTGGCTGCGCGACAGCGTGGTGGCGGACGACGGCCGCAAGTGGATCGACTACCTGAACGAGGAGATGGGGCTCGAGGCCGGCGCCCCCCTTCCTTGGCCGCAGATCTACGCCACCTTGTACCGCCTCGATCCGTTCTGCCTTGTGCACGGCGTGTTCTTCGCCGACCAGAAGATCGTGGGCCAACCTAAGGTGGCGCGGGCGGTGACCCCGACCATGGACGCGGAAGGGGCGCGCATGGCGCCCACCGGCGGGGTGAAGAAGGACTCGGTGGCGGGCGGCAACGAGGAGGGACGGGGCAGCCAGGAGGGGTACGGGTTCATCCCGTACCCCCGCACGGACTTCGTCGCCGACCGCATCGTGAGCCGCTTCGTCCTCGATCTGGAACAGATCCGCGGCTACGGTCTTGGGCGGGAGGAGACCGACGTCCTGACCGCGCTCGCCTTGTGGGAGATCCTCGCCTTCGCCTCCCGGCCCCGGCGTCTGCGCACCTTCTGCGACCTGGAGCCGGCGGCGCCGCCACGCGCCACCCTGCCGCAAGGGGCCGAGCTTCCGTCCGTGGCGGCGCTCGAGGTGTGGGCGGCGGGGCATGTGCCGCAAACGGTGGCGTCGCCTCTTCGCCTTACGTACGCGGGCAAGCGATGATCGCTCTTGAGATCCGCTTTCTCACCGGGCGCTTCCACGCCACCCCCTGGGGGGAGCACGTGAACGCCGGCGCCGTGGAGTGGCCGCCCTCGCCTTGGCGCTTGGTGCGGGCGGTCGCCGCCGCCGCCCTGCGCACGGCCGCGGTCCAAGCCGAGCCCTTGCCGCGAGTGCTCGCCCTGTTGGCGCTTAGGCCCCCGGAGTACCTGTGCCCGCCGCCCGCCGTCGGCCACTGGCGCGCGTACGTGAAGTCGGACGCCTACCGCGCCGACGGACGGGGGGGGACGAACCTGGTCCACGACACCTTCGTCGCCCTCCCCCCGGACTCGCCGGTGATCTGGGCGATCTGGCCGCACGTGCAGCTCTCCCCTGCCGACGCCGAGTGGCTGGCGCGTACGGTGCGCTCCATCGGCTACCTGGGGCGCAGCGAGGCGAGCTGCGACGTACGGCTCGTCACGGAGTTGCCCGCGGCGCCGGAGGGATACCACCGCCTCACCCCCGCGGAGGGAGCCGGAGGAGGGGAGGTTCGTCTTCTCGCCCCGGCGTCCGACGTTTCCCTTGCCGACGTGCTCCGGTCCACGGCCGAGCTGCGCCAGCGGCTGCGCACCCTCCGACCCCCGCGCACCCGGTGGGTGGCTTACGCCGTGCCGGAGGGTTGGGGGGCGGACGAGGTGACCGCGGTGGAGGCGCAACCGGAGAGAACGGGGCAGCCAACGGGCATTCGCGCCGTGCGCCTGCGCCTGACCGGGCGCCTGTTGCCGTCGGTGTGGGCGACGGGGCTCGTGGGGGTGACGATGCGCCAGGCGGCCATCCGCCAGCACCGCCGACCCTCGGCCATCCTGTCCGGGCATGGGGAGGACGGCGGCCCCAGGCCGGGGCATGGCCACGCCCACTACCTCCCGTATGCGCTCGAGGGGGATCGCCGCCGCATCGACCACATCTGGGTGTGGGCGCCCGACGGCTTCGACGCCGAGGAGCTTTCGGCGGTCTGTCGGGTGGAGGAACTCCGCTTCCCCGCCTTCACGGGACTCGACAAGGTGCGCGTCGCGGTGGCGGAGTTCAGCCGCGATCCCTGGTTCGAGGAAGGGGGCAGGGAGTGGGAGTCGGCAACCCCGTTCTTTCCTTCCTTGCACCCGCACCTGAGGCGCGGGGCCGACGGCGAGCGGGTGGTGCGCGGCGGCCCGGCGGACGAGGTGCGGCGCGAGCTTGCCCGCCGCGGGCTCCCGGCCCCGGAATGGGTCGACGTGGACATGCGCGATCCCGCCCTGTTGCGCTACGATCGCCCCGACCGGCGGGTGCACACGGCCACGGGCGGCGAAGGAAGGCGCGGGAGGATGTACAACGGGCCCCCCGTCCGCCTTCGGCTGCGCTTCGCCGAGCCCGTGGCCGGGGGCCCCCTGGTCTTGGGGCGGTGGGCGCACGTCGGCCTTGGCCGGCTCAGGCGGGTGGAAGGGGAATGATCGCTTCCGGCGGGCCGGGGGAGGTGCCCCTCGTCCCGGCCCGCATGCTGGCGGAGTTCGTCTTCTGTCCGCGGCTTATGTACCTGGAGTGGGTGGAGCAGGAGTTCGAGGACAGCGCCGACACCGTGGAGGGCAGGCGCCTACATGAGCGAGCCGACCGGCCCGAGGCGTGGAACCCCGACGCTGTCGCCGAGGACGAGGAGGCCCCGCGCCGGGTGCACTCGCTCGCGCTTTCCGATCCCGACCTGGGCCTCACGGCCCGCCTCGACCTCACCCGTCTCGAGGGCGACGAAGCTGTGCCCGTGGAATACAAGGTGGGGCGGGGGCCCAACGAGGGTGCCTGGCCGGCCGACCGCGTCCAGGTGGCGGCGCAGGCGCTGCTCCTGAGGGCGGCCGGCTACCGGTGCGACGAGGCGGTGGTGTACTACGCCGGCAGTCGGCGCCAGGTGGCGGTCCCGATCACGGACGACCTTGTGGCCTTTGTGCGCCGGGCGCGCGAGGAGATGCTGGCCGCCGCTGCGCTGCCCGTACCGCCGCCACCTCTGCGGGACAGCCCCAAGTGCGTCGGGTGCAGCCTGGCAGGCATCTGCCTTCCGGACGAGGTGGGGCTCGAGCTCGGTGCGGACGCCACGGTCGGCGCCGAGGAGGGTGCCAGCCAACCCGTAGAGCAGTCGCGCCGCGAACGCATCCGGCGCTTGGTGCCGGCGCGTCCCGACCGGGTTCCGCTCCACGTCACGGTGCAGGGGGCCGTGGTGCGCAAGGAGGGGGAGCGCCTGCGGGTGACGCGCCTGGACCAGGAGCTGGCCGAGGCGCGCGTCGCAGATGTGTCGGCTCTGTCCGTGTGGGGCAACGTCGAGGTCACCACGCCCGCGGTGGCGATGCTGCTAGGGGCGGGCATTCCGATCCTGTACTTCTCCTATGGCGGCTGGTTCCGCGGCATGACGTCGGCACCGGCCGCCCATAACGCCCCGGCGCGCATTCAACAGTACAAGGCGAGCGCCGACGTAGAACGCTCCCTGGCGGCGGCCCGGCGCATCGTGGCGTCGAAGATCCACAACGCGCGGATTCTGATCCGAAGAAACGCTCCGGACCATGCCGTCCTTGCGCTCTTGCAGGCAGCCAAGCAACGAGCCGAACGAGCGAGGAGCGAGCAGGCGCTTCTGGGTGTGGAAGGACATGCGTCGCGCCTGTACTTCGGGGCCCTGGGGGATCTTCTCACCGAGGAGGCGCCTCAATGGGCGCAACGCAACCGCCGGCCGCCGCGTGATCCCGTCAACGCCGTCCTCTCGTATCTGTACGCCGTGCTCCTCAAGGATGCCATCGTCGCCGTGTACTCGGTCGGCCTCGACCCGTACGTCGGCCTCTACCACCATGCCGGATACGGGAAGCCCGCCTTGGCACTGGACATCATGGAGCCCTACCGCCCCGTTGTTGTCGACTCCGTGATGTTGAGCCTGTTCAACCGTCGAATCCTGGAGGAGAGAGACTTCGTGCATTCCTCTCGAGGCGTGGCCATTCGAGACGCAGCGAGACGGAAGGTGCTGGAAGAGTACGAGAGAAGAATGGACACTTTGTTCGAACATCCGATCTTCGGGTATAGCGTATCTTACAGGCGGAGCCTTGAGATCGATGCCCGTCTGTTAAGTCGATTCGTTCAAGGCGAGCTGACAGAATACCGACCATTACGGGTGCGGTAGGGATGCGTAGAACCTATGTCGTCGCCTACGACATCGCGGAGCCAGCGCGTTGACGCAAGGTCTATAAGGTGCTCATGGGACAGGGTGACCCGCTCCAGTATTCGGTTTTTGTCTGTCGGCTGTCTCTCGTCGAAAGGAAGCTCCTCGAAGATAGGCTGGTCCACCTGATCGTGCCGAGCGAGGACAGTGTTCTCTTCCTAGACCTCGGGCAAGAAGACCGGCCAACGAGCGAATGGTACACCCTGTTAGGGAAGTCCCGGGCTGGCGCGGCCCTTCGGGAGGCACCTCGATGGCTCATCGTGTAGGCGTGGCGGGGGGCGTTTGCCCACGGGGGATCGATGCACACACCTTACTTGTCAGCGAACCCCCGGGAGGTGTGTGCATCGAGTTTTCCGCGTCCTTATGCGAAGGCCCTCGACTGAGCGGGCCCAAAGGGGGCCTCGGAGGGGGGGTGACGGGGAGGTGTGTGCATCTTGCCTCTGGAGGCCTTGCGGCTGTAGACTTTCAGGGGCCGCTGTTCCCACGGCTGAAAAGCCGTGGCCGCATTGAAGCCCGACGTGGCCGCACGGGCCAGTCGTGCTCGTCGAGTTCCCACGGCTGAAAAGCCGTGGCCGCATTGAAGCCTGGTAGCGATGCCAAAGGAGGGCGCATCTTCCCCTGTTCCCACGGCTGAAAAGCCGTGGCCGCATTGAAGCCAGCGCCTCCGTGTCCAGACCGCATAGGGCGCACACGCCGTTCCCACGGCTGAAAAGCCGTGGCCGCATTGAAGCCAGGTCCTCCTCGCCACGACCGACGCGCCACCCGACGTTCCCACGGCTGAAAAGCCGTGGCCGCATTGAAGCTCACGGCGATCGCCCGCGGCATGCTCGCCTACCAGGGCGGTTCCCACGGCTGAAAAGCCGTGGCCGCATTGAAGCCCGTACACGGACACACGACCCCCGATGAAGAACTCGGTTCCCACGGCTGAAAAGCCGTGGCCGCATTGAAGCAGGTCGCAGGGCGTGTGGGTCTTGTGGTCCTGTTCTCGTTCCCACGGCTGAAAAGCCGTGGCCGCATTGAAGCGCCGCCTGGGAGAGGGCGGAGGTGGAGGCGCTTCGCCTTGTTCCCACGGCTGAAAAGCCGTGGCCGCATTGAAGCCGAGCCGGGCGCGGGGAGCGCTCCTGGCCGCCATGGCAGTTCCCACGGCTGAAAAGCCGTGGCCGCATTGAAGCAAGGGACCGGGGGAAACCGGTCCAGAAGAGGAGGAGAGTTCCCACGGCTGAAAAGCCGTGGCCGCATTGAAGCTCCAACAGCAGCGCTGCGGCCGGAGCGCTCATCGCCGCAGTTCCCACGGCTGAAAAGCCGTGGCCGCATTGAAGCTGGCCCAAACATCCCCGAGGGTATTTGGACGTGGAACCCCGTTCCCACGGCTGAAAAGCCGTGGCCGCATTGAAGCAAAGCGATTGGCAAGAGGAGCGGTAAGCCTGGACACCGCTGCGTTCCCACGGCTGAAAAGCCGTGGCCGCATTGAAGCGCGACCCACCTGGGCGGCGGTACCGCCCCCGTCATGGGTTCCCACGGCTGAAAAGCCGTGGCCGCATTGAAGCGTGCGCATACGACAAACATGCGAACGCGACGTTCTACGCCGTTCCCACGGCTGAAAAGCCGTGGCCGCATTGAAGCAGGCGGCGGCTGGGTAGGCCTTGGCGCCTCTCCTCGGTTCCCACGGCTGAAAAGCCGTGGCCGCATTGAAGCCGTTGTTGCGGGGTGCGGTGTGGGGCCTGGTGCTGGGTTCCCACGGCTGAAAAGCCGTGGCCGCATTGAAGCTTCAGCATCGCACACAACAGCGTTCGTGGCAGTTTTGTTCCCACGGCTGAAAAGCCGTGGCCGCATTGAAGCGCACCCGCCGGGTGACCGGCAGCTCCATGCCGGGGGGGTTCCCACGGCTGAAAAGCCGTGGCCGCATTGAAGCTACGCGCGGCAGGTGACCGAGACGGTGCTTGCAGTGCCGTTCCCACGGCTGAAAAGCCGTGGCCGCATTGAAGCATTGACGAGCTTACGGACGTTATCACGGCGGACGGGTTCCCACGGCTGAAAAGCCGTGGCCGCATTGAAGCGTTGCGCATGTGTCACGGTATGGCGTCGACTTCGATGCCGTTCCCACGGCTGAAAAGCCGTGGCCGCATTGAAGCATGGATGTCCGCCGGGGCGTGTCGGCGCGACTCCTGGTGTTCCCACGGCTGAAAAGCCGTGGCGGCATTGAAGCGTGCCGTAAAACTGAACGTGCTCGAACGTTGCACCAGTTCCCACGGCTGAAAAGCCGTGGCCGCATTGAAGCGCTGAGATTCGGGAGTGGTTCGGCGGTGGTAGTACATGTTCCCACGGCTGAAAAGCCGTGGCCGCATTGAAGCACCCTGAAGTACGCATAAGGAGGCTTCGCCATGGGTGTTCCCACGGCTGAAAAGCCGTGGCCGCATTGAAGCTGACGGGCGAGTTGTACACACGCCTTGGTTTCGCGGTTCCCACGGCTGAAAAGCCGTGGCCGCATTGAAGCACCCACAGGTTGTCGCCACTCGTCGTGCTCACGTTCTCGGTTCCCACGGCTGAAAAGCCGTGGCCGCATTGAAGCATGAGAACACGCGCGCCAAGAAGCACGACGTTGAGTGCGTTCCCACGGCTGAAAAGCCGTGGCCGCATTGAAGCACGGCCTCTCCCCGGCCGCCCCCCCGCCAGCCATGGGTTCCCACGGCTGAAAAGCCGTGGCCGCATTGAGGTGCGTACTTCTCCTAAATCGACAGGCTTCCCATAAGTCGGTAGAGCTCTCGGTCGAGTGCGGCCGTCGGGGAAGCCGTTACCTCCGCCAGCGGTACGACAACCACCTCACCGCCCTTGGCGCCGATGAGTGCGTCGTGCGTACCCCCGAGGAGGGCCTCTACGGCTCCCGCTCCCAGGCGGCTCGCCAAGATCCGGTCCACCGCGCTCGGGTTGCCGCCGCGTTGCAGGTGCCCGAGGACCGTGACCCGAGTCTCCAGACCCGTCTCCTGGGCGAGGCGCTCCGCTACCGCGTACACGCCCATGTCGGCTCCCTCGGCCACGATGACCAGATGGTGGCGCTTGCCTCGCCTGTGGCGCTGCAGGATGCGCTGCGCCACCTCCACCAAGTCCACGGTGACCTCCGGCACCAAGACCGACTCGCTGCCGCTCGCGAAACCCGCGGCGAGTGCGAGACGGCCGCAGCCGCGCCCCATCACCTCGATGACGAAGACGCGGTTGTGCGCGCTGGCGGTGTCGCGGATGCGGTCTACCGCCTCCAGGATGGTGTTGAGCGCCGTGTCGAAGCCGATGCTCTGGTCGGTGCCGGAGATGTCGTGGTCGATGCT
>JAILZS010000101.1 GCA_023512375.1 Bacillota bacterium | reverse complement strand
GGAGTTGAACGCTCCGGCCGGGTTAAGTGAACGGCGTCATTCGGGACCGGGGTTCGGGATGGCTCATCGAGTTCTGCACGTCCTTGGGTTCCCCTTCCTGAAGGATCGATCGAAGCCGCCGCCGGGACGGTGGACATGTGGGCAGCCCGCAGGGCTGTCCAAGTGGCGGTGGGCAATGGGGACAACCCGCAGGGTTGTCCCAGGCGCCAACGGCGCCGGCATTGTCCACGGCCACGGCATGTCCACCGTCGGGTTCTTCCCCGAACATGCGGGGGCCGGGGCTCTCACTGCCCCGGCCCCCGCGCTTACGCGCGTGCAGTCACGATGATCGCCGCTGGCGTGCTATCTTGCGCATGGACTCCCCCCGCAGCGTGATGCGGTACGCGCCGTGTACGACGCGGTCCAGGATCGCGTCTGCCATGGTCGGGTCTTGGACGACGTCATGCCACCTGTCCACCGGAAGCTGGCTAGCGATCACGGTGGAGCGGGTGTCGGACCGGTCGTCCACCACCTGCAGCAGCAGGCGCGCCTCCGTCGGCCCCAGCGGTGCGAGTCCCCAGTCGTCGATGATCAACACCCCGACCCGGGACAGCCTCGCGAGCGCCCGGGTCAGGGTGTTGTCCGCCTGTGCACAAACCAGTTCTTCGCACAGCCGTTCGACACGGTAGTAGCGAACGGCGATCCCGTGCCGGCAAGCAGCGTGACCCAGGGCGCTCGAAATCCATGTCTTGCCGGCTCCTGTCGGACCCACCACGAGGACGTTGAGATGCTCGTTCACCCACCTGCACTCGCCAAGCGTCCGCATCAGGTCCCGGTCCAGTCCCCGGTCGGGCCGGTAGTCGATGTCCTCCAGGCTGGCCGCGACCCTCAGGTGCGCCTCCTTGAGCAGACGCTCGGTGCGCCGGTCCTGGCGGTAGGCCATCTCCTCGTCGACCAATAGCCCAAGGCGCTCCTCGAACGACAGCTGCTGGATGTCGGCGCTCCCTCGTTGCGCACGCAACGCCTCGGCCATGCCCGAAAGCCCCAACTGGCGCAACCGGTCCAGGGTGTGCTGCGTCAGCATCTGGTCTGCGCCTCCTCGTCACCGAAGTAGGCGGCGCCGCGCACGTTCTCGTGCTTGAGGGCTGGGACCGACAGCGGGTTCTCGACCGGCAGCCGGTCCAGGTTCTTCTCCAGGATGCTCGTGAGTCGCCCGTAGGATAGGGCATGGTGCGCGAGGGCCCGCGCCGCCGCCGCCTCGATGCGGTCGGGATAGCGCCTGGCCAGCGACAGGATCCCCTGGCACGTGCGGATGCCAAGCGCCGGCGACCGGTAGCGGGCGAACACCGCCTCCACCAGGCGGCCGGTATGCTCGCCCACGTGATGGGCCTTTACGCGCAGGGCCTCGACCGTCTGCTGCGCATGGGCCAGGTGTGCCGACGGCATGTGCAGCTCCGACGTCGACCGCTTGCCGCGGCCGTACATCCGCGGGTGGCTAGCGACCCGTTCGTGCCGGTAGAACACCTCCACGGTGGTCTGTGTCAGGCGCGCGTCAACCGCCTCACCGACGAGTTGGAACGGCACACTATACAGGCAGTTCTCGATCTCGACGTGGTAGTCGGGATGAACGTGAAGGCGGCGCCACTCGGCATGGACGTAGCGCTCGGACGGAAGCTCGTTGAGGGCCGGTTTGTCGAGTTGTTCGAAGGCGGTGCGGCGGGATCCCTCCAGCTTCTGGAAGGGCCGATCGTTCAGGGCGGTCAGGAGCTCGAAGATCGCTTCATTGAGCTCGTCGAGGGAGAAGAACTGGCGGTGGCGCAGCCGGGCGAGAATCCAGCGCTCGACCACCTGCACGCCGGCTTCGGCCCGGGCCTTATCGCGAGGTTTCCGAGCTCTGGCCGGCAGGATCACCATGCCGTAGTGACGAGCCATCTCGAGGTAGGCGGGGTTGAGTCGGGGCTCGTAGCGCGACGCTCGAAGGACGGCCGCCTTCAGGTTGTCAGGAACCAGGATCTTCGGCACCCCTCCCAGGAACTCGAGCGCTCTCACGGTCGAGGCGATCAGGTTCGGCACGTCCTGGGACCAGGATGCTTCGGCGTAGGTGTAACTGGACGCGCCCAGGACAGCGACGAAGATCTGGGCCTGGCGCACCTCGCCGGTCTTGCGGTTCACCACGACGGGAACGGTCGGGCCGGCGTAATCGATGAACAGCTTCTCGCCTGGGGTGTGGGTCTGGCGCATGACCAGGTCCAGCCGGCGGACGTAGCGGTGGTAGCGCTCGAGGAACTGCGTACGGCCCAGGGCGTCGTCGGGGTGGGCCTGACGGTACTCCTCGTAGGCGAGCTGAAGGGTCATGCCCTTCTTGCGCATGTCGCGGTGGATGGCGGCCCAGTCCGGTTCGGGTCGGACACGGCTTGCCGGCGGTGGCGGAAACAGCTTGCGGTCAAGGGTGGCATCATCGAGGTCATCGGGCAACGGCCAGGTCAGGCCTGCCGTCTCGGCGCGGTGCAGAATCCCCGACACGGTTGCCGCCGAGATACCCAGAGAGAGCGCCACCTGACGCCGGCTCAGGCCGACGGCGTAGGTGGCGCGCAGGATCTCGCGGATCTGTCGCACGGTCATCTTCCTCCTGCGGGCCAAGAGGCAACCTCCTTTCTTCGCCCCTTGCGGGGCCTTCTGGAGGTTCGCTCTCATGGGACCCGGAGACTCGCCCCGACCCGCAGTCCCGACAACCGGCGTTCACGTATGCCGACCGGCTGTCCACTTTGGCCGATCTGGCCGTTCAACCGGGCCGATCGAGGCGTTCAACCTCGACCGGTTCCGGTGTTCAATCGGATCCGACCTTGGCGTTCAACTTCAACCGTCCATG
>JAILZS010000043.1 GCA_023512375.1 Bacillota bacterium | reverse complement strand
GACATGCTGCGCCATATCCGCGTCGTTCACCTGCACCTCAAGAACGGAATGCGAAGGCGGATCCTCCAGACCATCAACCCCGCTGAGGCACGCATCCTGGCGCTGCTCAACATCGACGCGGACCTGTTCGTGGCCGTCAAGCCTCTACCGCCCTGAAATTCCCCACGCTGCCAGCGGGGGTGGTGAAGATGGGTCCGATAGTCCCGTGAACCGAACCCCCACGTGGCGCCTTCGGTACCGGCGGTTCAGCCCGATGAGAATGCCGGTGAGCGCTTCCAGCACTACGGACTTGGCAAGCGGCCCCACGTCCACCGGGCGAATGCCCATACGTTCGCAGAGGCCGGCTACTGTCTCTTTCGCCTCGGGGTCGTCGCCACACAGGAGCGCGTCGGCTGTCACCGGGCGATCGACGTCGGCCAGTAGACGCCCCGATAGGGTGTGAAACGCCGCTACCAGCCCCACCTCGGGCGGTAGGAGGGTTCTCGCCCTCAGGGCGCATGAACCTTCCGGCGGAGGGGCAGCCGAGGTGGGATCCGACGGATCCAACGAGACGGTGGCGTCCACGACCACCTTGCCCTGCAGGTGCGGCGCCAAGAAGCGAATGGTGGCCTCCTGGGCCGCGGCCGGCACGGCGATGACGACCACCTCGCCCGCATCGGCGGCGCGATCCCAGATGGCGCCGCGCGCCAACGCGCCCGGCACGGCGCGAAGCACCTGGTGTTCCGCCTCTCGGGCCCGTGCGTCCGACCTAGACCCGATGACCACCTCCACCCCTGCCCTGGCCAGCCGCACCGCAAGCCCAAGGCCGAGCGCGCCGGTACCGCCGACGATCGCCACCCGCACGTGCGCCACCCCTCTCCTGCCGTGCCTCGTTCGTCCCAGGCAACGGCGAGGCGCCGGCACGTCAATGACGAGCGCCGGCGCCGACGCCCCATGTCTGGAGATCAATAGGGAGTCTGGTACGGAGCGAGCTCCGAAGACGGGATCTGGTTCACGACCCGGAGGAGACCGTTAGGCAGGAAGGCGACGCGCTGCTCACTCACGTTGACGGTGTTAGACGCGTTGAAGTGCATAGATCCCTTCGTACCAATATACTGCACGCGCTCGTGTGTCATCATTGCGCGGCACTCTACGAAGGAGTAACACGGAGCAGCGTTGAGATCCTGGGTGAACCACTTGATGTCATTAATCCAAACGTTGGGGTCTATCGAGTGCGCCTTTAGCATCGCAAGCGCGATCAGCGTAATGGAGTCATAGTAGTTGACGTGACCAAGAAGAGGCTGCTGGTTGGGGTATACCTTGTGGAACCAGTAGAGAAATGTTGGTGTCGCCTTTGTGTAGGCGGTGCTGAACTCCACACCGTAGAAGTCCTTGCGAAATTGAGCGAGTCCGGCCGTATTGGTCCCAAAGCCCTTTTGTACCGCCTGGTAGTAATCCTGGCCAGTCGTGGGTCCGTCTCCCTGGATGGGGATCCTGAGGCCTTCCAGCTGGTAGAGCTCGGGCCACAACGTGCCGGCCGTGGCGTCGTCCGTCTCCGTGAAGATGATCTGGGGCTTGGCTTGGATGAGGCGGAGAAGGGCCGTGCGGTAGGTGGGCTGGTCGGGCGTGATGGCCTCGTTGATGACGATCTTGCCCCCAGCATGCGTCCACAGGTAGGAGAGGGGGGCGACCATCGACTGGGCGCCGGCGTTTGATGTGAACAATAGCGCCGCTCGGCGGTAGTGGTCCAACACGAACCCTTGGTAAAACATGGCCGTGGCATCCTCGTTGTCGGAAGCGAGAATGCGGTACACCCACTTGCTATGCATGTGGTCGAGCTGGATGCTGCCGGCCTGGTTGAAGGTGGGGATGCCGTCGCGGCGAAGAACCGGTATGGTGGCCAGCGCCTCATCCGATGTCGGGCCAAGGACGGCTTCGAGGTTGGGCGTCGAGGCCACCATCGCGTTGAGGGCCGGCACGGCGTCGGCGGGGTCGCCACGGGTGTCGGTCGTGATCAGCTCGAACTTGTGGCCCAAGATGCCGCCCAGCTGGTTCAGCATGTACACGCCCGTCTTGGCAGCGGGAACCGCGTGGGCGCCGAAGGGCGCGTCGGGCCCGCTGAACGGGGCGAGCACGTCGAATACCAGAGCTCCAGAGCCTGGGTGCAGGATGCTCGTCTTGGCGTCGGTACCGAGGGCCAAGCCGCCCGCCCGCGCGGCCAGCGGGAGGACGGTCGCGCTCGCCAGAAGGGCAGCGCCAACGAGACCACGCGTCAGCGACACGCGAGACAAGAACCGGTTCGGCACGGAATTCCCCCCCTTAGGGTCTGTCAATTTCCCGCCTGAACTACTTTCCCAGGAACATCGCCCCGATGTCCTCGTTCTCCAAGAGCATGCGCCCGGGGCCCTCGTGACGGGTGGCACCGGCGACGAGGACGTAGGCCCAGTCGGCAAGGCTCAGCGCCTCCGCGGCATGCTGCTCGACCATCACCACCGTGTTGCCTTCCTTGGCGAGTTGGACGATGTGCTGCAGCAGGGTCTGGGTGTACTCCGGGGACAAGCCGGCGCTAGGCTCGTCAAGAAGCAGGACATCGGGTTTCATCATCAACACCCGCCCTACGCCAAGCATCTTGCGTTCGCCGCCGCTCAACGTGGAAGCACGACGGTGAAGCGCTGGCCGTAGCTGCGGAAAGCGACTTAGCACCTCTTCTTTTCGCTCGCGCACCACCGGGGGCGGGAGTAAGTAGCCTCCCATTTCCAAGTTTTCCTCTACGGTAAGCGACGGGAACACGTCGCGGTTTTGGGGAACGAAGCCGATGCCCCGGCGAGCGAGGACGTCGTGAGACAGCGTGCTCACATCCTCACCGCGCAACAACACCCGCCCCGACTGCTTGCGGAGTTGCCCGGCTACAGCCTTCAGAAGGGTACTTTTCCCGGCGCCGTTAGGGCCGATAATGGACACGATCTGACCTTCTTCTGCCCGCAACGACACGCCGTGTACGATCACCGTCGATCCGTAGCCGGTCACAATCTCCGACGCCTCCAAAAGCGCCGTGGTCCGTCACCTCTTCCCCCTGCGACGGGATGTTCTATCACTGTGTACTTCTCGTCGGTTGGCTGCCGTTGCCTCCTCGCTAGCCAACGAGGTAGGCTTTCACCACCTCCTCGTTGCGCCGTAGTTCATCCATGGTACCCTCCGCGAGGACGCGCCCCTGAGCCATGACCACGACCGGGTCGCAGAGGCGTTCCACCAAACGAAGCTCGTGCTCGATGAGCAAGATGGTCATTCCTTCATCCCGCAGCGACTCGATATGGCCAGCCAGCTCCTGAGCCAAGGTGGGGTTCACACCGGCCATCGGCTCGTCCAGCAACAGGATCTTGGGATTGGCCATCAGGGCACGAGCCATCTCCAAGAGCCGCTTTTGGCCGCCGCTCAGGTTGGCCGCGTACTCGTCTTCCAGGTGCGAGAGCTGGAAACGGTCTAGGATCGCCCGCGCCTGCTCCAGGCGGGCGGCTTCCTCCTCCTTCCAAAGGCGCGGGGCGAAAGCGGCAAGCACGAACGATTCGCCTCTTTGCGGCGTCTGGGCCACCATCAGGTTTTCCAGCACCGTCATGCGGCCGAATTCCCGCGACACCTGGAACGTGCGGATGAGGCCGAGGCGGGCCCGCCTCCAGTTCGGCAGATGGGTGACGTCCTGCCCCAGGAGGCGGACGGTGCCGCGATCCGGCTGCAACGCGCCGGACAAGAGGCCGATCATGGTGCTCTTTCCCGCTCCGTTCGGTCCGATCAGGCCGGTGATCCGGCCGCGCGCGGCCCGCAGGGAGGTGCCGTTGACCGCCTGGACGCCGCCGAACGCCTTGTGGACGTCGATTGCTTCCAGCACCACAGCGTCCGAGCTCACGACACCACCTCCGCGCCCTCGGTGGCATCCGGCGTGCCGATGCTCACGGCCCGAGGCGGAAAGGCAGGCTTTGGCTCGGGGATCATCCCTTGCGGCCGGAACCACAAGAAGGCGAGGGCGAGCAAGCCGATGAGGATCCAGCGTAGGGCGGGGATCACCGTGGAGCCAACGCCTGGGCTGTTGAAGGCGGGGATGAGCACCGTGAGCTCGTAAATGCCGACGGGCAGGATGAAACCGCCGAGGGCCGCACCCCAGTTGTTGCCGGTGCCGCCGATGATGAGGGCAGCAATCACGACAAACCCCTCTGGCACGCTCCAGGTGGAGGGAGACCAAGCGCCCAGGAACTCGATCTGAAGGGCGCCGGCCAGTCCTGCCATGAAGCCGCTCAGCACCAGCGCCGTCATCTGAACGCCGAACACGTTCTTGCCGAAGGTGGCCGCCACCGTGTCGTCCTCGCGGATGGCTCTGAGCATGCGCCCGAACGGCGAGCGTGCCAGGCGCTGCATGAACCCAAAGCACACCAGGGCCACCACGCCCGACATGGCAGCAAAAACGAACTGGTACTCTACCGGCGGCAGGCCGAGCGTGCTCGCCAGCGGCTGCGGAACCCCCGCTAGGCCGTTGTAGCCGTTGAACAGAGGCACCCAGTTGCCAACCACCAGCCAGGCCACCTGGGCCACGACCAGAGTGACGATCGCCTGGTACTGTGCCCTCAGGCGGTACAGGAACAAAAAGCCCAGGGCGGCGGCAACGACAGCGCCAGCAACGCCCCCCAGCACAAGTGGCAGCGGATACGGCAGCGTGGCCCCGAGGATATACGTCTGCAATGTTGTGCTGGCCGGCCCAAGGCTGAGTACGCCGCCGATATACGCACCGAAAGCGGTGAAGACGTAGTTGCCAACGTTGCGGATGCCTGTCAGTCCGTACTGGAGGTTGTACCCGAGCTCTAGGATGACGTACACAAAGAAGTAGACTGCGATAGTAGCAACATAGTATCCAAGCGCCGTGTTCATAGCTCCTCCGACCTTTGGACGCGCCCGGAAATGATCCCTTCTGGCCTAAAGAGACAGAACACGACCAGCAAGGCGAGCGCGATCACGTCCGAGTATTCGTTTGGTATCCAGACAGTGCTTACCTCGGTGACGACACCTACGATCAGGCCGCCAAGCATCGCCCCATATGGCTCGCCCGCTCCGCCCAGCACGGCTGCTGCAACCACAACAAGAAGGTAATTGGAGCCCAGGATTTCCGAGAAACTGCTCGTCGTCATCGCCAGGGACACGCCTGCCAGCCCGGCGAGGGCGCCGCTGAGAAACCACGTGATGTCGGTCATACGGCTTACGTTCACGCCACACCCGCGTGCCAACTCCTTATCGTCGGCCATGGCGCGTAACGCCTTGCCCAGCTTCGTGTAGCGCAACATGGTGTGCATGACCAGGAGAAGGAGAGCGGCGATGCCCATGATGAGAAGTTGGGAGCTCGTGAAGGACATCGGGCCGATGTTGAGGACGCCGGAAGGCACACCCGTGTATGAGTAAAAGTTCTCCCCCCAGATGAGTACGACCACGTACTCGAGAACAATGCTTAGAGCGAAGGTGACCAACATCATCTGAAAGTGTCTTGTGCCACGGCGGATAAAAGGGTCGATCACCGCGCGGTTTAGGAACACCGAAACGAAACCCATGATCAATGCTCCAAGAAGCATGGCAAGCCAAATGTCAAGGTGGAACACTGTCTCCCCTACAAGCGCGCCGAACGCGCCAACTGTGAGGTTGGTGCCGTAGGCGAGGTTGACGACGTTGGTGATCCCAGCCTGTAGGGTGAAGCCCAAAGCCGCCAGGCAGAGGACGGCCGCGGAAGCGAAACCGAAGCCGACGGCGGCGATCACGAGAGACACGTCCATGCCTCCTCGGCTAGGTTTGAGCGGGCAAGGGGGTGCCGAGATCGGGTGGCGTGCGCTGCGGCACCGCCTGGACGAAGCGGCCATGTCCAGGCTGGCCGATGGCCACTCCGTCACGAGCAACGGTGGTGCCGCGGACCAGAGTCTCGCGCACGCGGCCACGCAGGCGCCAACCGGCGTAGGGTGTCCAGCCCACCCGCGTGGCCGTTCCCTCATCGGTAGCAACAAAGGTTTCGTCAGGATCGACGATAACCAGGTCGGCGTCCGACCCGGGAAGAATGGCACCCTTGCGAGGAAAGAGCCCTAGGATGCGAGCAGTGTTCTCACACAAGAGCCGCACAGCCGTAGCCAGCGACATCTTGCCGTCGAACACATCGGTCAGGTGCAAGGAATACAGGTAGTCGTATTGCGGACTACCCATCGCTGCCTCGAACGCGTTGCGATACATGACCGATAGGTCTTCTCGCGTATGTGGGGCGTGATCGGAGCCGAACACATCGATTGTCCCATCATTGATCGAGCGCCAGATTGTCCGCATACGCTCATCGTCTTCGGTGATATAGCCGCCGGGACATGCCAGTGGTCCTTTTTCGTCCAGATCCTTACGTGACAGGTGATAGTACTTCGGGTCAACTTCAACCGTCACCCTTTGCCCTCGTTCCTTAGCGTCCTTGAGAAGTCGAAGGCTGCCGGCAGCGTGCGTGTGCACCAGGTGCAGGCGCACGCCGCTCAACTCCTGGAGGCCGAGAAGAACCGCGACGGCTGTGCGCCAGATGGCGTCCTGGGTATACACCTCGCCAAAGGTGTAATGGTTCATCGGTTCGCCTGCCGCCCTGGCCTCGGCCACGAGCTGTTCAAACAGGGATTGGTTGAAGGGGTGGACTACGCACACCAAGCCGGTCTCTTCGATGGCACGCATCGAGCGAAGGAGAGCGCCGGAATCGTTCTCCGCAAGACGCGGGTCGTGGGGGTACGCGCCGGAAACCTGAAAGATCTTAAATCCCGAAGCACCGGCCGCTGCGAACTTCTCCACCTCCTCCGGGTTCTTTCCGCCGCAGAAGTGGCCGAAGTCGACGATTGCCTTAGCACTTGCGAGTTCGCGCTTTGCCAGAAATCGCTCAACTGTGTCCGTGGGCGGATCCACGTTAGGCATGTCTATCCATGTGGTGATGCCCCCGATCGCCGCTGCCTGGGAACAGGTCAAGAAGTCCTCTTTGTATGTGTACCCGGGCTCCCGCGTGTGAGCGTGCAAATCGACGATTCCGGGAAGTACCCACTTGCCCTTGGCGTCTATGTCACGAAAGGCCGTCCGCGGGTCGTCCCGGGACACAAGGCCGACGATGCGGCCCCCCGCCACCAAGACATCGGCGGAGACCAAGGTGGAATTCGTGAACACCTCGCCGTTGCGGATCCTGAGCTCAACGTCAGCCAAGACTCCTACCCCCCTAACGCGCCCTGCGTTGCGTATCGTACAAGGTCCGCGCAGGTCGTCAAACGCCCAAAATGGCCAGCTACTGTACGCAGAGCCCATTCAGTTGCTTCATCGGAGTACGCAGCTACGGCGTCCTCTACAACATACACGCTAAAGTCGTGGTCGCACGCGGATATGGCTGTAGACAAGACGGAGACGTGGGTTTGCACGCCAGCGATAGCCACGGTGTTCCGCCCTTCTGAACGCAACAAGGTTTCTAACGCGGTTCCAGTAAAGGCGGAGTAACGCCGCTTTGTCACCACGATGTCGCTGTCTGCCACTGGCAGGTAGAACTCTGCTCCCCATGTGCGCGCGCCCGCGGGCATGGGAGACAGCGCCACCCGTCGGCGGCGCTGCCACATGGCAGCGTCCTCCACGCCGTGCTCGTTGCGTACAAACACCGTAAGGAAGCCAGCGCGACGGCATTCGCCCACCATGCGAGCGATGGCGTGTGCTGCTTCCTGCACGCGTGTGAGGTTATGCCCGGCCCGTGCCTTGACGCCGTCCGGAGAACAGTAATCGTTCTGCATTCCCACAAGGATGAGAGCCGTCTGCGTGGGATTCAACGCCCCTGCTGCCACCGACCCGCCTCCCGCCCGGGGACCGACCCGGCTGCATCCGCCGCTCACATGTCGGCGGCGACGGTCCTCCCTAGTTAGCGCTTGCCCATCGCCCTCCTTGCCCCAAGATGCCTAAGGACGGAAGGCAAGTTTCAGACAGACCGTTGGTCGCCCTTCGCCCCGCTTGCACGGGGGCGCTGCTCCGGCCAAAGCCATCCGTCACCCCTGCCGGCACAGCTTGCGTCGCTTTTTCTTGGCCGAACTTGCGGCGATCACGCGCAGGCAGGACGCGAGATGGTGGCAGCAGCGCTGTGGGAGACCCGCCGGCCCGTCGACGGCACACTCGCCGTGGTGTCCGGCCGGTCCTACCGCCCGCGTGCGGCGTGACGCGGTTGGAGGGGGCTATTGACCATTTGGCGTGGCGCGGTCACGAAGTAGAGGGACGGCAAGGAAGAGGTGGTAGGGTGACCGGGGTGGAGATTGTTCCGCTCCCTTGTACACGGGAGTTCGTTGCCGGCGACGATCTGGCTGACTACCTCGCACCGGCGGTTGCCGCGGCTGGTGGCCTCAGGTCGGGCGACATCGTCGTGGTGACGCAGAAGGCGGTGTCGAAGTGTGAGGGAAGGGTGGTCCGGCTGTCGGCTGTCACCCCGAGCCCTCTGGCACAAACCTTTGCCCGGGCCTGGGACAAGGACGCGCGGGTGGTGGAGCTGGCGCTGCGCGGCGCACGCCGCGTGGTGCGCATGGTACGGGGGGTGTTGATCACCCAGACGCATCACGGCTTCATTTGTGCCAACTCGGGTGTCGACCGCTCCAACACTGGCGAGGACGAGGCGGTTCTCCTGCCCGAGGATCCCGACAGTTCGGCCCAGGGGCTTCGCCTCGCCCTTGGGCGACGGTTTGGCGTGCTGCCGGTGGTGATCATCACCGATACCTTTGGCCGCGCCTGGAGGCGCGGCCAAACGAATGTGGCCATCGGGTTGGCCGGCGCACGTCCCTTTCGCGACTACCGAGGAAGCATCGACCATTCCGGGCGCGAGTTGCACGCGACGGTGATCGCGGTGGCAGACGAAATCGCCGCCGCGTCGGAGCTGGTGATGAACAAAGCAGACGGCGTGCCCGCGGCGTTGGTGCGCGGCTATGCCATGCCGCCGGGCGAGGGGAAGGCGACGGACCTGGTGCGAGCGACCAACGAGGACCTGTTCCTGTGACCGAGCGGGTGGTGCTCTTGGCCGGCGGGGTGGGCGGCTCCCGTTTGGCCGTGCCCTTGGCCCACGCCCTGGGGCCCGACGACCGTCTGACGGTGATCGCCAACGTCGGGGACGACTTCGAACATTTCGGGCTACGGATCTGTCCGGATCTCGACACTCTCACCTACCAGCTCGCGGGTGTGGGCGACCCCGTGCAAGGATGGGGCATCCGGAACGACACCTGGACGACTATGGAGCAGTTGGAGCGCCTGGGGGGCCCCACGTGGTTTCGCCTTGGCGATCGCGACCTGGCAACGCATCTGTACCGGACCGAACGTTTGGCCGCGGGAGCGACTCTCGACCAGGTGGCCCTTGAGATCGGCGGTGCCCTAGGCCTGGACCCTCGCGTGCAGGTCGTCCCAGCTACGTGCGACCAGGTGCGCACATTCGTGCACACGGAGGGAGCGGGGCGCCTCGGCTTCCAGACGTACCTCGTGCGACGTCGAGCACAAGATCGAGTCGTTGGCTTTGCATACGCAGGAGCCGAGACGGCCGCCGCGTCGCCCGCTGCCCTGGCGGCTGTGCGAACGGCCAGCCGCATCGTGTTCGCCCCCTCCAACCCGTACGTCAGCATCAGACCGATCTTGGCGGTGCCGGCACTGGCCGCTGCCATTCGGGCGAGCCCTGCTCCCAAACTGGCGGTATCGCCCATCATCGCTGGGCGGGCGGTGAAAGGCCCGTTGGCGCAGATGCTTCTCTCCCTCGCCGGGGAGGCAAGCGTGCGTGCCTGGCTTGCTGCCCTGAACGTCGCCCTGGACGCGGCCTGGGTGGACGTCGCTGACCGCGGCGAGGAGGACGCCATCAAGGCGCTTGTGCCGCACGTGGTGTGGATGCCGCTGCGTCTCGACGGAGCGGCAGCGGATGCAGTAGCGAGGTCCCTGTTGGCCTTTGGCGCGACTCGTGCGGGCTGTCGGGAAAGGCCGCCGGCGATATAGACAGTTTGGCTATAGGAGGGCCCCGGCCGCGGCGCCAAGTGCCTCCGTGCGCCGGCGAGGGTGCGCCGGCAGAAGGGACCGGAGGGCGGCTGACGTGCAGGGGGAGGATGTGCACTGGTTCGTGCGAGGCGAGCGGCTGGCGGGGTGGCTATACCTGCCGTTGCCCTCGCGGGCGGCTGCACCGTGCTGGGTGCTCTGCCCGGGATACGCGGCCGTACGGTATGCCGCCTTCTACCAGCGCTACGTTCAGCGGCTGACCGGCGCCGGCTACGCGGTCCTGCTCCTGGATTACCGGGGGTGGGGGGATAGCGAGGGGCCGCGTGGCGTCATTGACCCGGAGATGCAGGTGGAGGATGTCACCGGCGCGGTCACGTACCTAAGGGCGCGACCCGAGATCGACCCGGACCGCATCGCCCTACTGGGGTTTAGCTTCGGCGGCGGCGTGGCGATCGCCGCCGCGGCGCGCGACCGACGCGTGCGCCTTGCCGCCTCCTTGTTCGGAGTGGGCGACGGCAGGCAGTGGTTGCGGCGGCAACGGCGGGAATACGAGTGGCAGGCCTTCCTGGCAGCCTTGGAAGACGACCGCCGCACGTGGACCCTTACGGGTCAAGGGCGAATGGTCCAGCCCAGCGGCGATATAGCGATCCCCACGCCCGACCGGGCGGAGCACGGGCCCACCGTGTTCGGCGACGTTCCAGAGGGGAAGATCCCCGTTGCCACTCCGTTGTGGTGCGCGGAGAAGATCCTCGCCTTCCGGGCGGCGCGGGAGGTGCGCCGGGCGCGCGGCACCGCGTTTCTCTGGTTTGCGCTTGACGGCGACACGGTTGCGCCCAAGGAGCAGTCGCTCGCCATGTACAGGCAGGCGCGGCCGCCGCGTCGGCTTGTCCTCCTCGAAGGAACGAGCCATTACCGGGCCTTCGTGGATCACCTGGACACCATCTGTGGGGAACTGTTCGCTTGGGCGGATCGGCACATATCCCGCCGCGAGAGACTCGGGTAGGGGGGAAGGCCATGGCCGTCGAGTTCGGCCTCCTGCTTCCGCATTTCGGCCTGTTGGCCAAGCGCGAGCGGGTCATCGACCAAGCACCGCAGCTCGAGGAGTGGGGCTTTGACGCCGTGTTCGTGCGCGACCATCTCACGTTCCAGCCCCACGCTTTCGAAGGGAAGAGCACCACGTTCTATGAACCGTTCACTACCCTCACGGCTGTCGCCGCTCTCACTCGCCGGCTGAAGGTGGGTACCGCCACCGTCATACCGTTCCGCCATGCCCTCGTGACGAGCCAGCTGTTCGGGGGCGTCAGCATGGTCGCTGGCCCTGGTCGGCTCATCGTGGGCGTAGGCGCCGGTACACCACAGAAGCCGTTCGATGCCACAGGTTTTCCCTTCGAGAAGCGTTTCCAGGCCGTGCGTGAGATGGTGGACATCTTCCGGCTCACCTGGTCCCAGGAGCACGTAAGTTACCAAGGCGAAGTGTACCGTTTTGAAGATGTGACCATAGACCCCCATCCGCCAGCCGACACACCCATTTGGTACGGGGGCGCGAGCAGCCTAGCCATCCAGCGGGCGTTGGAATATGCGGACGGTTGGTTCCCAGGTCGCCTTCCGTTCACGGCCTTCGAACGCATGTCGAAGAGATTCCGGCGCGGTGCGGAGGGGATCGGCCGCCCGATGCGGCTGGGGATCATTCCGAACTTCTCCATCGACGTCAACCGCCAGACGGCCCTTCAGAAGGTTGAGGCAAGCCTGCCGGGAATGTTCGAAGAAGCACGGCGAAAGAACTGGAAGGGCCTGAGCTTTGAGACGGTAGACGACATCGAGGGGATGATCATCTACGGTTCGCCAGCCGACTGCGTGCGGGGTGTCCAGCGCTTGATCGACCTTGGGGCCGACCATGTAGTCTTCGACCTTCGCCTGCGCCCGGAAGAATATGATGAACAGCTTAAGCTGGTGGCAACTGAGGTCTTGCCCGCACTACGCGAGCGCAACGCGGCGGTGGCAAGCTGATGGCAAATGACCGAAGCGTGCCAGAGCCGTTCATTGTTGCGCTCGACCGCGCGCCCACATCGCCAATGCGGTATGACCGTGGCACCGTTGTTCGGCTGGTGGATGCCGCCATGGGAGCCAAACAGGTCGACATTCACCTGAATGTGATCCGCGCCGGGTCGCCTCCGGGACCCTTGCATTACCATGCCATGGCAGAGAATTGCTACCTGGTCCTGTCCGGTACAGCCCGCATCGTCATTGGCGACGGCGACCATGTGGTGGGACCAAACACGTTTGTCTTCATCCCCCCGGGCGTGCCGCATGCGACCTCCAACGCCGGCGCGGAGGACTTGCACCTGCTGGAGGTGTACGCGCCGGCAGCGCCCGATTTCCATGAAGGCGTACCGCCCCAGGGGCGGGGGTAGGGGAGCAGGATGCCGTTCATCCAGGTGGAGATGCTGCGCGGGCGTACGCTTGCGCAGCGGCGGGCCTTCGCCCTGGCGGTCACCAAGGCGGCGGTGGAACATCTCGGCGTGAGCCCGGGGTCGGTCCGCATCCGCTTTGTCGAACTTGCGCCGGAAGACTTGGCGCGGGGCGGCCTTCTCGCCTCGGATGCGGATCCTCATCGCTGCGACTGAGCCGCCTTGGAGAGGGGCGGACATCCGACTATCCTTATCGCATCATTCCGTCATTTTGGGGGGGGTTGCGGCCGATGGCCGAACGTTCGACCAGACGCGGCCTGCGGGTGCGCGACGTCCTCCGCCGCCCCCTCTTCGAGGGCGCAGCGGTGGTCGGAGGTGCTTCAGGCCTGGACAACACGGTGCGCTGGGTGCACGTGGGCGAGGTGCCCAACACGGCCCATTTCATCCGGGGCCACGAGCTGGTGCTGACGACCGGGATGGCCTTGGCCCACGACGAGAACCTGGCCGCCCACTACATCGACGAGCTGGCCCGGCAGCGGGCGGCAGCCGTCTGCCTCCAGCTTGGCCCGTACTGGAAGCAACCGGCGCCGGCCATGGTGGAGATGGCAAGCCGCCGGTCGCTGCCACTCATCGTATTTCCTCGTCCGGTCAAGTTCGTAGATGTTTGCCAGGATGTCCAGACGCTCATCATCGGTCGCTATTACCGGAGCCTCAATAAACTGGATGGCGCGTTTCGGCAGTTTCGTAAGCTGGAGCGGTCTGCGCACGATGTTCGCACGATTCTTACCCTGCTCGTTGACCTGACCGGGGGCATTGCGCTCTACCTGTACCGGGACGGGGCCAGCTACGCCATTGAGCCAGACGGACGTATTCAACGCGCATCCGAGTTGGCGAGAGTTCTAGATTGCCTATCTCCTTCCCCCGAACCAGACGCTACCACAATCTCTGTGGAAGATAAGGTTTACTGGATATTGCATCAGGAGGTTACCGTATTGGGCTTGCCGTGGGGACGCATTGCGCTTGTCTCAATGCACGACACATTTGACGCTGAAGATGCGGTGATTTTGGATCACGCGACCGGAGCTCTCGGGCAGGTCTTGCTTCGGGAACATGTACTGGGCGATTACCTGCTCAAGGACGAGGTGCAGGTGGTGCGGGATCTGGTGCTGGGCCGGGCTTCTCCTGGGCAGGTGCATCGCTTTTGGCAGCGCCTTTCTGTGCGACCGAGCGAATCCGTCTATGTGGTGGCCGTCGCGCCGGCCGACCTGTCGCCTGACGCCTCGAGCGGGGCATGCTTGCCCATCGTCTTGGCGGAGGCGATGCGTCGCCGCGGCGTGCGGGCACAAACGGGTAACGTAGACGACGTGGCTGTGGCGGTGGTCGTGGTCGAACGGACAGGGGACAACCGAAGGCGCTTGCGCCAGGCGCTCGTGGCGCTGGAGCAGGCGTCGTTGGCGAACGGTACGGGGTCTGTCACCGCAGGCATCAGTGCACCGGTGGGCGACACGGATCTGGCGCGCGCGTACCGGCAAGCGATGAATGTCCTCTCGGCTCGTCGGCAGGGGGGGCCGGAGATCAGCCCGTTCTATGAGGATCTCGGCGTCTACAGCATCCTGCTCAACGCCTCGATAGAGACGCTGGCGGCATACGCGCGCGAGCAGCTCAGTCCGTTGTTGGACCATGACCGCGAGCACCATACAGACCTCGTCCGCACACTTCGTACCTATCTGAACTGCGGTGGCCACAAGAACCTCACCGCCCGCTGCCTGTTCGTGCATCGCCAAACGCTGTACTACAGGCTTGATCAGATTCGCTCCCTGCTGGGGCCAACGTTTTTGGATCCCGAGCGGCGGCTGGCGTTGGAAGTGGCTCTACGGGCCTACGATCTCGCGCAGGCCGTCACTGGACCCGAGGCGGCCAAAGGATCCGCCGCCCGCTCCGGATCGTCTAACTCTGCCATGTAGGCGGGCCGTGGGCATGGGGGAACATGCGGCGGCGGTGGTGGCCATCAAGTCCTTTCACCGTGCCAAGCAGCGGCTGTGCGATCTGCCGTCGCCGCAACGGCAGCTTCTGGCCGCTCGGCTGGCCGCCAACGTCGTCAAGGCCGTGGTGCAAAGCGAGGCAGACATCGAGTGCCTGTTGGTGGGTGAGGAGGATGCGCGCCGTTTGGCCGTCGCCTATGACTGCCGCTGGCTGCCAGAGCCGGTGGCCGGCGGCCTGAATGCCGCTCTGGCGCTCGGCCTGAAGGCCGTGGGCTGCAAACGGACGCGGCTTGTGCTTATGGCCGACCTTCCTGGCATCACGCCGGCAGCCGTGGCCGACCTACTGGGGTTCGATGCGGCGGACGTGGCGCTCTACCGGTCGGCGGCGGGCACCGGCACCAATGCCGTGCGCCTGCGCCCAGGGGTGCCGTTTGCCCCCCGCTTTGGTCCCAATAGCCTGGCCCGCCATCTCTCCACCTGCCGCGGGCAGCGGCTTTCAGTTGCCGTCGTGGACGATCCGCGCCTAGCGTTGGATATCGACACTCCCGACGACCTCGCGCTGGCCGAACGGCAAGGATGGGTGTAGCGCGACGGCCACCTTGCGGCAGCCCGGCTCGAGACAGAGCGTACAGAACCCGCCACCTAGGTCTGCGCAGGGTGTCTCAAGGGGATGGGACGCGGGCAACGTAGCAACAGTTCGGTGCGTCTTCCAGCAGATGCCGCGCGCCACGGGGCGTAGGGCGAGTACGCGGGGTGCTGGGCAGGGGGGTTGAACGGTTGCAGACCAAGGGATGGCCGAAGGCGGGTCTTAGGCAGCTTCACAATCTCGCAGGGGCCCATTGGCGCGAACCGCTTGCCGACGGCTGGCTGGACGTGCAGAATCCGGCGACACAAGAGATATTGGCACGTGTACCCCTCTCTAGCGCAAGAGAAGTTGACATTGTTGTACAAGAGGCCGTACGGGCCTTTCCAGCGTGGAGCCGGATACCGGCGCCACAACGACTGCAGGTCTTGGTGCGCTACAAGGTACTCCTCGAACAACACGCTCAAGAGCTCGCGGAGAGCATCACACGCGAAAACGGAAAGACGTTGGCGGAAGCGCGGGCAGAGATCGGACGAGGTATCGAGTGCCTGGATTTCTGCCTCGCCATCCCAAGCCTCCTCATGGGAAGGGCGCTCGCCGATGTTGCCCATGGCGTGGACGTCGAGGTCCTGCGTGTGCCGCTCGGCGTGGTGGCCGGGATCGTGCCGTTCAACTTCCCCATGATGGTGCCAATGTGGATGTATCCGCTCGCCATTGCCTGTGGCAACACAGTGGTCATGAAGGCGTCGGAGCGGGTGCCCCTAACCCTCACACGCTTAGCGGAACTCTTCTTGGAGGCGGGCGGGCCGCCCGGCGTTTTGAACCTCCTGCATGGCAGTGCCGATACGGCCATGGCCCTCATCGCCCATCCCCACGTGCGGGCGGTATCCTTCGTCGGGTCTGAACGCGTGGCGCGGCAGGTGTATGAGGCGGCAGCCCGAGCAGGAAAGCGAGTTCAGGCGCTTTCGGGAGCCAAGAACCACCTGGTGGTGATGCCGGACTGCGCCTGGGAGCCCACTGTTGGCCAGATCCTGCAGGCAGCGTTCGGGAGCCAAGGTCAGCGCTGCATGGCGGCGAGTGTCGTGGTGGCGGTGGGCGATATCGCCGACCGGCTCGTGGCCGATCTGAAGGACGGGGCGGATCGGATCCGGGTAGGGGACGGCCGCGAACCGGATGTCGACATGGGACCGGTGATCAGCCAAGCCGCCTACGACCGCATCGCCGGCTACGTCGCCCGCGGAGCGTTAGGCGGGGCGGAGCTCGTTCGGGACGGGCGGGGCGAGGGGCCGCCAGGCGGGTACTTCCTGGGACCGACGGTATTCGATCGCGTATCAGTCGACAGCGAGCTGTGGCGGGACGAGATCTTCGGACCGGTGCTGGCAGTGGTGCGGGTCAAGGATCTGGACGAGGCGCTGGAGGTGGTCAACCAAAGCGCGTACGGCAATGGGGCCTCCATCTTCACCCAGAGCGGCGCCCACGCCCGCGCCTTCCGCGAGAGGGTGGAGGCGGGCATGGTCGGGATCAACGTCGGTGTGCCGGCGCCCGTGGCCTACGTGCCCTTCGCCGGCTGGAAGGCGTCGTTCTTCGGCGATCTGCACGCCAACGGCGAGGACGGGGTGAACTTCTACACCGAACGCCGTGTCATCACCAGTCGGTTCTACTAGACGGCATGCCGCAGGAGGAGGCACATATGTCATCGTCGCGTGCATTTCGCTTGTCTGCACCACTCGTGGCGATCGGGGCCGCACTTTGGGGCACGGATCCTCTATTTCGCCTTCCTCTAGCAACACATTTCGCGAGTGTAACGGTAGTCCTCGGCGAGCATTTGGTCCTCTTCCCATTCGCTTTGGCCATGGCAGCACCCACGTTGGGCAAGTTACGGCGTCTTACCCTATGGGACTGGGGGAGCCTTCTCGCGATCGCCTGGGGTGCCTCGGCACTGGCTACTGCCCTCTTCACCACCGCTTTCGCGGCCGCTACGCCCATCACGGCCATTTTGTTGCAAAAGCTGCAACCTCTGTTCGCCCTTATGGGGGCGCGCCTCGTGCTGGGGGAGCGCCTGCCGCCCCGCTTTGCCCTGTACGTCCTGCCGTGCTTGGCAGGCAGCTATCTGGTGTCCTTCGGGTTTGCCGCCCCGGCTAACCTAACAGCCTCGTCCCTCGTCGGGCCGGTCTGCGCCGTGACGGCGGCAGCCCTATGGGGCATGGGAACGGTCTTTGGCCGCCATCTGATGTCGCGCCTCACCTTCCGCGAGATGACCGCCTACCGGTTTCTGTTCGCCCTGCCGTTCCTCGTCGTGCTCAATGCAGCCTTGGGAGGCGTGCGGCAGGTGGGCCACCTGTCGGCGGCCGGGGGGAGCGTCGTGGCCCTAGCCCTTCTTCCCGGCCTGGTATCCCTGCTCCTGTACTACCGCGGCCTGGCCGGGGTGCAGGCCTCGGTTGCCACCTTGCTGGAACTCGCCTATCCCGCAACCGGTGTGCTCGTCGGCTACCTGGCGCTGCACGAGCGCGTAGACGCCGGTCAGGCGCTGGGATTCGCTCTCATCTGGCTTATGGCGGGCTTGCTGAGCCGCCAAAAGCCTGTTCCGGTGAAAACCGTGGCAGGCGCGACGGCGCCGCTCGGGGCGACTAGCGCCGGATAGGCGGGACGCCAGCAATGAACACCCGGGATGGCACGATGCCGCGGGGCGGGCGGTGGGTGGCCGACGATGTGGTGGAGACGCTGCGCATACTGGGTACGCAGGTCGTGGTCTTCAACCCCGGAGCATCCTTTCGCGCCCTCCAGGATGCGTTGGTGCACGGCGGACCCGAGGCTCCCCGCGCGGTGCTGGCCCTGGACGAGGGTTCGGCGGTGGCCGTGGCACACGGATATGCCAAGGCCTCGCACGCGCCCACGGCCGTCCTGCTGCACGACGTGGTGGGCCTGTTGCGGGGATCGATGGGCATCTTCAATGCCTACTGCGATCGTGCCCCCCTGCTCCTGATCGGCGGCAGTGGGCCCCTTCGTCAGGCAGCGCGGCGGCCGTGGATCGACTGGATCCACTCCGCCCGCGCCCAGGCGGCGGCCATCGAGCGCTTCGTACGGTACGAAGACCAACCTGCCTACGCCGAGGAGGTGGTGCCCGCCCTTGTGCGCGCGTGGTCCCTCGCCCTGTCTCCGCCAGCCGGACCCGTCTACCTGTGCCTGGACCAAGAGCTGCAGGAGAGCGCTTCGCCCGCGCCCTCGGGGCGCGAGGTGGCACCGGTGCTGCTTCCGGGACCACCGGCCCCGCCGCCCGACGCGGCGGCGGCGCTAAGCGACTCGTTGGCCCGGGCCCGTCGCCCGGTGGCGGTCGTCGGCTATCTCGACGATCGGCCAGGGGCGGCGCAGGAGGTGGCCGACTGGGCGGAGGAGCAGGCCGTGCCGTTGATCAACGCCGGCGTGCGGCTGGGCGTCCTCGATGGTCCGGCGGACGTGACGGCTGTTGCCGCCCAAGCCCTGGCGTCCGCTGACCTGGTCCTCTTCTTGGACGTGGACGACCTCGACTCGTGGCTGGGGCACATCCCGGCCGGGGCTGAGCTGTGGCACGTCGGCTTTCGCGAAACAGCGGGACCCCACTGGGCAGACATTCGGCACCGCTTTGAACCGCGCGTGCGCGATGTGCGTGGCTCGCCCTTGTGGGCGATCCGGATGTTGCAGCGTGGCGCCCCGTCCGCGGAGCGCCGACGGGTGTGGGTGCAGCGTAGGCAAGAGGCCCAGGCGCAGCGGTCGGCGTGGCGTGAGCAGGCGGCAGCGGCGTGCCTGCAGGCGACGGCCGGCCCGGTGCCGGCCGCCGGGTTGGCCTGGGCACTTGAACAAGCCCTTTCGCCTTACCGCTGGTGCCTGGGATACGGCGGAAGGCAGGCGTGGCTGGGGCGTCTGTGCCGGTTTCGCGCGGAGGGCACGTACTACGGCCATGAGGGCGGCGCTGGTCTCGGGCATGGGGTTGGACACGCCGCCGGCGTGGCGTTGGCTCGCCGACATGAGGTCGACATCGTCCTGGCGTGGGTGGGCGATGGCGAGATCCTATACGCACCGGGCGCTCTGTGGACGGCCGCGCACGAACGGCTACCGCTCCTGGTGGTGGTGCACAACAACCGCGGGTATGGCAACACCCGCACGCATGCGCGCCATATGGCGGATCGGCGAGGGCGGGAACAGGCAGACCTCTCCACCGGCGTGGAGATCGAGCGCCCGCCCGTGGCCCTATGCGACCTTGCTCGTAGCTATGGAGTCCATGCCCTAGGACCGCTGGCGGGCAGGCCCGGTTGGGAGGAAGAGCTGCGCGAAGCCGCTGCCTACGTGGTGGCCGAGGGGCGGCCGGTACTGGTCGAGGTGATGGGCGATCTTGGTTCGCGCTGAGCCGCTACACCGCTTGGCCAGGTCGGCGCGACTTGACGCCGTCATCCGGGAGCACCGGGAGAGCAGGTGTTGCACGTCTGTAGTCCCCGGTCCGTACGCATGGGAGGGCGGTGGACGTGGCCGCGTCTCGCCAAGTGGCGGACTTTTGGTAGCCATCGGGGAACCTGACGCCGCGGCTCAGGCGGATTGCGCGAGCGGCGCCACCTTCTCCAGGGCGGGCATGCAAAGCCGGCCTGCCTCGATCACAAGGGCCATGGACTCCTCGCTGAAGTAGCGGCGAGAGGTGAGCCACTCGTCGTCCTGCTCGGCCAATACCGCCCCGCCCAGGCGCAGCACAGCCTCTCGACCGGCGAAGATGGCCACCACGTCGAAGCGGCGCGCAATCTCTCGGTTGAGGCCCATCCGACGGCATGCCGTTTCCTTCAACGCCGTCCGCCAACGTCCTGGTTCTTACGGTTGCTGACTACATAATTCGCGTCGGCGCATCCGAGGGTGGTGAAGATGGGGCCAAACTCCTGGTTCTGACGGTTGCTGACTGGCTACCCTAGGGATGGTGAAGGTGGGCCATGTGGCCATGCCTCAGCGCACGCATAGGCCCGTCCGGCACCTCGCGCGCGGTGCCGACGGATCGCTCGCGCCCCGGGCAGGCGCCGCTGGTGACGACGGGATATACAGCGTTCGACCGAGCGACTGGGGAGCGACTGCCCTATGCGGCCGCGCAGCGCTCCCTCGAACGCCGCATGCACCCGGCCATCCTGCGAGCGCGCGTCCCTCAGCCCCCCGCCGGCGGTTCGAGGGCGCCCACCACCTCGAGGTAGCGGGCGAACATGGTCTCGTACAGATCGCGCGCGGGCCCAGGCGAAAAGGTGGCCCGCACCCGAAGCGGGTAGGGGGAGGCTTCGCCGTCCACGCCCCACCGCGCCAGCCACGCCGCCCCCACGGCAGCGCCAGGGTCGTCCGCCACCGCCACCTCCAGACCTAGCACGTCGGCCAGGATGTGCGCCCAGAGGGGGCTGCGCGCCCCTCCTCCGGTGAGCACGGCCCGGCGCGGCCGCACCGCCGCCGTGTCCGAGCGCATGGCCTCCAGGCAGTGGCGCAGGCTCAGGGCCACCCCTTCGAGCACGCTGCGCACCACATGGGCGCGCGTGTGTCGACCGGTGAGACCGACGAACGCTCCCCGCGCCTGAGGCCGCAGGATGGGGGCGCGCTCCCCCTCGAGGTAGGGGAGGAAGAGCAAACCCTCGCTTCCGGCCGGCGCCTCGGCGGCGACGGCATCGAGTTCGGCGTACGTCCGGTCGGGGAACAAGGCGTCCCTCAGCCAACGCAGGGAGGCGGCGGCCGCCTGGGTCACCGCCATCCAGTGCCAGCGTCCTGGCCGCGCGTGGCAGAACACGTGCACCGAAGGATGGGGTGGGAGACGGTAGGCCTCCACCTCCCAGAACAGGACGCCCGAGGTTCCGACGGACAGCCCCAGGTCGCCTTCCCCGAGGCCGCTACCCACCGCGCTCGCCTCCTGGTCGCCCGCGCCGGCGACCACAGGGACACCGCGCAGGGTGTCCGGTGCGCGTGTAAGCTCGCCCACCGGCGTAGGCGATTCCACCACCGGACCCCACCATGCGGAGTCGATCGCCATCTCTGCCATCCACTCCGACCGCCACGTGCGCCGACCGACATCGAGCAGGTAGGTGCCGGAAGCGTCCGTCACGTCCGAGCCCCACCAACCGGTGAGGTGAGCCCGAAGCCAGTCCTTGGCCACCGCCGCACGGCGGATGGAGCCGTAGACCGCGGGCTCGTGGTCGCGCAGCCATAGAAGGCGCAAGAGCGTGAAATTCGACAGGGGGAGGTTGCCCGTCCAGGCCAACAGGTGATCGCGCCTGTAGCGCTCCTCGAGTGCGCGGCCGTAGGCGGCCGCCCTCTGGTCAGACCATAGGACGGCGGGACGCAGCGGCTGCCCGTCCGCGCCGGCCGCCACGAGCGTGTGCATCTGGCCCGTGAGCCCCACGCCCCGGATGCGGTGACCCGAGGCGGCTGCCGCCGCCAGGACCTCGTCCGCCGCTTCCAGCCAGTCGGCGGGATCCTGCTCGTTCCAGCCGGCCCGAGGCGAACTTGTCGCGTACGCGCGGGCGGCCGACCACCGAACGACCCCCGCCTC